>MGKV01000011.1:4612-30004 GCA_001795795.1 Candidatus Yanofskybacteria bacterium RIFCSPLOWO2_02_FULL_45_18
AATGGGGGAGAATTTTGACGAGAAAATTGACGCGATAAACCAAGATGAGCTGGTTATTGCGTCAATGCTGGAGAAAGAGGCAAAAACAGAAAATGATATGCATCTTATTGCCGGCATTATTGAAAAAAGATTGGAGTTAAAAATGCCTCTGCAGATTGATGCTACGGTGGCGTACGGAGCATGTCTAAGACGCGCCGTTATCGCGCGGTTTATGAGAGATTGCGATGTAACGCAGATTAATCTTGTTCAAGAGATTCAAATTGATTCGGCATATAATACATATACGCGCGTTGGCCTGCCTGCCGGACCGATATCCAATCCCGGATTAAAAGCCATCCAAGCGGCCTTAAATCCTCAACCCAGCGATTATCTTTATTACCTTTCTGCCCGCGACGATGGCCGGATTATTTACGCCAAAACTGCGGCGGAACATCTGGCCAACCGCCGCAAATATTTAGGATTCTAAGAACTCTCCGGCAATAAAAACGAAGCCCATGTTTGCTTTTCACAAGGCCTGTAATACGGGACGCTGATTGACATTGTTTGGACTTTTTGCTAGATTAAATTATCAGCCGTAGACAGGGCATTAATTGCCCCGAGGTATAACCCCAAATTGTTTTTGGTGTTGGTCGATGTCTGCGGTAAATACGCGGTTTTTTATTGTAAAAACATGAAAAGCAAACAGCAAAAAATTCAGGAACTTACAGGGCTTAAAGCCAAAATGCCGAAGGCGAGTATCACGATATTTACCACATTTTCCAGAGCGGGAGAGAAAGGATTGTCCGTAGCCCAAATGCAGGAGTTAAAGCGTGCTTTGCGCGGGATCGAGTCAGAATATTTGGTTACCAAAAAAACTCTGATTGACAAGGCGCTTAAGGCCGGCAAATATGACGGGGTGGATATTTACGGTGTATCCGGTTCGGTGGGATTGGTAGTGGGACAGGGCGATGCCTATTCCGTATCCAAGAAAGTATACGAATTTGCAAAGAAAAACCCAGTTCTGCAGTTCTTTGGAGCAATTTTTGAAGGTAAGTTTGTTGACGGGATTAAGTTTAAAGAAATGGCCATGATGCCGTCACGCGAGATGCTCCTAGGGCGGTTGTTGGGAATGATGAAGTACCCGCTTACGGCGATGGCGATTGTTTTAAGGCAGATTTCGGAAAAACAATCGTCAAGCATTCAGTAAATTTAAAACGTAAAAGGCAAAAGTCAAAGGTGAAATGAAAAATTTAAAATTTTGAATTGTAATTTTGCATTTTGATTTTTGACTTTCGAACTAAAAATTATGGACAAAGATCAATTTATACAGCAGTTGGAAAAAATGTCTGTGGCCGAGTTAAACGACTTGGTCAAGGCGTTGGAGGAAAAGTTTGGCGTATCAGCCGCCGCGTTTGCGGCTTCAGCCCCTTCGACAAGCTTAGGACAAGCGGAAGCGGTGGAAGAAAAGGACTCCTTCAATATTATTTTGAAGGACGCCGGTTCAACTAAGATACAGGTCATTAAGGTTTTGCGCGAGCTAACCGGCCAAGGACTTAAAGAAGTCAAAGATATGACCGACAAAGTTCCGGTCACGGTAAAAGAAGGAGTAAAGAAGGCCGAAGCCGATGAGATGAAGAAGAAGCTAGAAGAAGCGGGAGCGGTTGTCGAACTCAAGTAAGAACTCGAAATCGGCTAAATCCAGAGGACAATAAAAACAGAAAGGCCCCTATGCTATCGGGGCTCTGTTTTTATTGCCGGAGAGTTCTAAAAAGATATTTTCCAGACCTTGTTATTGCTTGTTATGAAATAAACACTATCGTCATTACCCGCGGAAGCATCCATTATAGGTTCGGCGCTTCCAATTTTAACCGTGGACTCAAGAGAGCCGTTTTCTTTGCTGATCTTATATATGCGGCCTAGATTTTTGTCTAAAAGAAAAATATATTTTGAATCCGGCCAAGAAGCGGCGACGTAGTCCTTGTTTAAAGCTAGATTAGTTTGCGCTTCTTTTGACTTCTCGCCTTTGTAATAAGTCGTCATAATCCCCGAAACGGAGAAAACATACACATTGCCGTCTACCAACATCATGATTGGATCATTCGGCAGGGCCACGCCGTTTGCCAGCCAGTTTTTTGCTTTGGTATTGCCGTGGGTGGCATCGGTTGTCTTTGAGATGCCATCCGCGCTTAGTATATAAAGGTTGTCCTGATAAAGATAAATATTCTTTGCCGGAGCGGTTAGATTGATTTCATTGACAATCTTATCGTCTTTGAAGGCATATATTTTTTGCATATCTTTGTCGGACCAAACGGCGGTATCAGATGAATTCAGCAGGGTTGAAGGACCCTGGTCTTTTAAATCGGACTTTTTGCTTAAGCTGTTATTATCTATTTTTAACAAATGGCCGTCCGAAGACGTATCGCCGGTCCAGATGAACAGGTTATTGTCCATCGTAGAAATCAATTTGGCTTTGCCGAGCTCTGTCGGCGCATCATAAACTAAAACTGGCGACGCTTCTTTGGCGCCATCAATCTGGTCCAACTCGGCCAGCACCTGTTGCCTTAAAGAGGGTACATTGTTTTGCTCGCCGTCTCCGTCGATATTTTCCAAACTGGCGATAGAGGCCAAAAGCAGACTGCGAGCCTCCTGATAATTATTCTCGGATATTTTCTTCTTGGCATCTTTTATATTGGCCTGAACGGAACTGACGGTTTGCCTTAATTCTTTAGTTTCAGGGGACGGGAAAATAGTTGTTCTTAAGACCAAAGCGGTTGCGATTAAAATTACTGCGGCTAGAGTCGCGCTGATAATCTTCAGCCATGGTTTGCGGGCTCTGAATGTCAGTTTGTTAAAAAGTTGGGACATGATATTTTGCTTTTTCCATGATGAGAATTCAGTTGGAATGATGCGGGGTATCTCATCAGAGTTATTTGCATTATTATTTGGCGCGGTTTGGGCATTTAAAGCGTTGTCGGCTTTTGTTTGATTGTTGGCCAAAACTGGCTTGGGATTTGGCGCAAGCATTTCCGGAGACGGAGCCGCAGGTTCTTTTGCGGCTGGCGACTGCGGATGGTAGGTTTTAACTTTGGGCTTGACCGCCGGCATGATAGCTTCTTTAAACTCATCTATGTTTATACAAACCATGGCGCACCCGAAATTAGGCTTAGTACCCTTGATTGAATTTATTTTCTCACTAAAGTCGGCGGTATTCAAGTGGAGGAAGTCCGTCTTTAGGGATTTTTCACGGGTGACGACCGCCTTGTTCGGGTAGTATGCCAAAATTTTGTCGCCGGTTTTTACTTTTCCCGAGAGAATGTTGGAAAATTCTTTTTCCTGAATGTGTTCTTTGTTGAAAAGTTCTATGTTATTCAACACATCAACGGTTTTATCGTCTCTGGCCAGAATAATTTTGAACTTCCCCAGTTTTGATATCAGAATATTTTCATCGGCAATGGCAAAAACCCCGATATTCATTTTTAGGCTGTTGTTTTTAAAAAACTCCTCAACGACCCCATTTATTTTTTTAAGGGTTGCCGCGAAAGATTCTTTGGGCGTTAGTTCCGGATTAAGATAGTACTCGCGTTTGGCCAAAGAGGAAATAAGGTTGACAACATAGGAAGCGTCGTCAGCAGAACCAGAGGTGTTGCCGACTATGTATAAACTGCCAAGTCCCGCTTTGGCTCCGATTTCTTCATAAGAAAAAATATCCATATGGCCGTCATTCGGCGCGCCCTTGAGAACTATTTCGTTGGTTTTTGTCCGTAAAGATATTTTTTCCATTTTTGCGCGGTTGCTTTTTTTAGGTCTTTTTTATAAACTTCAATCCTAGCGACTGAAGTTCACAACTAACCCATACTCCATTTTAATTTAAATAGTATAACAATGTCAAAGCACATTCTTGATAACTTGTTCAATTCTCACGCGAGGGTTAAAATTCTGAAATTTTTATTTCGCAATTATCCGAATGAGTTTAATGTCGGAGAGCTGGCCAGAAGGATACAGGAAACTTATCGGGTTACCAAAAAAGAGATTGGAAACCTTGAAGAGTTGGGATTAGTTTATAAAAGCCGAAAAACAGCATGATCCGCAGCAAAAAGAAATTAAAACTTAAAAAGCCGAAGAAAACCAAGCAGAACTACCGGCTTAATCCGCGTTTTGAATTTTTTAACGAATTGCAGGCGTTGATATTGAAAGCGTCGCCGGCGGAAAGGGGCAGTTTGGTAAAGAAAATCAATAAGCTGGGCCGGGTTAAGCTGGCGGTAGTCTCCGGCATATTTCTCAACCGAACCAGCGGCATGAGCGCTTACGAAGCTCCGGCGGATCTTTTTGCGGTGATTGACGATGTGAACAAAAGAAAATTGAACAGCTTTCTGCAAGGTTTAGAAGCGGAAGCCGGTTGTGAGATCAGGTTCACCTTGATGGATAAAGATGAATTTGACTACCGCCATGGAATGTTTGACCGCTTTATCAGGGTTTTGTTTGAGGGGCCTCACGAGAAAATAATCAACAAACTTGGGATATAAAACTCTTGCGCAAAAAACCGCGGAGCAGGTTCGCACCCTTAGCTCAGTTGGTAGAGCACAGCATTCACATTGCTGGGGTCGCAGGTTCGAGCCCTGCAGGGTGCACAATAGTGGACTTTTGACGCCTCCGCGCGTCAAAAGTCCACTATTGTGCAGTATTCTTAAAATAGTTCGAACGGTTTTCGCCGCCTGCGGCGGCGAGGAATTCCCCCCGCGAAAATTCGGAAAGGCGGCGGCTTGTACTGAGCGAAGTCGAAGTGAGCCGCACCGATAAAAACTGCCAAAGAACCTGACTGAAAACATCGGCTCGAACCATATTTGATTTTGCGAAAAGAAAATTTTCCATAAGAATTTTTTCTGAGAAGTGGCGACGTACCACTTCTTGATTTTTAATTGGGTTTTTGCTATGCTATAATTGAATAAGTTCACCGAACCTTAACAGGAGGCACACAATGGACAGAATGTTTCGAATTGCTGGCTTATTGGCTATTTTGAGCTTGTTTTTTGGGAACATCGCTTTTGCACAAGAACCAGCAAAACCCGCACTCCCGCAAGAACAAGTAAAGATTGCGCGAGATGTGAAAGTAACAATCGGACAGCCAGGCGTCTGGTTTGATTACATGTCAGTTATCACAGAAACACTTCGCGATGGTGTGCTGATAAATCTGCACAAGCATACGTATCCTATCGTAGTGATACCTGTCCGACTGCAAAACCTCGCCACAACCAAAGACTCAAAATTTTCTGACAAGTTTTACGACAAGGCGCGAACCATCCGAGCAACTGTTGTCCTTTCAGAAGTAAAGGAACGAGGAGAGTCAACGCCTGTTGGTGGATTCGAGGCAGTCATTTATGTTTCGCCGGTGAATAAGAACTCTGGAGAAATCGAATCGATAGATTCCCGACCAACGAATCCGTCAACGTCCTCTGATTTCTATCTTATGGACGAGAAGGTTTATGAAGGACAGATTCGAACACCAATTCGCGAATATCTGGAAGGTGAAAAGTCGTGGTTTCTCAAACCAACAATAATGGTTGGCATGAAAATCATGGTGACGGTTGCAATCAGTATCGACGGCTTTGAGGTAATGCGATTTTCGACCGGACCAATCGAAAAAGTTAATCGGGTTTGGTAGATCCCGCTTGGAGAGACATCCGTCTCTCCTTTTTCTTTTCAAAGAATTTGCCGCCAAAGCAGTAAATTTTTCAATTAAAAACGGATTGAAAAATTTACTGAAATGAGTTAAGATTAACTCATTAGAAAAACTTGAAATTGTCATCGGTGCGGCGGAGCCGCACCGATGAAAACCGCAAAAGAACCCGGAGAAAAACATCGGCTCGAACCATATTTTAATTTTGGGGGAAGAAAATTTTTTAATCCTATGGAATCCAACAAAAAACTTACTGGTATTTCCATTCTCATTTTGGCTCTTGCGATAGCTGGAAGTTTTATCTATTACTTTGTCGTCCGGCCTATTCAGCAAGACAAAAAACTTGACGAGTGTTTGAAGGCGGCTGGTTTTGTACAAGATAACGAATGGTATAAATACCAGAAAGATACTTGCGTAAAATTGTATGGAGAAAATCAAAAATAATTTGTTTGTCATAATATTTTATGCTTCTGGTAAAAACTAAAATCGGACAAAGTAAAATAAACAGCATTGGACTTTTCGCCGACCAATTCATTGAAAAAGGAACAACAATTTGGAAATTTCAACAGGGCTTTGACCTTAGAGTTGGTAAAGACGAACTTGATAACCTCTCCGAGTCGGCGAAAGCACAATTTTTGAAATACGCATATTTGAATCCTGATACTCAAAAATATATTTTGTGCTTTGACGACGCTCGTTTTTTTAATCACTCGGACGAGCCAAACTCTATAGATGTGGCTTCTCCCGACGATGAAGAAGGACTTGATGTCGCAGGTAGAGATATAGAAAAAGGAGAGGAGCTGACTTGCAACTATAAAGATTTTGATGCCGATTTTGATTTTAAGATGAGTATTCATTGATTTTTTGTTATTATTAGCGGAGTCTGCTTTGCAGACTCGGATTGAATGCCGCCAAAGAAAAACTTGAAATTGTCAGCGGTTCGGCTCACTTCGACTTCGCTCAGTACAAGCCGCCGCCTTTCCGAATTTTCGCGGGGGGAATTCCTCGCCGCCTGCGGCGGCGAAATGCGTTCGGACTAATTCAAGTATTCTGCACCAATATCAAACTTTCCGATTTTTGCCCGACCGATAATGTTCGTGCAGAGTTGTATAACCCCACTGTTTATAAAGTGTGTATAACAACTGGGGAGGTCTGTCTGGATGTTATCAAAAATCGGCTATTAAAGCCGATTTTTGGTTGGGCTCAAGGATAACCGGCTAAGTGGGTTACGGGACATTGCTAATTGGCGGAAGGGTGTTATATAATTAAGATATAGTGTTAAATTGTGGATAATAGTGGGGATAAACCCATTAATGTGTTGATATCCTTTGTATGCTTATCGGGGAATACAAGCACAATTTGGATGCTAAGAAGCGCTTGGCGGTTCCTTCCAAATTCAGAAAAGAACTGGGAGAAGGAGCGGTCCTTACCCGCGGTTTAGACAACTGCCTTTTCGTGTTTCCGATGAAGCACTGGAATCAGCTGGTTGAAAAAATTGCCGGCTTGCCCATAAGCCATCATGATGGTCGTTCATTTTCCCGCCTGATGCTTTCCGGAGCCAGCGAGGTGGAGTTTGATTCACTGGGCCGCATACTTATTCCCGAGCATCTTAAAAAATACGCAGACCTGAAAAAAGTTTGCGTGGTGGCGGGGGTCTATAGCCGCCTGGAAATCTGGGATGAGAATAAGTGGGAATCCTATAAAGCCGATTTGGAAAAAAATTCCGATGCTATTGCTGAAAAACTGGGAGAGATGGGAGCGATATAACATGTGACATTTGACATTTGACCGAGAAGTCAATTGTTGAGGGTCAATGGTTAATTGTTTTATGCATATTCCCGTTCTTTTAAATGAAGTCGTTGAGAATCTGAATCTTTCTGACAGCAAGAAAGTGCTTGATTGCACCTTGGGCGGCGGCGGGCACACGCTTGAAATTCTGCGCCAATATCCGGAAATTGCCATTTTGGGCATTGAATGGGATCCGATGCTGGCGCGGGATTTTAAGGAAAAGCATGGCGACAAAATAACCATAGTCAACGACAGTTATGTAAATTTAAAAAATATCTGCAGGGAGCATAATTTTCAGCCCGACGCGATATTGTTTGATCTGGGCTTGTCCTCCTGGCATTACGAGGAAAGCGGCCGCGGTTTCTCTTTCCGCAAAGACGAGATGCTGGACATGCGTTTTAATCCGGAGCGTGGCGGGCTGACGGCGGCGCAAATAATCAATACATACGACTCCAGAGAACTTGAGAGAATTTTGCGGGAATACGGGGAAGAAGATTTTGCCCGCAACATATCCCTAGCAGTTGTTAACGCCAGAAAGGAAAAACCGGTTATCAGTGTCAGCGAACTTGTTGGAATAGTGGAGACGGCGGTTCCAGAGTGGTATAAACATAAAAAAATCCACTTTGCGACTAAGACATTCCAATCCTTAAGAATTGCGGTAAACGGTGAATTGGAGAATGTAAAAAAGGGTGCTAACGACGCGATAGAAGTTCTTAAGTCGGGCGGACGGATAGCGGCGATATCGTTTCACGGGCTGGAAGATAAGATACTAAAGGAGTTATTCCGAGCCAAAGCGAAAGAAAATATTATCCGGCTGATCAACAAAAATGTCGTCAAACCCCAATGGCAGGAAATAATGGCCAACCCGCGGTCAAGGAGCGCAAAATTAAGAGTAGCAGAAAAAATTTGAATTATGACTAATTCTCACAGAACAAATCCCAAATTAACCCAAAAAATAACCTTAATCCTGATGGTTAATTTTGGCCTAGCGCTGATAGCGGCGGTCCTGTTGTCGGAGTATGTCCTTGACGCCAATTCCATGACCTTCCAGCGCTACCAGATCACCAAACTTGGCGAAGAGCTTGCCGCCGCACAGGAGGATAATAGCTTGCTGATAATGAAGCAGACAACCTTATTGGATTCTGGAACCTTGTCGGATTTCGCAGCCCGGAATAATATGGTAGTAGCGGGGGGTGTTACTTATTTGTTTGAGAATAAAGATGTTGCTTTAGCTAACAAGCAATATTAAAAAAGCGTCTCTCGCCGGCTATGAAGCGTTTTGGCAATTTTAGAATAAACGTTTTTTTTGTCTTGGTGCTGATTTTCTCAAGCCTGATTTCCTATAGGCTTTTTGTTTTATCATACATACAGCATGGTTATTATTCGCGCACCGCTCAAGTCCAAAATGAACGGATAAGCAATGTTCTGGCGCGGGGCAATATCTATTTTCAGGACCCTTCGGCACCTGACGGCAATACGGTCTCTCTCGCCGCAGTGAACAAAAAGTATCCTTTGGCTTACATAAGACCGTCTGACGTTGGTCCCGGTGACGCGGACACAATAGCCGGCCAAGCCGGAGAAATCTTGAGCTTGCCGCCGGATAAAATTTTAACGGTAATTAACTCGGGCGGCAATGTTTCTAAGGTTTTAAAGCGAAGATTAACCAACGAAGAGGTTGACCGAATAAAACGCATCGGCGTTAAGGGGGTCGGCGTGTCTTTTGAAACGGATCGTTTTTATCCGGCTGAGAAGCTGGCCGCCAATGTACTGGGGTTTCTCGGTTATGGCGATAATGGCCGTGCGGGACAGTACGGCGTAGAGGCGTTTTATGAGCAGGAACTTTCCGGAGTCAGCGACAGTTACCGAGATTATCTTGCTCCGGCGACTATCCGCGGACTATTTAAAAAAGAAAACAAAACTGACAACCCCGACAGGCCGGCGGATATCGTGCTGACTATTGATAAAAATATACAGGCGGAGGCAGAAAAGGTTTTAGGTGGATTAACGGCAAAGTGGCAGGCTGAATCCGTTGACATCATTGTTCAGGAACCATTTTCCGGCAAAATATTGGCCATGGCTCAAGCGCCGACATTTGACCCCAATCATTACAGTAAATCCCCGACGAGTTATTTTCTGAACAACAGCGTCCAAGCAATTTTTGAACCGGGCTCTTCCTTCAAACCGATTACAATGTTGGCCGGACTGGATCTTAAAAAAATAAATCCGCAGACTATTTATACCGACACCGGTTTTGTTGATGTCGCCGATTATAGAATAAAGAATTTCAGTGATAAGATTTTCGGCCTTTCAACCATGAGCCAAGTGCTTGAAAAATCAATCAATACGGGAGTGATGTTTGTGGAAAATCTTATCGGCGACGACAATTTTATTAATTACATTGTCAACATGGGTTTTGGCCAGAAAACCGGCGTTGACTTGCCGGGCGAAGTGAGCGGCGATATCAACAACCTGTACAGTGGCCGCAAGATCAACTATCTGACCGCATCTTTCGGGCAGGGCATTGCGGTTACGCCGCTTCAGCTGATTAACGCTTATTCGGCCATTGCCAACGGCGGCAAGCTTGTGCGGCCCTATATAGTTGAAAAAGTTATTAAAGAAGGCGGCCGCGAGGAGATAACTAACCCTGAGATGGTCGGCATCCCGATAGCTGAAAAAACCTCCGCCCAGTTAAAAGTGATGCTGGTGTTGGTGGTTGACAATGGTTTTGATAAAGCCAGAATTAAGGGTTATGATGTGGCTGGCAAGACCGGCACCGCCCAAATAGCCGACGGCAAAGGCGGGTACCTAGAAGACCAGTATATCCACAGTTTTATTGGATTTGCTCCGGCTTATGATCCCAAGTTTGTTATTTTAATAAAAATGGATAAGCCCCGCGGCATAAAATTTGCCGCCGATAGTTTATCGCCAGCTTTCAGGGAAATGGCGGAGTTTTTAATCCATTATTACAATATACCACCCACCAGAAAATAATTTCCATTTTCCAATTCCCAATGAATTCTCAATATTACATTGATTCATTGTAAATTGAACGGAAGTCGGTAACTGATAATTGTAAATTATGAGGCTAATTGAATTTTTCTTAACCCAACTGGCACGCCTTTATTTATGGCGTTACCGACCGAAGATTGTGGCGATAACCGGCAATGTAGGCAAGACTTCTGCCAAAGAAGCCATTGCGACCGTTTTAAAAAACCAAAAGCATGTCCGCGCCAGCGGCGGGAATTTAAATACCGAACTGGGAGTTGCCGCAACAATAATCGGCGACTGGTCAAAGGAGTATTACGATGAAGGCGGCGGGACACTGTTTTGGGTTAAGGTGCTGATGACGGGCATTTTACGCTTGTTGGCGCCGCAAAAATATCCGGAAGTATTGGTTTTGGAATATGCCGCCGACCGACCCGGGGATATCCGCAAACTGGCAAGAAAGTTTAAACCGGATGTGGCGGTAGTTACGGCGGTCGGCCAAATTCCGGTGCATGTGGAATACTTTTCCGGACCAGAGGCGGTAGCCAAAGAAAAATCGGAGTTGGTCAGGGCGCTGGATCAAAAAGGCACAGCGGTGCTTAATTTTGACGATTTGGCGGTTTTAGATATGAAGGATTTGGCGAAAGGATGGACTGTGACTTATGGTTTTGGCGGGGGAGCCGATTTTCGCGCATCTAATTATGAAATAAGAGCGGGGGATGGCGGAGAGCCGTCGGGTATTGGTTTTAAAATCAACCATAGCGTCGGTTTTACTCCGATTAAGATTGGCGGAATTCTTGGCAAATCGCAGGGTTATGCGGCTGCGGTAGCCGCGGCGGTAGCGGCGGTATTCGGCATAAATCTTGTCTCGGTCAGCGAGGCGCTTGCCCAGTATCACGGGCCAAAGGGGCGTCTCAAAATAATCCCCGGCATTAAAAATTCAGTAATCATTGACGACACCTATAACGCGGCGCCTTTATCAACTCACATTGCGCTTGAAACGCTGAAGGATATCGGTAATCCTTCGCGGGGCTCAGGACAAAATCGTAAGATTGCGATTTTAGGCGACATGCTTGAATTGGGTCAATATAGCGTTCAGGCCCACCAAAATATCGGAGATATGGCCGGTAAAATTGCAAATATTTTAGTTTGCGTGGGAGAGAAGGCCAAATTTATCGCCGACTCGGCGGCCAATGAAATGCCAAAAGAAAATATTTACTGGTTCCACAATTCCGATGAGGCCAAGGCAAAAGTTCAGGAACTGGTTCAGGAAAAAGATGTGATTCTGGTGAAGGGCTCGCAGGGGATGAGGATGGAAAAAATCGTGGAAGAGGTCATGGCCGAGCCGGAAAGTGCGGGCGAGCTCTTGGTCAGACAATCAAAGAAGTGGAAGGTAAAGTAGTTCATAACTCCCACCGCTTATCCATCTGGGCAAAATGGGCACTCTGTGGTATATTTTGGGATTGATGGCGCCATCGTCTAGCTCGGTCTAGGACGCGTGGTTCTCATCCACGTAACACCGGTTCAAATCCGGTTGGCGCTGCCACAATAAAATCACCCTTCAGTTACGGGGTGATTTTAGTTATTTCTACCTTAGTATAAGGTTGACGGTGGCCTTTTTTCTTGCGCCGCCTGACTTTGGCTTTGTAGCGGAAAACTATTTTCTTTTCACCTTTGCCGTCTTCAAGCACCTTGGCTTGGACATTAGCGCCGATGACTAGCGGTTTGCCGATAGTTGCCTTATCATCCTCGCCAGTCAAAAGCACTTTGTTAAATTCAACAGTTTGACCATCGTGGGCTAGTTTTTCAATACTCAAAATGTCGCCTTCGGCGACTTTATATTGTTTCCCTCCCGTCCGAATTATGGCAAATTTACTCATAAAAGTGTCAATCGTATTCTAGCAAAAAATGAGATAAAGTCAACCTTGTGGCGAATAGGTTCAACTCGGGACAATTATTTGCGACTTTCTAGCGCGTGTTTGAGCGTGCTTTCGTCAGCCCCGCACCAAACAAGCATATGCCAACTTTCGTCATAGGCGGATGGCTTGAAGAAAAATGCTTGTTTGGTGACGGGACGGGCATCTTTTACATACAGTGAGCAGTGTCTTATCGGCGACTTTCTAGCGCGTGTTTGAGCGTGCTTTCGTCAGCGTATTCCAAAGCTGAACCGGAGGCGAGGCCGCGGCCAAGGCGGGTGAGCGTGATATTCGGCTGGCCGCCGAAAATTTCCTTGATATACAGCGCCGTCGCCTCGCCGCTGGTGCTGGGATTAGTGGCGATTATCAGTTCTAGGGGTCCTTTGGCGGTTAGCTTGGCCGCTCGCGTTTCCAGCTGGCGGATCTTCAGCGTTTCCGGCGTCATGTTGTCCAGCGGATTAATTGCGCCGCCCAGAACGTGGTAATGCCCCTGATATAATCCGGTTCTTTCAATAGAATTTAAATCAGTCACTTTTTCTACCACCAGCAGTTTGCCATTGTCGCGTTTGGGGTCATGGCAAATGGCGCAAGTCGCGTTTTCGCTGATGTTAAAACATTCCGGACAAAATCGGATGTCTTTTTTTAGGTTGACAATAGCTCCGCCCAATTCCCGCAGTTCAGTTTCATCTTTATTCAATAGCGCCAAAACAAAGCGGGCGGCCTGACGCGGCCCTACTCCGGGCAACTTGCGCAGTAATTTTACCGTTTGTTCAAATTTGGGGGACATACTAACAATTTACAATTAACAATAAATTACCCAATTACTCAATTACCAGTTTGCGATTAACTGCTAATCATTGATTTAGAAATTAGGAATTTGTAATTCTTCGGCGTGGCTCTTGTCTATTTCCATAAACTTCAAGCTGCCCGGGTCAATTCTAAAATCTAATTCGCCGGTGGGCCCGTTGCGGTGTTTGGCGATTATCAGCTGGGCGACATTGAGCATATTGTTGTCGCGGGCGCGGTCAAGGTTAACTTTGTCTTCGCGATGAATGAACATGACCAAGTCTGCGTCCTGCTCGATGGAACCGGAATCGCGCAAATCCGAAAGCTTGGGTTTGTGGCCTTCGCGGTTTTCCACAGCGCGAGACAGCTGGGAGATGGCAATTACCGGAATGCCGAGTTCTTTAGCCAGACCCTTTAAGCCGCGGGATATTTCAGTAACCTGCTGGACGGGACTGTCATAGTTGCGTCGCGCGGACATCAACTGCAGGTAGTCAATCACAAGCAATCCCAAACCATGTTCGGATTGTAGCCGCCGTGCCATAGCCCGCATTTGCAGAACATTCGGGGAAGGAGAATCGTCTATAAAAATCGGCAAATTTCCAAGCTTGTCGCAAGCGGTAGTAATGCTTAAAAAATCGTCTCTTTCATCTTGGTGAGAAAGTTTGCCGGTGCGGAGCTTGTGGAGACTTACTCCCGCCTCGGCGGCGATAAGGCGGTCAACCACTTGGTCAGCCGACATTTCCATACTGAAGAGTCCGACAGGTATATTTTGGCGTGCTATTTTGAGGGCCAGATTGATGGCAAAAGCCGTCTTACCGACCGAGGGCCGCGCGGCTAAAATTATCAGGTCTGATTTTTGAAAACCGCCAAGAAGATTATCAAGGTCATGAAAGTCGGTTTTAAGGCCGCGCAATAAACCGGCGTCCTGATTGGTTATCCGCTCAATTGCTTCGGCCAGTGTTGCTCCCAAAGGCAGAAAATTTTTGGTTAAAGACCTTTGCGACACATTGAACAATCTTGTTTCGGCTTCATCCAGCAGGTTTTCAACATCGTCCTCCTCTTCTTTGTAACCCAAGCCAATGATGTGGTGGGCGGCATCTATCAAATCGCGGAGCGTTTTCTTTTTTTGGACTATTTTGGCGTAAGTGGCAATATGGGCCGATGTCGGCACGGCATTGGCGAGAGAGGTGAGATAGCTGACTCCGTCGACCTCTTCCAATTTGCCTATCTCGCGGAGTTTGTCAGAGAGGCTCAAAATGTCGATCGGCTCGCGTCTCTCAAAAAGGGAGAACATTGCTCCGTAAATGAGCTGATGGCTGCGGTTGTAAAAGTCCTCGGGGCGCAAAAAATCAGCCACTTTGTTTATCGTTTCGCGGTCAATCAAAATTGACCCCAAAAGCGACTTTTCGGCATCAACATTTTGCGGCGGCAGTTTATACTGAGCTATGCCGAAGGATTTGTCGGGATTGGCCATGACCCATTATCAGAAAATTAAAAAAGCACTTCAAGACATAAAGCGGGGGATAAGGTGTGGATGTTCGCTTTGCATGTGTCGTCGCGGAGTCGCGTCCGACCGCTCCAGCGGCGGTCTCCGCTAATTTCACCCCGCCCATTCAGAGTCGTGCAAAGCTACTTTTTCTTTAGATAGGGGCCGTAGGAGGTGTCTTCAATTAGATAGCCGAGCTGTTCAATGCCGTGACGGATGTCGTCGGCATGTTTCCAATTCTTTTCGGTCCGCTCTTTTTCCCGTTCCTCAACTAAACCCATAACTTCTTTGGGTATTTTGGGTTTTTCCTGCGGGATGATGCCGAGAATAGAATTAACTTCCGCAAGGAAGCCGCCCATTTCTCCGGCTTCCTTGCGGCTAAGCGAATTGGAAACCAAAAGAGGGTTAATTTCCCGTACCAACTCAAACAGCGCCGCTAACGCGCCGGATGTATTGAAGTCGTCGTCCATTGAGTCGAAGAACTTTTTACGGGCTTTGATAAGCGATTTACCAACCATTGTTCCGTCTTGTCCCTTGGCTTCCCCGACCTTGCCGGCGAATTCGGCTAGGCGATTTACCGCGGCGTCAAATTGGCGCATCATTTTGTCTTTATAATCAAAAGGCGAGCGGTAATAGTTGGCGATTGCCATCATGCGGAGCGCCTCGCGGGAGTGCTCTTTCAACGCGTCGCGGATGGTAATAAAATTATGCAGAGATTTGGACATTTTCTCGCCGTTTACGGTCAAAAAACCGGTATGTAGCCAGTATTTAACGAACGGACGCTTGGCCGACAGCGCTTCCATCTGGGCAATTTCGGCCTCGTGGTGCGGGAAAAGTAAATCTACAGCACCGCCGTGGATATCATACTGCTGGCCGAGA
Source organism: Candidatus Yanofskybacteria bacterium RIFCSPLOWO2_02_FULL_45_18 (assembly GCA_001795795.1). Classification (GTDB taxonomy): domain Bacteria; phylum Patescibacteriota; class Minisyncoccia; order 2-02-FULL-40-12; family GWA2-44-9; genus 2-02-FULL-46-19. The sequence goes on from MGKV01000011.1 coordinate 20,106, forward strand.
GACTTCTCCGATATCGCCGTATCTTCAATATGCCAGCCCGGACGGCCCATGCCCCACGGAGATTTCCATGACGGTTCGTAAGCATAGTTTTGCGCTTTCCACAAAACAAAGTCCTTGGGGTCTCTTTTGTTGGTTTCAACTTCTACTCGCGTACCCGACTCAAGTTCGGCCAAATTTTGTTTGGATAAATTGCCGTATTCCTGAAACTTGGAAACATCAAAATAAACATCCAGATTCTTGGAATTATCCACATTGTCAGTCAAACCGATAGCTACTGACGGGGCGGTATAAGCGTAGCCCTTGTCCAGAAGTCTTTTGATCTGGTCGGTGATCTCTTTGATATATTTCGTGGCTTTGGCGTATTTGCTAACCGAATCCACTTTGAGCGACCTCATGTCCTCAAGATATTTTTCCATGAATTCTTCGGCAACTTCTTCGGGTTTGCGTTTTTCTTCTCTGGCGCGGCTGATAATTTTATCATCTATGTCGGTGATATTTTGCAGATAATAGACGTTGTAACCGCGGTGACGCAAATACCTTGCGGCCACATCAAAGAAAATATATGTCTTGGCGTGGCCGATGTGGGAATAGTCATAAACCGTCGGGCCGCATACGAAAAATCCAATCTTGTCTTTTTGGCGGGGGACAAATTCCTCTTTCAGACCGGTGAGAGTGTTGGATATTTTAATCATAAGGTAAGCATGAAGAATGCCGTGCCGACGGTCATAATCAAAAAGCCGATATAACCCAACGCGCTGACGACCGGCCTAACGCGATTGGCCCCAACTATTTTGGGATTGTGAGCCATGTGAATTATCAGGATGATTAATAGCGGAGATACGGCGGCATTCACCAAAGCGGAATAGAAAAGCGCTTTAACCGGCGAGATGCCGACAAACGACATAGCCAGACCGATTAGAACGGCTCCCGACAAAACCACATAGAATTGCCTAGCTTGGTGAAACTTCTTATCTAAACTTGCCGGCCAGTTAAACACTTCCGACAGGACATAAGCGGCTGAACCGGCCAATACCGGTATGGATAACAAGCCGGAACTTAAAAGTCCGATCATAAACAGCATATAGGCGTATTGACCGGCCAGCGGTTCAAGCACTTCGGCAGCTTGCCGCAATGTTTCAACATTAAAAATCCCGGCCTGATGCATTGTAACGGCGGAAAGAGCAATGATAAAAAAAGCGACAAAATTAGAGAAGAACATTCCAAAACGCGTATCGGCGTCAATCTGGCCAAGACGTTTTTCGCTGACCGAACGAAAACGGCATATTTTTATATGATGCCGGACTTCCCGCGTTTCTTCAGCTTCTTCGCTGGCTTGCCAAAAATAAAGATAAGGGGAGATGGTCGTGCCGAGCAGGGCAAAGAGGACTACCAGAGAGTTCTTGTCCAAGGGCAAGTGAGGAATCAAACCGTTTTTTAATATTTCCAGCCAGACGCCTTTTAAGTCGCTACTAATCAAAAAAAATGTTAAAACATAAGCAAAAAGAGATAACGCCAGCCAGTTCAGGATCGAGGCGATTTTGCGATAGCTGAAACGAATGGTAATGAAAATTACGGCCGCCGACACAATTGCCGCCAATACCTCTATTCTTATCGGCAGAACAAGATTTACCGCCCCCGACATGCCCGAAATGTTAGCGCCTATATTCAAAACATTGGCCCCAACCAGTGTTAGAGATGCTACTCCCAAGAGCCACTTGGGGTAGTGCTTTTTGATGTTGCCGGCCAGACCGCAACCTGAAAGAGCGCCGATATGAGCGCTCATCTCCTGAATAGCCGTCATTAACGGCACCACAAAAACCATAACCCACAAAAAGTTAAAACCAGTTCTGGCGCCGGTTATGGTATAGGTTGCGACCCCCGACGGATCATCGTCAGCGGCGCCGGTGCGGAAACCAGAGCCCAAGAATTTCCACATTTTTTTTAGCGACTTTGGCATCGGTCTTGTTTGGATAACATCATATAGTTTTGCGGCGGACTTTACAATGTTAACCTCGCTCTTTAAAAAGAGAACAGAAAACAATCTGCAATCTTGGACAATATATTCTCAGGACTATTTTATCATAATTTTTGTCGCAAACGATCTTCCTCAAGAGCGAGGTTAATACCCCCCAATTAGCAGTCTTGCATTGAGAGTGCTAATCTGCTAAAATACAAAAATGATAACGCCGCGCCAAGCCCAATTACTTTGCCAGATTGTAGATACTTACATTAAGACCGCCGAACCGGTAAGTTCAAAACTTATTGAAAAAAGAGGGTTTTTTGACCTTAGTTCGGCCACTATCCGTAACGATATGAGCGAGCTGGAATCAGTCGGATACATTTCACAGCTTCATACTTCCGGCGGGCGGGTTCCTACGGCCAAGGCGTATCGTTTCTATGTGGATAACATTGTTAACCGCTCCGACCTGACACCGAGTTTTGAATCGCAACAGCGGATAAACGATGCCATAAAGTCCGGCGAAATCAATCCGGTTGAGATTAATAAATTTATTGCCCGAACCTTGTCCAACTTGTCCGGCCAAGCCGTTATAACCGCTATTGTCGGCCGGGACGAATTCTACAAGACGGGAATTTCCCAGTTATTAAATTTTCCGGAATTCAGAGAGTTTAACCGATTAATGGATATGACAAATTTCTTTGACGGTTTTGAATCAATGTTTGACCAGCTAGAGCGTCAGTTTTTTGATAGAGCCAGCGTGGGGATTAAAGTTTTTATAGGCCGCGAAAACAAAGTAGGTGAGATTGAAGATGAGTCGGTCATAACCGCCAAATATCAATTACCGCGGCATTTTACGGGTTCGCTAACGCTGATCGGTCCGATGCGAATGGACTATTTGAAAAATACCGGACTGATAAATTATACGATAGGTCAGTTAAATAACTTATTTTAATGAATCCCGTTAGAAATATCCCTGACGGGTTACATAATCAAGATATAGGACATAACACAATAGTTGTTCACGCATAATAACGGTATTTATAATGCTGTGTAACAGCTATTTCTAACGGGATGGAAAACGAACAAACAACAAAAACAGAAACAGTCAAAAGCGAATTGGAGATCTGTCAAAGCCGGGCCGAGGAATATCTGAATAACTGGAAGAGATCTCGGGCCGACTTTATTAACTACAAGAAAGAAGAAGGCGGGCGACTTGAGGATGTGGCGCGGTTCAGCAAAGAAACGCTTGCTTTGGGGTTAATTGATGCCGTGGATGATCTTGAGCTAGCTATCAACCAAGCGCCGGACAAAGCAAGAGAAGAAAAAGAGTGGTTTGCCGGCCTAACCGCAACTTTAGAAATATTCCAGAAGTTTTTGCAGAAAAACGGAGTGGAAAAAATTAAAACAGTTGGCGGGCAATTTAATCCGTTGCTCCATGAAGCGGTCGATGCGGAGCCGGACCCGCCTGCGTCGGAGAGCTACGGCGAGGCAAAGCGAGAAGAAGTAATTAAAGAATACCGCGCCGGCTACGTGATGAACGGCAAAGTTATCCGGCCCGCGCGAGTGAAAATAAGTAATTAGGATTTAGGCCATAGGCCCTAGGCGCCACTAACGCCTAATGCTTAACGCCTAACACCTTAAGGAAATGAGTAAAATATTAGGAATAGATCTGGGGACGACAAATTCGGCGATGGCGATCGTAGAACACGGCCAGCCGAGAATTATAGAAAATAAGGAAGGCATGCGCACCACGCCCTCAATTGTCGCGGTCGGCAAAAACGGCGAGCGCTATGTTGGTGTTACCGCCAAACGACAGGCGGTTACCAATCCGCAGAATACCGTCTTTTCGGTAAAACGGCTCATTGGCCGCCGCTGGGGCGACAAAGAAGTTCAGAACGACAAAAAACTTCTGCCTTATGAAATTAAAGAAGGGAGCAGTGGGGATGTGGAAGTTGGCGTGGGGGGCAAATGGCAAAAACCAGCTGAAATATCGGCGGTGATTTTACAAAAATTAAAAGCAGATGCGGAAGACAAATTGGGCGAGAAAATTACGGAAGCAATTATTACCGTTCCAGCCTATTTTGACGACTCTCAAAGAAAAGCGACCAAAGATGCCGGCGAGATCGCCGGGCTTAAGGTGTTGCGCGTAATCAACGAGCCGACGGCGGCCGCCTTGGCCTACGGACTCAACAAGAAAAAGGATGAAAAAATAATCGTCTACGACTTTGGCGGCGGCACTTTTGATATTTCCGTTCTGGAAATAGGCGATGACACCATTGAGGTCAAAGCCACCGGCGGCGATACTCATCTTGGCGGCGATGATATTGATCAAAGGATCATCAAGTATTTTGTTGACGAATTCCGCAAAGAGCAGGGGGTGGACATATCCAAAGACCAGCTGGCCGTTCAGCGCCTCAAAGATGCGGCGGAGAAAGCAAAACACGAACTCTCGAGCACTATGGAAACCGAAGTCAATATTCCATTCCTGACCGCCGATGCGGCCGGCCCCAAGCATTTCAACATGAAATTCACGCGGGCCAAGCTGGAAGATTTGACGCACGATCTGGTTGACCGTTCGCTGATGCTAACCAAGCAAACTTTGGATGAAGCCGGTTTTAAGCCATCCGAGATCAATGAGGTTATACTGGTCGGAGGACAAACGCGGATGCCCTTGATAGTTGAGGGGGTTAAAAGGTTGTTTGGCAAAGAGCCGCATAAGGACATAAATCCCGATGAAGTGGTGGCTGTCGGAGCGGCGGTGCAGGGCGGTATCATGCAGGGCGAAGTCCGCGATGTGTTGTTACTTGACGTTACGCCTTTATCGCTTGGCATTGAAACGCTGGGCAGTGTGTTTACCAGAATGATAGAGAAAAACACAACTGTTCCAACAGCCAAGACGCAGATATTTTCAACTGCGGCTGATAATCAACCCTCGGTTGAAATACATGTTTTGCAGGGGGAAAGGGCAATGGCGCATGACAACAAAACCTTGGGCAGGTTCATATTGGACGGCATTCCTCCGGCTCCGCGCGGCCTTCCGCAAATTGAAGTGACCTTTGATATTGACGCCAACGGTATTCTCAACGTTAAAGCCAAAGACAAGGCCACCAACAAGGAGCAGTCTATCCGGATAGAAGGTTCGTCTGGCCTTACGGCTGAAGAAAAAGAAAGGATGACCAAGGATGCCGAGCTTCACGCGGCCGAAGATGCCAAAAGAAAAGAGCTGGTTGAGGCGCGCAACATGGCGGAGACGCTGGTCTACTCAACCGAAAAAGCACTCAAAGAAGCGGGGGATAAAATTTCAGCTGATGATAAAAAGGCAATTGAAGAAAAAGGGGAAGCGCTTCGCAAGGTAAAGGATAGCGACAACTTGGAAGAAATTAAAAAAGCAACCGAGGAGTTATCCGCCGTCGCTCAAAAGATCGGCCAGGCAATGTATCAGCAGTCTCGATCGCAAAGCGATCAAGGATCCCCGACAGAGTCGGGACAGGCGCAACAACAACAGCCACCGCAGGAACCGTCCAAAGAAGAGGCGAAAGAAGGGCAACGATAGTCGCCACTTGAATTAATTTGTGTTAGAATGTCATTAATGGCAAAAAAGCTGACCCTAGCGGTGGTAGGAGTTTTAGCGGTGGTGTTTTGGTATTTTGCCAAAGCTTGGGTATATAATCCGTATCGTCTTTCAGAAACAGGGCTTTGGTTGAGGCCGCTGATATTGATGTTATTTTTAATTTCAGTGACGGCAGTGGCACTCATTCTTCTAAAAAGCCGAAAATGGCAATTAGCCGTGGCGGCATTAGTTACTTTGCCCGCGTTTATTTTCTTTGGTTTGCATTGGCTGATGCTGACTGGGTTTGCGATTTCAGTTTTGCTTTATTGGCACGCGATAAAAGTGGTTGATATTGAAAGTCGGGAGAGAATCAAGGTTAATATCGGCCGCACAATCCATCGCGCGCTTCGGTCAATTATTTTTCCAATCCTGATTATTGTGTCATTTGCTTATTATCTGACTCCGGCAGTCCAGCAAAGTGCAAAGAAGCAAGAGGTTTCGGCGACTTTTACCAAAGTAGTTTATAAAACAATTGACACTTTCTTTGCTTCGGAGCTTAAAAATCTTCCGGCCGGCCAGCGGCAGCAGGTTAAAAGCCAAGTCGCCGGCCAAGTGACCGGAATGATCCAGTCGCTCATTCGGCCTTATGCCCGTTTTATGCCGCCGTTACTGGCTTTCGGATTATTCCTTTTGCTGGAGAGCTTAAGTTTTGTTTTTATCTGGATTGGAACTTTTTTGGCGGATATTATCTTTTGGGCGCTTAAGAGGGCAAAGTTGGTCGTTATCAGCAGCAAACAAGTTGAAATAGAAGTTTTAGAAACATTTTAGCGTTCAAAGCGTTCAAATGTTCAAGGTGATTAAGATAATTAAGTTGAACAAATTGAACAAATCCCGCCCATGGGCGGGATGATCGAACACCCATGTCCAAAGATTATTACACAATTTTAAACATCTCGCGTGCGGCCAATCGGGAGGATATTAAAAAAGCTTATCGGAAACTGGCCCACCAATATCATCCGGATAAAACCGGCGGCGATGATAAGAAATTCAAAGAGATAAATGAAGCTTACCAAGTTCTTTCTGACCCCAACAAGCGTTCCAACTATGATAATTTCGGTTACGCCTATAACGACGGTGGCTTTCAGGGCAGTCCGTTTGGTGGAGCGCAGGGCTATGATTTTAGCAGTATCTGGGACTTATTTGGCGGCGGCAAGAAGAAAAGAAGTTCCGGTGGTTTTGAAGATATTTTTGAGATATTTTCCGACGCGTTTAGCGGTGGAGCTTATGCCGCGCCTCGAGAAGAAAGCGAGCGGGGCGAGGATATTTTTCTTGAAGTGCCGTTGGCCAAGAAAGATCTGGGCAAACGGCGCTTTGTGGAGTTTGAAGCTTTTAACAACTGCAAGGACTGTTCGGGCAGCGGCGTAGCGCAGGGGTATAAGATGTCATACTGCAGTGCTTGCGGCGGCGCCGGCCAAATAAAGCACACTTCGCAAAGCGGTTTCGGTGTTTTTACCCGCGTGTCTGTTTGCCCGTCTTGCCGCGGCAAGGGCAGGATGCCGGAAAAGCGGTGTCCAAAGTGCGACGGAGCCGGACGGGTGAAAGCCAAAAGAAAAATTGAGATTCAAATACCCGAAGATATTACCGACGCATACAATATCATTCTGCCCAAACAGGGCAATGCCGGAAAAAACGGCCAAGCTTCCGGGGACTTGGCGGTTAACTTAAGGATTAAATAGCAGTTATCAGCAGGCACATACATGGAGAAAGTTTACCTACTTCTTGAAGCTGTCGGAGCCGGTTCGGCTCTGGAATCTTTAGGATTGGGCGCCGGAGCGGGGAGTATTTCTCAAATGTTATTTGTTTTGCTTGGAGCGCTGTTCGTTTTTCTTTACGGCATGACGTTGGGCAAGACCCGCGCTTTCATTTCTCTTCTGGCAATTTATATCGCCTTTGTGTTTGATGCCGTGTTTCCGTACCTTGGCGAATTATATCAAATCAGCGGCTTACCTTATCCGATGTATTTTTTGCGGACGGGACTGTTTCTTTTGGTTTATCTCTTGATTTGCATTGCCATGAACCGTTCGTTCCTCAAAGTCCGTTTTTCGCTTAAAGATTTCTCATTTTTCGGAGTAATTTTGGTAAATATTCTGCAGGCCGGTCTTTTAACAAGCATTTTAATTTCATTCGTTCCCACGGAGGTGGGAGAAGGGTGGTTGGGGGGTTTTTATATTTATTTCGGTAATCCGCAAGCGTTGTTTGTCTGGGTAATGTTGCCGTTACTGATGATTCCGTCGTTCAAGAGGAGAAAAGAAAAAACAGAAGAGTAATATTGCGCTCCTCTCACCCCCCCCCGTCTCACCCCCCCCCGTCTCACCCATGCAGATTACGGTAGGGTTCAAATCCGCCTTGATGCGCAGGAGCGGATTAAGAAAAGCCAAGCGAAACAGGCAGAAAAAACACGGGGCTATTCTCAAAAGAAGATTGAGATTGAATCAAAAAGAAAGGAAGACCGAATCAAATTTGATCTCAAGCAGATAAAGCAAGAAACTGAAGAGGTTATTGGCAAGGTCAACTGCAAAGTTAAAACTTAAGAAGAAAACCAATCCACAAAAAAGCCGCAGAAACTTCTGCGGTGGAGAATCGCACATTACTTACGAGCATAAATTATGTCCGGCTAACCAATTGGCGAAACTTTTTAACTTTTGAGCACCCTCTTGCGTTTCCGCAATTTCAAGAGGAATTCTTCCTCCAAATAACTGATTCTTGGCCTTGAACCAGCGCGCTATTTTTTCATCGGGGAAAACTTCTTTGAGCAAATCTACCGTCTCGCACAACAATTTAATGTGCGCCATTAAGTCATTCAAGCACCGAAAACCGATGCTCTCCTCTCTCTCTCCGTCAGGGATATCAATATCGTAGTTGTCGGTTATTGCCGAATTTAACAGAAAAAATTCTTCGTCGGTCAGACCCAGAGTTTTGCCGAGCTGGCTATAAGTTGTTTTATTTTTCAAGAGCGCCTCCTTTACATCACCAGCTTAACACTAACTTATGAAATGTCAAGTTTTGAGAAAAGTCGAGAGAGTTCCTATCCTTTTTCTACTCGCTCTGTATATTCTCCGGTTTCCGTATTTACGCGAACAGTATCATCTTCGTTGATGAATAGGGGAACATTGAGGGTGGCGCCGGTTTCAATGGTAACCTGCTTGACGCCGCCTTGAGCGGTATCGCCGCGGATGGCCGGCGGGGCTTCCACGACTTTGAAATCCATTTTAACCGGCAGTTCCACGGCGATTATCTTGTCGTTAAACAAAAGGGCGTCTAAAACCGTATTGGCCTTCAAAAACTTGACCGATTCGCCAAGCATTTCCTCGCTTATCTCAAAACGTTTGGCCGGGTCATTCTCATAAGAAAACCAAAATTGGTCGCGGTGGCCGTAGAGATATTTAACTTTCTGGCGGGCGATATCCGCCTCTTCAAAGGTGTCCGATTGGGCGAAATTGCGCTCTAAAACCTTCCCGCTCATAAGATTGCGCATTTTGGTCTGAACTACCGGCCGGCGTTGCTGCATTTTAAGATGATGCGCTTCCAGCACCACATACGGCTGGCCTTCAAAAATAAAAAAAGTTTTTGGGCGTAATTCGTTTACGGTTAAAGACATGGCGTGATTGTATCACCCTATCTTTTGAAGGGCAATGTTACCAGGAAAACAGCTCCGGCGCTTAAAACGACAATGGCTCCGGCGGGAAGCCCCAACCACCCCGCAAAATAGATGCCGATGAAAGATGCGATTGCGCCAAACAATGCCGACAGCTTCGTATATGAAGACAGGTTTTGTGAAATATTTTTGGCCGCCGCGGCGGGAATAATGACCAGCGAACCCATCAGCAAGGTGCCAGCGACCTTAAGTCCTAGGGCGACGATAACAGCTACTAACAGCAGGAAAAGATAGTTGTTCCGGCCAAGCTTGATGCCCGTTGACTGAGCCAGATCTTTGGAAATGGTCCCCAGCACAATTCCCCGCGAGATGAAAACCATAATGATGAACATTGCCACAACCAAAGCGCCGGAAATGAGCATATCGGATGAGGTTACTTTGGTTATATCGCCAAACAGCGCTTCAAGCAATTCCGGCTGGGGAGTCAGAAGTATGCCCAGGGCCAAACTGACGGTAAAAAATATTCCGACGAGGGTTTCCGGCGGCAGGGTGGTATTTTTTTCCAGTAACCATACGCCGGTTATACCCAGTAACAATGCCGCGAAAGCTCCAAGAAAAGGATTAATGCCAAAAAGCAAAGCTATGGCAATGCCCGGCAAAGCCACATGCGAAAGAGCGTCACCGACAAGGGACATCCTGCGCAAGACCATGAAAGCGCCTAAATATCCGGCACC
>MGKV01000012.1 GCA_001795795.1 Candidatus Yanofskybacteria bacterium RIFCSPLOWO2_02_FULL_45_18
GCGAAGGAGCCAGAGGCGAGGGAGCCGGGAAGGGTGTCTACGACAGTAAATTGGGATTTTGAAGCGGTAGTGCCGATACCAACTCTGCCATTTACCGTTAGCATCTGATTGGCCGCGGCATTAGCGAATACGCCATAAATCAATGCCGTTGTTCTGGCGTTGGCTTGAGAAGTCCTATCTCTACCAGCATCAATAAATAATCTGTCGGAGCCGGTTTCATAATAACCCGCCCGATTGCCGATAAAAACATTGCGAGTACCGCTACTTACGGTATATCCGGCGCGCCAACCCAAAGCAGTATTACTGTCAGCGGTAGTGTTGTATAAAACGTCTTCCCCGATTGCCACATTTTCACTGCCGGTCTGATTTGTGAACAAAGCGTAGGAACCGAGAGCCGAATTACTGGCACCCCCGGTAGTGCTGGCAACCGCAAACTGCCCTACCGCCGTATTGGTATTGCCCGTATTTAAACGCAACGCCTGCGAACCGATTGCCGTGTTGCCGTTAGCGGTAACCGCTGAATACAACGCCTGATATCCGACTGCGGTGTTATCAAATCCGAGATCAAGGGAAACATTGCCAGTTAAACTATAAAGAGTTTCGGTACCCAGGGCAGTATTATATCTGCCGGACGCAAGAGCCCTTAACGCGGAAGTTCCGATTCCGGTGCTGTCTGTTCCTGAGTTGGTAAGATTTCCAGCGCCAACACCTAAAAACAAGTTATTCGTGCCGTAAGTATGCAAGAGGGTATTAGTATTTGAATATATACTGCCAGAAGTCGCGGTAGTCGTCGGCAATCTTAAATTTCCCGATATTGACGCTGTGCCAGCAAAAGATATTGACCCCCGCCCCTCCAAATCCCCGCTGATGAAAAGGTCATTGGCCGCGGAGATGTAGTTTGAATGAGTGGTGGTTGATGTCCCGAATCTGGAATACGATTGAGAAGTGAATCCGGCGATTTGAAGAGCGCCGAAGAGTCCGTAAGACGCGGAGGAGGTGCCCTGGACTTCAAGCTTGGTTGTGGGAGTAGAAGTGCCGATTCCAATTCGGTTGACTCCGGATGCGGTCCAGATGTTTCCCGAGGTGGAAGCCCAGAACAAATTGTTGTTGATGTATTTTAATCCCTGTAAGAGGGAACCGGTAGTGGAGGCGGAGATGGAGGAAGAGTCATAATCGGTGGCGGCGATGGAATTCCATATTTCGGCGAGGGTGTGGAAGGTGCCTGCGGGACTGGCGGAGGGAGTGAGAGAACCTCCGGTCGCAGTCAGGTACAACCCGCCAAGAACAAGAAGGGAAATAAGCAAAAACTTCAATCTTCCGATCGTTCGTTTTAATTTAATTTTTTTAACTTTCAGCAAAAACCAATGCGCCATATTGAGCATGAAAGTATATCAGTTAGAATCCTTTAAATTATAACATGGCGGTTGTGAAAAAACGGCTCCTTCTGTGGGTAACTTAATCATTTCAAAACGCTCTACCATCTCCGGCTAATTTAATGTTTTTAAGAAACCCGCAACCGGTCTAAAAATTAATAGCGAGTTATCCACATTGCCACCCTGTTTCATCGGGTTTAAAATGAATAATAAAGAGTCATAAACATTAATAATTAAAGCTTGATAGAAATACTAAATATGCCAAGTGCCGGCATTGGCTCCAAAAATTTTTAAAAACTTAAAAATTTTACAAAGTAACAAATAATAATTATGAAATAACATGCCTAAAAAATTTCTCACCGTTAGAGAGGTCGCGCGGCTCTTGGGAGTAACCCCCTTGACGATTCGCAACTGGGACGCGAGGGGACGCCTTATCGCCTATCGCAATCCAATCAACAATTATCGTCTCTACAAAGTAGAAGATGTGGAAGTGTTGTTGCGGCAGGTAGAACAATCCAAGCAAAGCACCCGAAAATTGAAGATAGATATGTACTAAATACAAAACCGGCTAACGCCGGTTTTGTATTCCAAACTATAAGTTATTCTTCTGTGTATTATTTATTGCTCGTACGAGCAATAAATAATACACAAAGCTAAAACTATTTTTTAAATAATTCGCCACGGCGAACCGTTTAATTAAAATACCCATGACATGGTCGTGGGTATCCTTTGAAAACTGTTATGCACGGTAGAGCTTAAAACGAGTCTTAAGTGCGTCTACGTCGGTCCACTTAACAAGCGGCACTTGAAGGATAGGTTTGTTGAAGTAGGCAAGGTCGGTTCGGTAAATCCTCTTCTCATGGGAATAAACTTTGAGGTACATCGGACCGAAATCTAGTTTCTTCAACTTACTACCTTCAAAAGGTGTATGGATGACTTGAGTCGGCGCTTGCACCGCGACACACTGGCCCAAGTCCGGGCGCCATTTGTGAACGACGCAAGTAACGTGGAAATTGGCGATAGCAACAATCTGGGTACCAAGTGTATCCAGCGCCTTTTGCGCCCGTAGAGACGTTGTTTCGGCACGTGCCATTCCCGGATGCCGCATCCCAAGTTCCAACCCGCTTGGTAAAAGATAGATGGGACGCTGTTCCGGAGGGATGAAAAGTTTTTCATCAACAAATTTACGAAAATCAAAAATCGGCAATCCAGCAGCAACTACGCTCTTTTCTATTTCACGGACAAGAATCTGACCCAATTTATCACGAAATGTGATTAGTGGAGTATTGCCGTCACGCATTTGCCAATCGTCATGATTTCCAATGATGTAGACAAACTTCGCCAACGCCCTGCGACAAATTTCCATAGCTTCGCCGACATTTGGAGTTCTCCCCTTTTCCTTGACCCAGATCGCGAGATCTCGCTCAAGTCTCATCTTGAATGTTTCCAACATAACCGTGGCAATCAATTCCGCAGCAAAAATTTCCATATCGGTGTTGTTCATCGCACCGATAATCTCACCGCGGTGCATCAGCTGATGCGCCAGCCCGGCAATAAAGTCACCCAGACCCACAAGATTCCGAATATCGAAATCAAATAGAATCTTGGGATACTTCGTGACAAAATGCTCGTAGTCGGTAGTGGTGTATCCGGCGTGCAAACAGCCGAAGAAGAGGAAGCTGTCAAGAACAAACTTCTCTGTCGGGAGTGCATAGCGCAGACGTTCCTGAAACCAATCAAAGTAAAAATCATAGCGCTGACTGGTGGGGTCATAGTGTAGCCCCGGCCAAGTTTTGCGGGAAGATCCCTTCTTCTCTTCAAGAAACTTAATGGCCTCTTCTATCACCTCACGGTTAATATTGAGGTCATCAGCCAGAAGGCCAACGGTTCTGGCTTTCTTCAGCTTGATCATCTCCACAATATCACGATGAATTTGGGAAGCACCATCTTTGATGCCTGTAACCAATTGCCGTTCACGGTGGATGATGTCTTTGAAATTCCAGAAGCTGAATAGTTTAAGGATCTGCTCATCCCAAGGTCGGGATTCAACAATAAGCATGCCCTCTTGGTTTTCGCCGACCGTCGTGGCGACTAGACGCGAGGATGCCGGAATGGTGGCGTAGGGTGTCATTTTTTCACCGTTCGGCTTTAGTACCGAAGCAGCGAAACAACCTACCAACCGTTGTGACGGAAAGTCATCATCGGATTGACCAACCTGGTCTTCAATCTCTTTTTCTGCCGCTTGGCTATAGTAGCGACCCGGTATGCGATTTCGGCTAGGGTTGATAACCCCATCTATTTCATTGACACCTTTTACTTCAACGCGGTCGTTGCCGCTATTATAGAGCCGAATATCCTCACGCCGAAGCTCCGCCAGTCTACGAGCAATTTCTTCACCATAGGCACAGTTGTATTCTTGACTAAACGGGCCATCGTAGATCGGACTAGGAATGATATACAGTCGGGTATATTCGGGCTTTTGGGGGTCACGCCAGATACTTTTGGGTTTTTGGATCTTCGGAAGTACCGAAGCCAATTCTTTGGCCGCTTCATCGATAAAATGCTCAACTATGGCATCCTTAAGATTGGAGCCGCAGCCCCGAAGGCGCTTGCTAAGCTCATAGCGAACATACGGCTTACTCACCAGACCGCCATCAAGAACATTGAAGCGACATCCTTGTTCTGCAGCTTTATGCAGATCAAGAATGGCGATGCCACTACGGTATCCCGGGCCCTTATAGTCCACGCGCGAAATATAACCTCGCCGCACTCCAGGATAATCCCAGACCTCTTCGGTCATCTGAATGACTTCCGGGTCAGGCCAGGAGCGTTGTTGTTTCTCAAGCTGGGCTTTGAGCTGTTCGAGACTCTTACGCTTTTTGTCTTCCTTGGTAGTCTTGCCTACCTCTTTCTGTATCTTAATGCCGTAATTACTGGCAAAGTTCCGAAGTTGACCCTTGGTAAAGGATGGAAACTCTTTCAGAATTTCTGCCCAAGGGACTTCCGAACCAGCCAGAAGTTCTTTGAGCTTCGCGCGTTGCTGTTCAGTCAATTGACTGAACAGGTAGCGTCGAGAGAGTTTACCTCTCTTATACATCTTGAGTCGCTCCGCCATCTGACGGCATGCACTCCAGCTTTTCCCCTTGAAAAGAGGGTCGGCTTCAACCAGCAAGCGGAACTTATCTTTGTCCTGTTTTGCTGTTTCCCAATGCTTCTTGAGTGCCGAACGCAATTCCTTTGACCACATTCTTGACATGATACTCCTCTAGTGATTCTTTCAGATTATTCCTTTTTCAAGGACCTTGCCTGCAGTATAGCAAACAAAAAATAGATAGCAATATGGACAAGTTATTAAAAACCACCTCGGTATGGTTAATCTAGGCGGCGATAATTATCATCGTGGCTATCGCGAAAATTACAGTAGACATTTTCTGCACGGGCCGCAGCGCAAATGCTCGCTTTGGCCAAAGAAATCAGGCGGGCAAACCATGCGTTTTTGTTGTGGCGCAAGCGTCTGCCACCAGGGAGCTTGCTTGGGGTCGGGTAATTCACGCCCACGCAACTCATGCGATGGAAAGATAACCGAACCTGCCGGTAAGTCCGGCGGCAAAGAGCCATCAACCGTCATATAACACATACGCAGACCGTGTCGTTCATGAAGCACAAGCGCCTTAGCATAGTTCTCGGCATCGGCCGAAAGATTGATTGCCAGATTTTCAATGTTAAGAAGCGGCTCAACATAAGGGAACGAGCGCGTGTAGATCCATTGCATCACACCCGGAGTCATTTTGCAGATGGCAGCAATGAATTCGGCGTATTCTAGCGAAAAGATGTCTCCCGATACATGCCAGCGAAATCCTTTTCGGGCGTAAGCATAAATATACGAGGCAAACATCTCCCGCACTGTCCCAGCGTAGGTATGATCCCGCAGAACCTCGCGGATCGTTACGCTGTTATAGCGGTATTTGGAGTGAACCTCTGCTTCGGCTTTCTCCAGTCTGTGAACATAGCAAACGCTGCCGCACAGCTTGGTGGCGAAAGGACAATCCTCAACCTGAACCAGTGAAAACGAATTGGCCACCGGCTGGACAAAAGTGCCGTTGCCGACGGTGATCTTGCCGTTGCCATCAAACCAAAATGTTTTTGTAACGCCATCCGGCATCACGATAAACAGCGGCTTTAACGCGAACTTTGTTGCCATGTCTACCTCCTTCTATCTAAATTGTATGGAACCGAAAACACCATATCATATTAAAAATATTATTCAACAAAATGACCTCCTCCCCGCACTCCACTTCGTTGCGTGCGGGGTTTCCTTTCGGGGTTGTCATGAGAGTTCGAGTTTTGTCTGCCGTG
>MGKV01000013.1 GCA_001795795.1 Candidatus Yanofskybacteria bacterium RIFCSPLOWO2_02_FULL_45_18
GATTTTATTGAGCTTGAGAACAGCGCCAAGCTGATAGGGGAAACCTCATATCAGACGGCCAGGATGCTGGAAGGTTAAGAATTAAGCCAAAACGCTTCTTAAGGACTTTACAAGCGGTCATCTTGACCGTTTTTTTGTTATTTCGATTCGCTAATTTTGACGGTAACAGTCGTTTTAATATCTGGCGCCAAGTCCAGTTCAACGACATGTTCTCCTAGCTGTTTTAAGTGTCCGTCGTGCTCCTTAAGGTTAATAGTGTCTGTGTTCAAAATTATGCCTGTGGCTTCGGCTATTTTGCCAAGCAGTTCCTCTTTGGAGACCGCCGCAAAAAGTTTGCCGGTCTTGCTGGCCTTGGCCGACAGTTCTACTGTCAGGCCGTTGAGCTTGTCGGCGGCTTCTTTGGCTTTTTCTTTTTCTTGGGATAAAATTATCTCCCGTTTATTTTTCAAAATCCCGGCCTCTTTTTCGGCTTGGTTCGTGGCTATTTTGGCTAATCCGCGCGGTAACAAGTAATTGCGGCCATATCCGTCGGGCACATTCTTGATGTCGCCTGTCTGCCCAAACCCCTTAATGTTTTGTAAGATTATAACTTTCATAAATCTTAAAACGTAAAACATATTACATTAAATAAAATGTTTCAAGTTTCATGTTTTAAGCTTACCGGCTAGCGGATAATTTCAAGCGCTTTATCCAGTTGGGCATCTTTGTCCCGTATTCCCAGCTCAAAAGTCCCGTCTTCCATTTGTTTTTCCGGAACGGCAATAACAATGTCGGCCTCTATCCCCTTTTCAGAGATGGAGATTCCGTTGGGCGTCAGCCATTTGGCTATTGTAATCTTCAAGGACGACCCGTTGTCATAACCCACCAACTCTTGCACTGACCCCTTGCCGAAACTTTTCTCACCTATTAATTTAACACCGCGATTGTCGTGCAGGGCTCCAGCGAGAATTTCAGAAGCGGAAGCAGAACCATTGTTTATTAGTACCACTAATGGGTAGCTTTTCAGGGCACCGGAGCCGCTGGCGGTGAATTTGTCATTTATTCCATTGCCATAATCTTCACTTACTACTATTTTGCCTTTGTCTAAAAACCAACCGGCAATATTAATGGCCGAATCCAGCAGACCGCCCGGATTATTTCTTAGGTCTAAAATTATGCGGTCAGCTTTTGACTGTAAGATTTCTTTGGTTGATTTTTCAAATTCAGAATCAACATTCTGGTTGAAGGTGAATATTTGTATATAGGCGATATGATTATCCAGCATTTTCCACTCAACGCCGGGTATTTTTATGGTATCCCGGACGATTTCCACATCTCGGGTGGCGTTGTTATGCGAGACGGTCAGGGTAACTTTGGTGCCTCTGCGGCCGCGGATAAGATTCACGGCCTCTTCAATGGCCAGATCAGCCGCAGGTTTGCCGTCTATTTTTAAGATTTTGTCACCGGCCATGATACCTGCCTTAAAAGCGGGGCTGTTTTTTATCGGAGCGATTACCGTAAGAGTGCCATTGCGTTTGCCGATTTCTATGCCCACACCGCCAAATGAGCCGGATATTTCTTCCTGAAATTTTTTGCTTATTGTCGGTTCCAAAAAGACCGTGTAAGGGTCGCCAATGGCGTCGGCCATGCCCTTGATTGCGCCATTAACTAACTTTTCGTCGTCTAATTTGCTTTTGTCCACATATTTTTGGTGCAGGCTGTCCCAAACCTGCCAGAAAAGATTAAAATCAACATTCTGCGGTTTGCCTAAATCGCGGTTGATGATTTTTTTGACAGCCGCCATCGGTGTCATATCTCGGTATTGGGCAAAATAAAACCCGCCGGTAAAACCAGCAACAAGCGCTACGACAACAACTAAAACAAATAATTTTCTATTTAAAAATGACATCGGTTTTATGTTCGTGACGGCGGCGTACTGATGCCCCACTTCTTAAAATAACGGATAGCGTCAGCGATATGCCAACGGGACTCTCTCTTGAAAAAGGCATCCAAAATTCCTAATCGGCCCTTGGAGTTGCGGTGCAAATGGTGATACATAACAGATTCCGGATAATAAACAACTTTATATCCATTTTCCCAGAATCGTCTGGCCCAGTCAACATCGCTGAAGTAAAGGAACAATTTCTCGTCCATCAACCCCACTTTTTCTATGGCTTGGCGGGAGACCAGACAAGCCGAGCCCATTAACCAATCTACGCTGAACGGCTTATCCAATGGCACATTTCGCATCAGAAATCTATCTATCGTTTTTTTGGCAAATGGCAAATGGGCGATGCGGCGGTGCAGGATAGTTAGCGGCGTATAGTAACGGAAACAGGAATCCTGCTTACTTCCGTCAAAGTTTAGCAATTTGGGGCCGGCCATTCCGATGTCAGGGTTGGCCGTCATGTATTTAAGCAATGCTTCCATGTTTTTTCTGTCCAGAACAACATCTGAATTTAAAATCAACACATATTCCCCGGCGCTTATTTTGATGCCCTCATTGTTGCCACGGGTATAACCAAGATTTTCTTTAAAAGCCAATAATTTGAAATCGGGAAATTCGTGAGTAACAACATTTCTGGTTTCGGGCTGACTGGCCGAGTCAATCACTATTGTTTCATAGTCAAAATCACGCCCAAGTTCTCGCTTGACAGTTTTAAGGCAAAGCCGCAATAATGCCGGATTTTTGTAATTGGCAATAATTATGGACAAAAGCATTATAGAGGGTTTTTAACTGGAGCCAAACCGGAACTTGGGCTAATCAATGGCGAAGTGAGGATGTCTTGAAACAGCTTTTTTATTCCGTCAAAGTTGTCGCCCTTTGGCAGTAAAATATAAATTCCGTTCTCGTGCGTCTCGTACACCAGATTGTCGGTTGAGATTACATATCGTTTCATGCCGGTAGCCGAAGCGTTGATTTCTTTGGCCAAAGTTCCCAGAGCGGCCATGTCAAAAATATCCGCGTCCGTGTCAATGTTTTTGCGGATGGTATTTAAAATATCCAGCGCCCTGCCGGGCTCGTTGAAAATATTTAGACCGAGCAGTTTGGATTTAATAGCCATGATTATTTGCTGTTGGCGGTAAGATCGGTCAAAATCGCTGGTAGAATAACGCGATCGCACATAATAAAGGGCGGTCTTGCCGTCAAGATGATTTTGGCCGGCTGGCAAGGAAAAACTGTAGCCCCACTGATTATCTTCTTCAAACGGTTTAGCCAGTGTAATGTCAACACCCCCCAACTGATCAACAATCTTTTCAAAAGCCGAAAAATCAAAAACAATTATATGGTCAACATAGACGCCGCTGATCTCTGAAAAAAGCTTCTTTGCGTAATCCAGGCCGTTCTTTTTGGAAAAACCAACTTCGTAAACGGTATTTATTTTATCTTTCTTGTTTTTATCAACCAGCACATAAAAGTCGCGCGGCACGGACACCAGAGACGACTTGCCGGTTTCTTTGTCATAACTGAAAATCATCATGCTGTCGGTTAGATATATTCCGGTATTAGCCGGATCGGGGTCATCTTTGCCGCGAATCCCCATAACCAAAATGTCCAGCCGGCTTTGTTCTTTTTTGGGCATCACATATTTTCCCAACTCCTCTTCCGATATCGGCAGGACTTTCTTGTCGAGAATATTATTGGTCCGGCCTACGATTATTTCTTTTACGCCCAGCCCCAGTTTTATAAGCGTAAAAATAATTAGCGCCAGTAGTGCTAATAAAACAAAAAAGCGTTTGTATTGCTTTTTAGTCCCGTAGTTGAATGTATTTGGAGAGTAGATTATTTCAGCCATTTTCTCATTTCCTGCGGGGTTGCTTTGGCCAGTTTCATTATTTGCGCCCGACATTTTAACATCCGAGGCAAAAGCCGGAAAAATCGCCCAGCTTCAAGCAAAACCATCGGTTCAAAAAGAAGGGTATAACCCAGCACGGCTATTTCTCGCGCCGCAATGCGTGGCAGGTCTTTGAGCATGTTGATTATATAGTCATTTTTTATGATTGTAAACCGGACATTAGACCAGTCCAACCGCCTCTTTTTTATCGGGATTTTGCGGCGCTCTTTGACGCGGCGGAAATAGCCCAGCCAGTTATGCGATACACCCTTGGTGGTGGAGCGGTCGTGCCAGGCGATGACCTGCGGATTATAAACCTGTTTCCAGCCGAATAATCGCATCCGCCACAACAGATCCAAATCGTCACCGTACCAAAAATAATCATGGTCAATAATGCGACCGTCAA
Source organism: Candidatus Yanofskybacteria bacterium RIFCSPLOWO2_02_FULL_45_18 (assembly GCA_001795795.1). Taxonomy (GTDB): domain Bacteria; phylum Patescibacteriota; class Minisyncoccia; order 2-02-FULL-40-12; family GWA2-44-9; genus 2-02-FULL-46-19. The sequence continues at coordinate 4,222 of MGKV01000013.1, forward strand.
TGCGGACGCTTTCCAGCGCTTCGCGGCGCAAGACCGGCACCGCGCCTTCCACGGCAAAAACCCCCTTCTGTTCGTTAAACTGTCCCCTGTCTTCTTGGCCGTGGCCGATGTTGGTGATTTTACGTGAGCGGAAAATTTGAAAACCCACGGTATCAATGATTTTAGGCTTTAGGATGTGGGCACTAGGATCTAGGTTGGTCAGCGACCATTGGTAGAGTTTGGGCTGGAGGGCACCAATCTTTTCATCTTTCTCCATCGCTTCAACGGTGTTTTTGACGAAATCCTTGTCCAAAATAATATCCACCGAAAGAGCGACAACATATTTCCCGTGGCTTGATTCAAGCGCTTTTTCCTGTCCGGGCCACATACCCAAATTTTCCCTGCTCTCAACTAAGGAAAAATTTGCAAAGTTTGTAGTTCGTAGTTTGTAGCTTGTAGCAATTTCTTTTGTTTTGTCAGATGAATTGTTGTCAAAAATATTGAGCTCGATTAACTCGTGCGGGTAGGTTTGCGCTAATACAGAATCCAAAACATGGCGCAGATATTTTTCGCCATCGTAAACTACGAGATTGATTGTCACCATCGGATTCGTCACAAAATCAAAGCGGTTATTGATACGAACATCAAAAAAGCTCTTTCATCAAACAGCGCGACATCAGTCAGGGAATATATCAAAACCCATGGCAGGAACAAAAGAGCGGCGCTGTAATAGGTTGCAAAAAACGGGTTATCTGAAGAAATAAATTTTTGGTATGCCCGCTTAAAAACAAGCCACAAAAAGTAGAGCGTGACGGCCAGAGCTACAAGCCCCATTTCGGCGGCGATTTGAAGGTAAAGATTGTGCGCCGACGAACCGGCTCTCGTGAGCGACAAGTCCTGATTCAGCACTACCGGAAAGTTGCCGATACCCACACCCAGCAATGGATGTTTTTTTATGGAAACCAAACTTAATTTCCAGATGCGGATGCGCTCTTTGTTGGATGTTTCGGCGATGTCTATGATTGACCTGACCCGTTTTTTAAATAAAGCCGAATCGCTTTTGGAAACCAGAAATTGCGGCGAAGCGATTAGGGCATAGGCGGGGGCAAAAAGCATAAAGAACAAAATAAGATAGAGAGAAACATACTTTAAAATATTCGGACATCGCAAGTCTGAATATTTTCTTTTCATGTGCCAGATAAGACCGATGGCCAGTATGACAACTCCGACGCTAGCCGCCCAGATGCCGCGAGTGCCGGTTAAAATAGCGGCTAGAAAGATTGGGGGCACAAAGACAACCAGCCAACTTCCCCGCTCCCTCATCATTGTTTTAACTGTCCCGCCCTTGGCGATAACCCTTGAAACTGCTAAGGCAAAAACCGCTGGCAGGCCCAGCAGAATAAATATGGGAAAAGAATGCGAGTCGGGGAAAATTGAAAACATTCGCAAAGACAGCTGGTCGCCAAAATACGCAAACCAGGTATTGGCTTTTAAGGCGATGTTCGCCCAGCCGGTGCCGAACAAGTTTTTCTCAACGGTAAAGGTCCAATAATCTACGAACTGAAAAATGTCCATCAGGTAGGTTGTCAGAAGCTGAATAAATCCGATAACCGTAACCAAGATGATCGGAATGGCGATATTTTTAATAACTTTCTGCCGAAAATCGGCTTGTCGTGCGAGGAGGCCGTTTATCACAAATCCGATAAGGGACAGGTTCGCAAAATAAATAACCCGCTTGATTGCTAGCGTCTTATCCGCTGCTGCAAATACAGATAGAATGGCAAAAATCAAAAGGAACAAAAGAATAATAAAAACTCTACTTTTTAAAATTTTATTTTTAAGAATTGGGACTTGTTTAGAAATTAGAAACCCGAAAAGTCCCGTTGGGGACCTCGGGGCGCCTTTACGGGATTGGTAGTTAGAAATTTTGGGCAATGCCCATCTAACAAAAATTGCCAAAGAGATTATCCTCCACATATTGAAATTATCAAAAGTTGCCGTTAGCGGTATGGCGATAAAAAGCGGAATGGAACGCACAAAGAACAGCGCGCTCTCTTCCGGTGGCACAGTTAAAATATAAATCAGTAACGCCACCGTCCAATATAGCACAATCATGCGCGGCAAAATTCCCATGACGACGAAGACAAAAATCGCAAGGTGCAACAAAAAAACTAAATTTAACCGGGATATTCGCATGTCCTAAGCTTACCAAAAATAGGCCCCGTTTTGTACTTGACAAATACTATGTCACTATGCTATACTGTATGCTATACTGATAGGTAGAACGTTCGGGTAACTCGCCTAGCGGGGTTATACCGAAAAACTAACAGCTAGGCCGTTCCGCCGCTCCCGAAGCTGCAGCTTCGGGATTTTTATTTTGCGCAAAATTTAAAATTTGCTATTCTTTGTTCAGAAACTTACCAAAAGGAAAAAGAAATGAAACTACGGATCGTAGCCATAAGCGATACTCATGAACAGCATAATAAGATTAAAATTCCCGATGGCGATGTTTTGATTCACGCCGGAGATATTACCTGGAAAGGCGAATTGGCTCCATTGGAAAGTTTCAATCGTTGGCTGGGTAGATTGCCACACAAACACAAAATAGTCATTGCGGGCAACCATGATTGGGCGTTTCAATTAATTCCCGATACTGCCCGCAAAATCATTACCGATGCTATTTATTTGCAGGATTCATCGGTTACGATAGAAGGACTGCTGTTTTACGGCTCGCCGTGGCAACCGGCGTATAACAACTGGGCGTTTAACCTTCAGCGAGGTAAAGAGCTGGCCGAAAAATGGGCTCTTATTCCGGACAAAACCGACGTATTGATTACCCATGGTCCCCCATTTGGACATGGCGATCTCTTGCGTCCGGTAAAAGGCAAAATCCGGGTTGGATGCGAGGATTTATTGCGGAGGATTAAAGCAGTGCGGCCGCGGTTTCATATTTTCGGACATATTCACGAAGGATACGGAATCACCCATGAGGATGGAACGGCATTTGTTAACGCCTCAATCTCTAACGCTCCCTTCGCCGACAATCTGAATGCTCCGATCGTCTGGGATCTGGAAGTATAATATTTAAGCAGAGCCACAAGCGCTGTTTTTTTATTCAAACTCTCCTTATAATGTTTACCCATCTATCGGTAAACTTGGACCAAGTATATTTTGAAACAATTTGCGGGGCAGATTTTTTTATTTGCTCAACTTTGGAGGAGTTGGTCAGGAGCTCGCGCATTTGGGCGGCGATGGCATTGGCTGTTATTTTTTGTTGTCCTTCAACAAGTTCAGGACGAACGTAAAACGTTCGCTCGCCGAACAACTCATGTGTCAGTGGCATATCGGCGACAATTGACGGTACACCATAGGTTAGCGCTTCCATGGGCGGAAGACCGAATGCCTCACGGTCGGAAACATAGATCAATCCTTTGGCGGATTGGTAGTGCGACAACAGCTCTTCGTCGGTTAAATAATTCTGGTGGGTAATCGCCTGTCTGCCGAGGTTTTTGTTTATTTTCTCAACCAACGGAGCGACCGTTGGCGTATCATATTTATCCGGCCCAATAGCAACCAATTTTATATCAGGAAATTGTGGGGCGATTTGTTCAAACGCCTCTAGTGTTTCTTTCAAATGCCGGCGCGGAAAGGATTGGCCAACAAACAAAAGATAGTTACTATCTTTTGTTTGAGCTAGTGGCTTAGGGCTTATAGCTATTGGCCATTGGCCATTCGCTATTTGCTTATCGAGGTTAACGCCCAGATGATTAACGGCGATACGCTCGGGATTTATTTTAAATAGTTTGGAAACTTCATTTTTGGATGATTCTGAAATAGCCATTATTTTAGTGGCGAACTTGGCGGTCCACCAGCCGAAAATGCCGTAAGCAAGACGGTAGCGGAAAGGCAGTTTTCCCTCATGCATCTCGTGCCAGATATCCTCGGTTAATACGACCATATTTTTGCTTCCCCAAGCGATTATCGGAAGCATATAATTGGGCCAGAACATCAGGTCTAACTTTTCAAACCATAATTTCAGCGGCAGAAGCGCGAAATAATATATGGGGAAAAGACGGCCGCGCACAAACGGCGCCGGCACGCATTTCTTCTCAAATACCGGCGCCTTTAGAAATTCAAAATCGGGGACAGAATCTTTGAAATACAAAACAAAGCGGAAATTCTTTTCCAGTTCCGGACGACGGGAGATTTCTTCAAGGAGTTTCATAATAATTCTCCCAATTCCCCATATCGGATTTTTGCCTTCAATAGACTCACATTCAATACCTATTCTCATATAACTTGCTGGTCGCTCTGTTATCCGCCTGTGGCGGATTAAGCAGTACGCTCTTGGCCATCTTCTTTGTTAAAAGCTCCGTTTGCTCCTCAATGTACTTTTAGTACACATCCTCGCAATATTCGCTTTTGCCCAGAATCTGGTCAAGCCAGCTACGTTCTATTATTTGATTTTACCAGTTTCGCCACAAAGAAATCCCATCATACCATTCAAAATCGCCCTTGATTCTTCTCTATTTCTGCCGGTTGCCAGTTTTATTAACTGCTTGATCATAATGAGCAAAGCCCAAAATGGCAAAAGTATCTGGACCCACCAAGGGCCGTTGCGGCGGTTGAAATATAAAGCATTGCGGTAATGATAGCGTAGGAGTAGAGGAGAACCGAGAGATTTGGTTGATTGCGACACGCTGTGATGAATGACTAAATCCGGCGCAAACAGAATCGGGATGCCAGCCTTGCGCGCGCGTACTGAAAAATCGGCATCTTCAAAATAGAGGAAATATTTTTCATCCAAATAGCCGATTTTTTCAAAAACCGATTTGTGAATGGCGATGCCGGCGCCGATGGCGTATAAACCTTTGACATTTGACCTTTGACATCTGGCATACTCATGTTTTAGGGTTGGGCGAAGCCACTGAACCTTGCCGGCGTAGGCGACCCCCTTACCCTCGTCTAGGGGAATGCCCAATATGCCCACCGGTTCGCCTAAAATAGCCCTCAAACGCGAGACAAAGTCATTCTCTACCCAAGTATCATTATTGAGCAAAACTACCCAATTTGCGCCGTTTTGAAGGGCTTGGCGGATACCCGCATTATTCCCCCCCGAAAACCCCAGATTTTGGCCGTTTTCTATGAGTTGGACCCAACGGTTGTTCTGGCAACAATCCCGCAGGGTTTTTGCCTCTTCCGGCGCGGAATTGTTATCAACGACAACAATTGACATTTGACAATTGACATTTGACATTTGACTGACAAGCGACTTCAGGCATCTTATCGTCGCTCTAGAGTTGTTGTATTGGAGGATGGATATTGTGATTGACATAATTAGTTAAATATGGCAGAATTATAATCGAAAAACTAAGCTATCAAATTTAGAATCTGCTTTCTGAAATTTTCTACGGAAAATTGGGAGACGGATTTTTTTATTTCCTCGGGACTATAATTTCCATAATTTTCATTCAAGCGGCGGATACCGTCGGCCAAAGCTTCGGGAATTGGATCATCAAAAAACTCGCCGGTAATCCCCTCTCGGATTGTTTCAAGGGCGCCGCCACGGCGCAATGCCAGAACCGGTTTGCTCAAAGACATCGCCTCAATTTGTGTCAGGCCGAAATCTTCCTCCTGCGGCATAATTAGTGCTTTGCAGTTTTGATAGTATACCGCCAGTTCCTCATCGGAAACATGGCCAGGGAATTTTATATTTTTGCTGGCGATTTTTTGCAGTTTGTTCTTAAGCGGTCCGTTGCCAACAATTACTAACTCATGCTTTAGTTTATTGAAAACTTTTACTGCCAGTTTAATGTTTTTGTGAGGATACAAGCGGCTTACTATCAGATAGTAAAAACATTTGACATTTGACATTTGACATTTGATAGAATCATCAATGGTTAATTGTTCCTGGTCAATTGTCGTCGAATTCAAGTTCGGCGCTGGAGGATATATCACCTTCGCATCCCGCCGGTAGTATTTCTGGATGCGCTGGCGGACATTTTCAGAAATAGCGACAAATTCATCCACACGGTCGGAGGCCTGGCGATCCCAGATACGCAAGACATGTTTAGCGAGACTGGCCAAAACACCTTTTCTCTCATCTTCACTGTTGCGATCCCAAAGAAAGCGTGTAGGACTGTAGCAATAGCAGATGTGTCTGGTCTTGGGCTTGAGAATAAGCCCTTTTGAAAAAATAACCGAAGATGAGATAACTAAGTCGTAATCCGAAAGGTCCAGCGATTCAATAGCTGATGGCATAAGAAAAAATAAATAAGGATAAATTTTCCGAATAAGCGGGAATTTCTGCAGCCAGCTTGCGCTGATAGTCGCTTCGGGTAAAAACTTGTCCGTGAACTTGCGGTCATAAAACAGCACCCAGATCGGCGCTGTCGGGAATATATTATGCAATTCTTTCAGGACACGCTCGGCCCCGCCAATATTTAAGAGCCAATCGTGGACTAATGCGATACGCACAGCGAGACATTTAACATTTGACATGTAACATATGACCTTAAGTCAATTGTCAATTGTCAATTGTCATCGGTTATCTTTTCACCATGACGTTTTTCTTATAGGTGTCCAGATTATCCAGCACGATACCGGTGCCGCGGGCAACGCAGAATAAAGGGTCTTCAGCGATAGAGGCCGGTACGCCGGTCACCCGTGTTATCAAGGTGTCAATATTTTTGAGCATGGCTCCGCCGCCCGATATCACAATTCCCCTATCCATAATATCGGCGCACAGCTCCGGGGGCGTAACCTCCAGTACGCTTTTAATGATTTGCACGATTTCCCGCAGTTGTTCGTTTATGGCCTCGGTGATTTCGTTGGAAGTAACTTCAATTGTTTTTGGATAGCCACTAGCCAGATCCCGCCCCTTGATGCTTATTTTTTCTTCATTGGCCTGCTTGGTGGCGCTACCGATGCTTATCTTTATAAGTTCGGCGGTGCGCTCTCCGATGGCCAGACCGTATTTTTTCTTAATATATTCAACAATAGCCCGATCAAGCTTATTGCCTCCTACGCGGACAGAAGAGCAACTGACGATGCCGCCGAGAGAAATGACCGCCAATTCGGTGGTTCCGCCGCCGATATTGAGGATCATATTGCCCAGTGGGCTGTTAATGGATATTTTTGCTCCGATGGCCGCTAATACCGGCTCCTTTACCAGATATACCGCTTTGGCTCCGGCATTAAGACCGGCCTCAATTACCGCTCTTTTTTCCGTGGAAGTAATGCCTGCTGGCACCGAAATAAGAATTTCCGGCTTCACAAAACTTATGCCGGGGCTTTTCTTGATAAAATATTTTATCATGGCGCTGGTAATGCGATGATCGGCAATGGCACCGTCAACCAATGGTTTTGAAACAATAATGCTTTCGGGTGTACGGCCCACCATTTCTTTGGCCGCATTGCCGACGGCAATTATTTTATTATCCAAAACCGAAATCGCCACCACGGACGGCTCATTGATTATGATTCCTCTTTTGGGCGCGAAAACTACAGTATTGGTTGTTCCCAGATCAATTCCCAGTTTCATCCCGTTATCCTACAATTTAGCTGGATTTTTAACAAGAACTGAGATATGATACACCCTGTTATGTCTAAAAAATCGAGGAGAATACTGTTTTATATGGCTCTGGCGCTATTTTTGGTCCTTAGTTATACAACCCTGCTTTATGCTCAAGGTTATAAATACAGCTTTGCCAGCGGTAAATTTATAAAGACCGGCTCAATTTATTTAAAGTCTAGCGCCGGCGCTCGAGTATATTTGAACGGTTCATATGAGGGCGACACCTCATTTTTGGGCGACTCTTTTACGATCAGCAAACTTCTGCCGAACAAATATCGCGTAGAACTTTCGGGTGAGAATTATTCAAAATGGGTAAAAGATATTACTGTCAGCGAAGGATTGGTAAGCGACTTCAGGCATGTAATTATTTTGCCGACGGATGAAACCAGCAAGGCCCAGTTGCGCGCTGAAATAGATAAAATTTTTACCACTCCCGCCTTCTCCCCCATGGCAAAAATTTCGTCAACCCCGGTTGTTAAGAAGAAAACCATCAAGCCGACGCCTACGTCTACACCGACATTTTCCGAAAATGCGCCGGTAATACTTTTTAGCGGCAAGCTATTGCGCAGCCAAGACGGCCAGACAAAAGAAATTGACAGCGGAGTTACAGGCTTTGCATTTTCGCCTAACCGAAACAAGGTGACTTGGCGGAATACCAACAATGAGGTTTGGGTTATTTGGCTAAAAGATATGGATTATCAACCCCACAAAAAAGACGGGGATACTGAAAAAATAAGCCGATTCGGCCAAACCGTCAACCGTGTCGGCTGGTTCCGCGGCGATGACCATATCGTTGTAGAATTCAAAAACAAAAACGCCAGCTCCAGCTATCAAATCCTAGAAACTGACACCCGCGGCGGGGTCAATGCGGTTGATTTCTAACTTGTTTTGCGCTTGCCCTTATTGAGTCAATGTAGTAATCAAAAAACACACCAGAGCGGTGTGTTTTTTGTGAAGATTATCTCTTCTGCCACTGTGGGGCCTTGCGGGCCTTCTTGAGGCCGTATTTTCGGCGTTCTTTGGCGCGCGGGTCGCGGGTCAGGAAACCGGCTTTTTTGAGCTTCTTGCGGAAGTTGGTGTCAAACTTTTCCAAAGCCCGAGCAATGCCGTGTTTTACGGCATCGGCTTGCCCGGCAATGCCGCCGCCGTTTACTTTGGCGGTAACCTTGAAGCGGGTTAGCGATTTTAGCCGTCTTAGTGGCGACTCAACTATCAACCGTAAGTTGCCGTCCAGAAAATAGTCGGTATAGCTCTTGTTGTTCACGGTTATCAAAGCATTATTTTCACCGACTTCATCGGTTGATTTTCTGGTGTAAAGTCGGATCCGCGCGACAGATTCTTTGCGCCGGCCGACCGTTTCATAATACTTTTCCTTGCCGCCTTTTTTCTTGAACTCGCCTTCTTCTTTGGCGATAGCCTTTTCCACATCCGAGTCGTTATCGTTCAAGGTCTCATCGGTCAGCGGCAACTCCATATTTTGTTGTTTTAAATCAGCTTCAATCATAATTATTCAAATTTTAGATTTTTTATAATTTTATTGCGTGACCTATTCTCCGGTAGCATATGGTAAACCATCTGGGTCATCAGTTCTTTCGGTTTAGCTTCCCACCTCTGCCGCAATGTTTGTGTTTTAATTCCCCCGGGATGGCCAGTATAACGGTAATATTTCTTGGTATCAAGCTTTGAACCGGTAAACCGCGCCTTGCTCAAGTTCTTTATGGTGACTTCCGTTTGCGGCAATATCCGCGGGTTGAATGAGGGCAAATTTTTGCCGCGCAGTAAAATTGCTATTTTACTAGCCAATCTTCCAAGTGTTTGATTTGTAGCGTCCAATTCGTATTGCATGATTTAGAACTTAAAATAAGAAATTAAAAAATCAAATGAACTCGTTAATTTTGCATTTTGATTTTGATTGAATTTACGAAGTAAATTCAATAAGCGCCATTTCTGCGCCGTCGCTTCTTCGCTGACCCAGATTAATAATTCTGACATATCCCCCCCTTTTTTCTCCGAGCTTCAGAGCTATTTCGGAAATCAATTTGTCGGTTGCAACAGTTCCCATCGATCGGTTGACCAATCTTCTTGAGGCAAGATTTTGTTTTTTAGCTAAAGTTGTCAACTTTTCCATCTCCACTTTAAGGGATTTGGCCTTGGCCTTAGTTGTCTTAATTTTGCCATGGCTAACGAGCGCTGTGATTAGCGACCGCAACAGTGCCCGTCTTTGCACATTTTTTCTGCCGAATTTTCGTATGTTGCCTCTCTTATTCATTTTATTTGGTTTTTTTGGTTTTAGAGACTTTCTTCCCCTCGGCTTGAGTTCGGGACGAATGCTTTGGTTCTGAAGATGTTGTTTCGGGAACCGGAATTTCCGAAATCAACTTAAAATGAGCCACCAATATCTCGCTAGCCCTTTTTAATACCACTTCCGGTTCTGTCGAACCGTCAGTTTCAATTTCCAGCGCAACTTTGTTGTAATCGATCCTTTGTCCTACGCGGATATTTTCTGTATTGAAATTTACATGGCTAACCGGAGAAAAGATACCGTCAATTGCGATAATCCCAATCGCTAATTTGTCTTTTTGCCGTTGTTCGGCCGGAACATAACCGGTGCCTTTTTCAACGTCAAGCTCCATAATAAATTCCGCCTTCTTATCTGTCAGAGTAACGATATGCTGTTCGGGGTTGACTATTTCAACATCAGACGTGGTTTTAATATTACCGGCGGTAACCTCTTTTTCTCCTTTGGCTTCCAGTGTAAGCTTGACCGGACCTTCGCCGAACAGTTTAACGCGTATTTTTTTGACATTTAAAATTACCTGTATCATGTCTTCCAATACTCCCGGTATGGCCGTGAACTCATGGTCTACCCCTTTTATCTTAATTGCGGTTATGGCCGCGCCCTCCAGTGATGACAGCAATACTCTCCGAAGCGGGTTAGCAATAGTAGCGCCGTATCCGGGCATCAAGGGAGCAATTTCAAAAATTGCCCGATTGCCCTCTTTAGATATTAGTTTTATTTCTGGTAGTTGCGACATGTTACAACATTTGACATTTGACATTTGACATTTGACAGGTAGCTCGCAGTCAATGGTCAATGGTCAGTGGCCAACTGTTTTTATTTATCTCGAATAAAACTCAATTATGGCTTGCAGATCGTCCGGCCTAAGGCCGCCGTTCTCTGGCATTGGTTGTTTTTTTATCTTGCCGCTCAAAGCGCCTTTGTTCAATTCTAGCCATTCCGGAGCGTCATAATTTTTTAACCATTGCGGAACTAATGAACTAAAATATGAGGATTTTTTGTCATTTTCACGCACATTTACCACGTCGCCGACCCTTGTTTCATAAGAGGCGATATCCACCTTTTTTCCGTTAACGGTTATGTGGCCGTGATTTACAAGCTGGCGCGCCTGATCTCTGGACTGGGCAAAACCTAATCGAAAGACAACATTATCAAGTCGCTGTTCCAACCGGCGCGAGATGGCGGAATAAGGTTCTTCCTTGGTATCCAGCGCTTTTTTAACCAAGTTTTTAAATTGTTTTTCAAGCATGCGATATGTATTCCTGACTTTTTGCTTAGATTGCAGTTGTGTTCCAAATTCCGAGATCCTTCCCCTTCGGTTATGGCCGTGCATGCCGGGAGGATACGGTTTTTTGAGAACGCTGGATTTCTGAGAATGCGAACGCTCGCCTTTTAAAAAAAGTTTTTCGCCCAGCCGCCTTTCTATTTTATCTTTTGGACCAGTGTAGCGTGCCATAACAATAATTTAAAATTTAAAAATTAAAATTACACTCGTCTCGGTTTCTTTCTCCTTACTCCATTATGCGCAATTGGCGTTGCGTCAACTATTGAAATTATATTCAAGCCAGTGCCGGCCAATCCCCTGATGGCTGAGTCGCGTCCGGGTCCGATTCCCTTTACCACTATTTTTATATTGGCCAGATTATATTTCCTTGCTTTTTCAACGCAATCTCTGGCTACCATACCGGCGGCATATGGAGTTGATTTTTTGGTTCCCTTAAAGCCGATTAAACCGGATGACGACCAAGCGATTGTTTCTCCTTTTGAGTCGGTAATGGCTATCCCGGTGTTATTATAAGAAATATTGACATAGGCGACACCGTTTATTACCTGTCTTTTCGAGGATTTTTTAGCAACCGAAACATCGGACGCCGTTTGTCCTTCGGTTGCTGTCGCATCTGCTTTTGTGATAATTTTCTTTTGACCCATGACGATTTTGTCAGTGAGGAAATGCGAGTCTGCGAGCAATCCGAACTGCCGCAAAACTCGTCACCGCGAACTTTCTATAAATCATTTGAAAACGCATGGTAAGCAACTGTTTCTGCGCTTGTCCTCGACAACGCTCGGACTGCGCGCGGACATTTGCTTATGTTTTTTCCGTTGATGGTTTTCTGCCCGAACCCATAGTTTTACGGACGTTGCCTCTTATTGTCCGGGAGTTAACCCTAGAACGGCCGTGAATCGGCAACCTTCTGGAGTGGCGCAGGCCTCTCCATGACCCAACCTCTTTAAGTCTTTTAACGTTTTGCGCCACTTCGCGCCTTAGATCCCCCTCAACTTTATAGTTTGCCTCAATTATTTTTTGTATTTTGTTTATTTCGTCGGCAGTCAGATCTTTGGCGCGCCGGTCCGGATCAATATTGGCTGATTTCAGGATAACTCTACTTAATGTCAAGCCAAGGCCGTAAAGATACGGCAGAGAATATAATATTTTTTTATTGTCGGGAATGGCTACCCCCAGTATTCTAGGCAAACCGTTGAATGGCGAATAGCTTATGGCAAATAGTTTTATTCTATTGGCTATTGGCTATTGGCTACTGGCTATTCTAACCCTGTCTCTGCTTGTGCTTTGGATTTTTGCAAATACAATGCAAGCGACCCTTTCGCCTCACTAATTTACAATTACTGCACATCTTTTTTACGGATGCTCTGACCTTCATTTATAACTTGTTGGCCGCTCTGCTAGCCTTCGGCTTAAGCAGTACGCTCTTGGCCATCTTCTTCGTTAAAAGTTCCGTTTGCTCCTAAATGTACTTATAGTATACCTTGTCGCAATACTCGCTTTTGCCTTGAATCTGGTCAAGCCAGCTGCGTTCTAAAATATTAAAGACTTCTTAATGACGAAATACTATCCTTCCCCTTGTCCCATCCGGACTTACCTCGACCGTTACGCGGTCGCCGATCATCACCTTTATGTAATTTATCCGCATTCTGCCGGCCAAATAAGCCAAAAGTTCCCTACCGTCCTCCAGCCTTACTTTAAAGGTAGTATCTGGTAAAGCTTCCAGAACCGTACCGTTAACTTTTTCTTTATTTTGGTTGTCCAATTTAACAAAAAAAATGCCGAGGGCTCCCGACACTGTCGAAATCCCCGCCCACTTAGAAATCATGGGTTAAATTTTACGGCCTCGGCATATTAGCAAATTATAGAAAATGTGTCAATTGGGGGCTAATCATACACCAACTCTAATTTAATTTTTGCCGGATTTTGAGGCACTTTTCTGACCCAAAATGGCGATAAGATTACTCTTGCTTCAGCAATCCCGGAGGCATCCTTAAAATAATCCCTTATCTCCCCCTCTTTCTTGTTCTGCAAATCAGAAACAATCTTAACCTTTTCAACTTTAGCATAGGCCTTGCCTTTGACGCTTACGGTAAATTGCAAACTGTTTTCAGCTGTGTTAAACGATATTCCCCCGTAACTTATTTCCAGTTTTTCCGGCAATGTCACGAGGTCGCTGGTTTTGTTGACATATTGGCTGATCAGCCCCAGAAGGTCTTTTTCGCTAAATCCGATATTCTTTATAGTTTCGGTTATGGTCAGGGTAAAGCTTTCAGCCGCGTCGTCAACACCGATTCCGCCGCTGTCAAAATCGTAAGAAATGCTGGCCCCGTCAATTATTTTAAAACCAGCGGTTTTATCCTTTAAATCTTTTTCGGCGGCTTCCTTAACTTTTTGGAGCAGGAGCTGTTTGCCGTTCTGATAGTCAGATTCGGTTACGACTTTAGCTTTTCCAATGGCGCCGCCTCTCATCGCAACCGTAGACTGGCCATATATTTTGCCGTATCGGTCGGCATCGCCTTTTTCTTTGAATGCCGGAATTGTAAACTTGCCCGGGGCAACATTGTAAACCTGCCCGGCTTTGTCGGCTATGACCTCAACATCAATGGCTCCAGCTATGGTTTTGCCGTTCTCTACCCGTGCACCCGGCACAGAGATTGTTTTAAGGGTGCGGAATATTAAACCTTCAACGGATTGGAACCTTGTTGTGGCAATAAGAATTTGAGGCGAACTCCCGTATTCGTTGTAAACGGTTATTTTGCCTTTGGATTTTTGGGCTACTTCTTTTTCTCCTGACGACGTAAAGGTATCGCTCGCGCTTTTCTCAATCGTAAAAAGCTGGCCCGGTATTTTGTTAAATGCCGTATCAACTGAAGCAAACTTGTCGGACGCCGTTACTTTAAGCTGGAAATCTAACTTCTGGTCTTGAGGGCGGATGATTACTTTAGCACTGCCGACGGTTAAATAAATGATTGTTCCGATAGTAACAACCGCAGAAACACTGCCCCACACGATTGCTTTTTGCGAAAGACTTCTGGGTTGGCGGCGGATGGCGGCCTTGTGTTTTTGCGGCGCAACAGTACGGCCCCGGGCCAATTTAGACCAGAAATCTTCCCCGCTCTCTTCGGCCGTTTCTTGCCAGATGTTGTCGGTTTGTTCCGGTTCCGGCATCTTTTTTCCGGGCATTTTGACGGGTATTTTTGTCCCGTGGCCGGTTATCTTTGTGGCTGGTTTTCTGGCGGCGGCGGCAACAATTTCAAAATCCGGCTCTTTGGCGACGGAAAGTTCAGCCTCTTCTTCCGTAGGCGCTTCTTCCTCTTCCTCCTCATTTTCTCCATTCTCTTCATTTTTTTCTTCAGCCGGTTCTTCGTAGGGCTCCTCATCTTCTTTCAATGCACCTTCTTTGCCATCGCTTTCTTCGTGAAAACCGATATGCGCTTCCGGTTCCTTGTCTTC
>MGKV01000014.1:0-38237 GCA_001795795.1 Candidatus Yanofskybacteria bacterium RIFCSPLOWO2_02_FULL_45_18
TCACCGCGCCAAGCGGAGAGGATTTGTCGGGGGGAAATGCTTGGGCGGTGCTGTGCGCCGCCAACGAAAAAGTCGGTCAATTTTCTGAAAGTCAGATTTTGGTGCGCCCGGTAGGATTCGAACCTACGACAATCTCCTTAAGAGGGAGCTGCTCTACCAACTGAGCTACGGGCGCATTTACTTTTCGTGTACAGTGTCCCCGGAGGGAATCGAACCCCCATCAACAGCTTCGAAGGCTGCTGCTTTATCCGTTAAGCTACGGGGACAGATAGTAGAATCTTTTCAAGCACCCCGAGAACATATTCTACTTCGTTTTTTGTGGTCTGTCTACCCAGACTAAACCGCAAAGCGTGAAGATATTTCTTTTCGTTGCCGATAGTGACTAATACGTGAGACGGTTCCACCGCTCGAGAAGTACAGGCAGAGCCGGAGCCGGCGCGGATGCCGTATTTATCCAATTCTAAAAGCAGGCGCTCCACATCAGCATCGGGAAATGAGACGCTGACATTGTTTGACAAACGATGTTCACCAATCGGTCCGTTGATTTTCGCTTCCGGAAAACGCTTCTGCAGTTGGCTGATGAAATAATCGCACAAGCCAGATATTTTGGCGGTTTCTTTTAAGTCAATCCGCTTTATCGCTTCGGCCAAACCGACAATTGCCGGTAAATTTTCCGTACCCGCCCTTAACCCGAACTCCTGTTCCCCGCCAAGTACCAGCGGCCTTAACGTCACCCCGCGGCGCGCATACAATACGCCGACCCCGCGCGGACCGTATATTTTGGAACCGTTGAATGTAAGCAAATCAACCCCCAGATGATTGACATTCATGTCTAGAAATCCAGCCGCTTGGCAGGCATCTACATGGAACAAAACGGGTTTTGTTCCATCAATTTTCAATCTACAATTTTCAATTTCCAATTTCTTTTTGAATTCTTTGATTAGTTTTCCGATTTTAATTATTGGCTGGATTGTGCCAATCTCGTTGTTGGCATACATCACAGATATGAGTTTGATTTTTTCGCTCATTGCTTTTCGCAATTCGTCTAACTTTACAAATCCGGCGCTGTCAACGCCCACAACTACCGCTCTGATTCTTTCGGCCGGTTTGAGCACCGATTTATGTTCAATGGCGGTTGTAATCATTTCCCCCTTTTTAAGTCCCAGTCCTAAAATAGCCAGGGAGTTGGCTTCGGAACCGGAACTGGTAAAAATAATCTCTTCGGCGCGCGCGCCTAAAAAACACGCTATCTTAAAACGTGCGCTGTCAACTTCTTCTCGAGCTGACCTTCCCCGGATATTGAAAGATGATGGGTTGCCATATTGTTTTAGCGCCCTAGCCATCTCGTTCGCAACCCGACGGTCAACCGGAGTAGCCGCGGCGTTATCCAGATATATCTCCCCCATATTTCAAAATTAAGCTTCGGTGACGCACCGCTTCTCAAGTAACGCAAGAGTTTTTTCATTGACTATCCGCTTACCGATCTGCTCTTTTAAACCGGCAATGTCAATTTTTGATTCTTCCGGTTGTCCGCGGGCAGATAAAGAATCAATAAAGCTGCCGGTTTCCTTATCAATCTCTTCCGAAGTGGCCAGAATATCATTTTCTTTGGCTATTTTATGCAAAATCAAGCTCATATCAACCTGCTTTTCCGCTTCAGCCTGCCAGTCTTTGCGCAACTCGTCCTGTGTTTTTTTGACATGAGCCAAATATAATCCCAGTTCCATGCCTTGGCCATGAAGATGCTCGTCAAAATCAGCCACCATGTTATCCAACTGCCTTTCTACTAAAAATTTTGAGGGTTTTATTTTGCTTTCTTTGGTAAGCCGCTCCAGTATCTCTACGCGTATGCGCTGTTTTTGTTTAGCTTCTTTCTCTTGCTTTAAACCATTCTCCACGCTTTCACGAAGCGCCTGCACGGTTTTAAAATTACCCAAGCTTTTGGCAAAGTTGTCATCAAGTTCAGGCAGTTTAACCTTTTGAACCAGATTAATTTTTACTTTAAAATCCAGTTTCTTGCCCGCAACCGATTTTTCGTAATAATCGGCGGGGACCGCCAAAGAAAAGGTCTTTTCCTCGCCTTTGCCCATGCCTATCAACTGCTCTTCAAAACCGGGGATAAAATTACCTTTGCCAAGAACAAGAGGATGATTTTTGCTCACGCCCCCCTCAATAACTTTTCCTTCTGAAGTAACCTCAAAATCAATCTCCACCCTGTCGCCCAACTCGGTTGTTCCATCTTTTTGAGATGCCTGGGCACGGGAAGCTCTTAATGTTCCGAGGGCCGTTTCCAGCTCCTCTCCGCTTACTGATATAGACGTTTTTTTGACTTTTGCCGAAGAAAGGTCGGGGAGATTGATTTCCGGATATACGGCCAGCCGTAGCGAATACCTCAACTTGCCGGGCGAATTTTCTTCAACTTTAAGGTCTGATGTGTTGATAATATCCAGATTTTTTTCTTCCGAAATACTGGAAAAACTTCCACGCAAAGCATCCTCTATGGCGATCTCGCTGATTTTTACCTGATCCGCATACTTTTGGACCAGCTCCTTGGGAGCTTTGCCTGTTCTAAATCCATCTATTTTTAAACTCTGGCTGACCTCCCTCCCGGCTTTGTCCAGATATTTTTTTAAATCATCCTCATCCAGTTCAACCGAAAGTTGATACTGGATATCTTCTATTTTTTTCAGAGAATAATGCATATTATTGGCTTGAGGAGTTGTCGCCGGCCGTATCCGCTTCTTTTGCCGTATCGCCCGCGGTTGTTTCAACAACCGTAGTGCTTCCCTCTTCTGTTTTTGTTTCCTTGGCCGCTTCCGGTTCCGCTTCCGTAAAACTAAGATTTTCACGCGGAGAACGGACATCAATTTTCCAGCCGGTCAGTTTGGCGGCTAGTCGGACATTCTGTCCTTTTTTACCGATAGCCAAAGAAAATTGGTCATCTGAAACCTCAACCAGCGCATGCTTTCTATTCTCATCTATTAATTCAACATTCAACACCTTGGACGGAGAAAGGGCATTGGCGATGAACTCTTTTTCTTTTTCACTCCATAGAATAATATCAATTTTTTCGCCCGACAATTCGTTAATGACGGTCTGGACCCTGACTCCTTTTTGACCGACAAGAGAACCGATAGGATCAACCCCATCTTCTGTTGATGCCACCGCAATTTTCGTCCTTGAACCGGCCTCCCGCGCAATCGTTTTTATTTCCACGGCGCCGCTATCTATCTCTGGTACTTCCATTTTAAATAATCCTAAAACCAACTTGGGGGATGCGCGCGAAAGAACAATCATCGGCCCGCGAGAAGAATCATCAACACGCAAAATCATGAATCTTAATCTTTGGCCGATGCGGTAATTATCAGAAAAAATTTGTTCGGTTGGAGGTAATATCGCATTAGTTTTGCCCACATCAACAAATACTAATGGCCCTTCCCGTCTTTGAACAGCTCCGCTTACAATTTCGTTCTCACGGCCTTTAAATTCCGAAAATATTGCTTCTCTTTCCGCCTCGCGCAATTCTTGGATAATAACTTGTTTGGCGGTTTGAGCGGCAATGCGGCCAAAGTCGGTTTTAGATTCCAGCGACTCCATTATCTCATCGCCGATTTTAGCGTTTTTCTTTATTTTGAGCGCATCTTCCAGCAATATGTGCTTTTCAGGATTAAACTTTATCTTAATTTCTCTGTCCTCTTCGTCTTCGCCCGGAATCATGTTAATCCTCTCCCGCATCACCTCTCCCGCCTCTGCATGCTCTTCCAACGCTTTGTGCGGCAAAGAACCGACAATATATCCTTCCTCATCCACGCCTTCAACCACATAGTGGCTTTGGGTGACCATCAGTTGATTATTTTCAATATCCAGCTTAACCCTGATTATCTGGCCCTTTTTTCCGTAATCGCGTTTATAAGCGGCGGCCAGCGCGGCTTCAATCGCTTCCATTATTGTTTTCTCGGGAATGCCCCTCTCTTCGGCTATTTGCTTTATCGCTGACGAAAATTGTTTTGTGTCAAACATGACGATTTTATCTGCGAGGAAGTGAGAAGCAGACGAGCGGTTATAAAAGTCGTTACCATGCACTTTCCATAAATTCCCTGAGAGTGCATGGTAAGCAACTGTTTCTGTGCTCTTTCGCTTCGCTCACTGCGCGCAGACATTTGCTTATAAAAATGGCGCGCTATCAAGCGAGCCAGTAAACTACAGTATAACAAAATCACCACGGTTGTGTCAAATTGAAATTTTCCTTTACAAAAGGTATTGTTAGAATATGAAATTGGCGCCAAAATTTACTATTCCAGAACTTTTTGACCGCTATGTGAAAAACTCCTTTCCCTCTAAAGAAAAGGCTTTTGAAATACTTGCGCAACCGGGACGCACTTTGTATTGGGGTACTGACCCGACGGGACCCAATCTGCACCTTGGTCATTCAACAAACCTTCTTTTACTTAAAAATCTCATCGCCCACGGCCATCATATTATTTTGCTAATCGGCGACTTCACGGCACAGATTGGTGACCCCACAGATAGGGATGCCACTCGCCGCCCTTTGTCCGAAAAGGAAATAAAAGAAAATATGCGCGACTATTTGGACCAAGTATATAAAATAATTCCCAAGAAGTTTTTTAAGATTGAGTACAATAGTAAATGGTACAAAAAATTCTCATTTAGCGAAGTTATCAAATTAGCTAGCCATGTTAGCGTACAGCAAATGTTGGCCCGAGATATGTTTCAAGAACGAATTAAAAAAGAGCGCACCATTGGACTACACGAATTTTTATATCCTTTAGTCCAAGGATATGACTCGGTAATGCTTAAAGTAGACGGCGAAATTGGCGGAAACGACCAAACTTTCAACATGCTTGTCGGCCGCGACCTTGAGAAAGAACTAGTACGGAAGGATAAGATGGTGATTGCAACTCTGCTACTAGAAGATCCGACTACGGGCAAAAAAATGATGAATAAAAGCGAAGGCCAGTATATCTCTTTGCGCGATTCAGCCAGCGATATGTACGGCAAGATTATGGCTATGCCCGACAGTGCTATTCTGCCACTATGGAAATTATGCACCGAGGAATCACTACCAAGCCAAGAAAATATATCCGCTCAACCTAAAACAACCAAAGAGCAGCTCGCCCTGATAATCACACGGATGTATCATGGCGAAAAAGACGCGCAAAGAGTGCGAAAACAATTCCGGTCAATATTTTCCGAGGGGCAGTTGCCAACCGACATTCCCGAGATAGAAGCCAAAGAGACACTGCTTCAAACTGTAGTGGCGGCTGGGCTGGTGCCTTCAATTTCTGAAGGCAAGCGGTTAATAAATCAAGGCGCAATCGCAATAAACGACATTGTGGTAAAAAGATGGGATCAGCCCAACGCCCCCCGCTCGGGCGACATCATAAAAATAGGGCCTCATACCTTCAGAAAGATCCGCTAGCAACACTATCGCCATCGCGAGTCGTTAGATTGCCCCGCATCAAAACCCCCGCCTTGGCGGGGGTTTTGATTTTATGTGGTCTCTTCCTCGGTTTCCTCATCGTCTTCCCACTCTTCATCCTCTTCATCGTCATTCTCTTCATCTTCATCGCCCTCTTCCTCATCATCCTCCTTTACCTCTTCGTCGTACTTGTAGAAATCATCTTTGTCCTCTTCAAACACGAATCTCCCGTCAAATAACATGTCCATGGGCCTTTTACTTGTCGCCCCCAAGGGATCGGCCTAGCGGAACCCATGGCAGTCGGACAAGTAAACAAGTTGATAATATGGATATTGTATTATCGGCAAAATTAAAGTCAAGTGCCTACATGGGTCGCGGCGCCGTGCCACAAATCGCCAAAGCCAGCGCGTCGGCGACATCATCCGGTTTTATTTCGTTTTTGATGCCCAGAATCAGACGAGCCATTTTTTGAACCTGGTCTTTGTCGGCGCGGCCATAGCCGGTTATGGCCATCTTCACCTCAAGGGGGGTATATTCCGCCAGTTCAATCCCCCGCTCAAGAATCATCGCGTTTATCATCCCCCTCATCTCGCTTACCGCCATCACGGTTTTCTGGTTTTTAAAGAAAAAAAGTTTCTCCACCACAAAACGGGAGGGTTGATGCCGACTGATCAAACCCTCAATTTTTTTCTTGGTATTTCTGAATTGCTCCGCGCTGTCCTTACTTTTATTCTCAATAAGACCATAAGACAAGCAGGTAATATTCCGACCGTCAAAACTGACTACGCCATAGCCGATCCGCGTCGTGCCGGGGTCTATGCCGATTATCACCTGATTTTTATTCTTTTGATTCATCGGCGAAATTGGAGTATATCTCCTGGACATCTTCATTGTCGTCCAGCGCGTCAATAAGAATCCGTGCTTGAGCCAAAATCTCGGCATCCGGCGTCAGTCGGTATTCAACCGGCACGCTCCAGATAATCCCCTCGGAGGCAATCTCCCGCCTGAACATCCAGCTAAAAGACCCCTCGGCTACCATCTTCCCGCCGTGGCGCGCCGCGATGGTTTTAATTTCGCCGATGGTCCGATTAGTGTTGTCGGTAATTCCAACGACTATCAGTGACACATTCCCCGGCCCCATAACCTCCACCTTAAATTCATGGAGCTGGGCGGCGTCTTTCTCCCCGGCCTTTTTAATCGCCCGCTCAATCGTGTTGTTAGGCATATTTAAAGAGCGGGCCGTTTCAATTAATCCTTTTAATTTAATATTCGCCTTCGGATCCGGCCCGCCTTCTTTGGCCGCCACGGCAATCGCTTTGCCGAGTTTGCTAAAAAGCTGGCCTTTCTTTTGGTCGCTGATGCCTTTCTTGTGTTTTATCTGGCTCCACTTTGAATGCCCTGACATAGAATTAGCTGAAGAGAGTTTCGTTTTTTGGTTCAATGCCTAAGTGCCGGCATCCGGCGGTGGTAATTATCCGCCCCTTGGAGGTTCGCGCCAGAAATCCGATTCTCATTAAATACGGCTCATAAACTTCCTCAATAGTGCCCTCCTCTTCAGCTATCGCCGCCGCTACGGATTTCAGCCCCACAGGCCCTCCGTCAAAGTTGACAGCAATAGCTTTTAATATCTTACGGTCCGTATTTTCCAAACCGCAACTATCAATTTCCAACATGCCAAGGGCTTCCTTGGCAACAATGGCAGTAACACTTTGCATATCCTTTATCTGGGCATAATCTCTCACTCGTTTTAAAAGCCGATTAGCCACGCGAGGAGTGAACCGCGAAGCGGAAGCGATAACTCCAACGGCTTTTTTGTCTATCTCAACGCCCAACAACATCGCCGAACGGGAAATAATTTTTTCAACATCATTCTCGTCGTAAAAATCCAGACGAAAATCAATGCCGAACCTTGACCGGAAAGGAGCCGAAAGAAGGGAGATTTTGGTAGTGGCGGCGACTAAAGTAAATCGCGGAAGATCTATCTGCAAAGTTTTGGCGGCGATTCCTTTGCCGATAATAATGTCCAATTTAAAATTCTCCATTGCCGGATAGATAACCTCTTCAACGGCTCTGTTGAGCCGATGAACCTCATCAATGAACAAAACATCCCCATCGCCCAAACTGGTTAGAATGGACCCGACATCGCCAGCTTTTTCCAAAGCCGTTCCGGATGTGATTTTTAAACTTGTTCCCAGCTCTTTGGCAATAAGATACGCTAAAGTCGTTTTACCAAGACCGGAAGGGCCGTGCAATAAAAGATGCTCGGCTGGTTCTTTTCTTTTGCGGGCCGCTCCTAATATTATTCTGATATTTTCTTTTATCTTTTCCTGCCCCACATAATCATCAAAGCTCCGAGGGCGCAAGGTTTGATCTAATATCTGGTCATCAGAACGGCTGACAGGGGTTAATTGTGGCATCTTGACATTCATAGCTTTTTTGATTAAAATATAGGCAAGGAACGGTTAAATGGGCCTCTTTAATCTGTAGGCAATTGGGCAATGTATTCACGTACAGGCCCAATAGGGATACTATCTTAGCCGGGTAGACCGGTGTTCGCTGGGCTATTCCTCGGAATTATCCTACCTCGGTTTTTTTAATAAAATTGGGGGTCTTGCCTACAGGTTAAAAAGGTTCATGCTAGACGACTCCCAGCACCCGATAAATCTCGTCCAAAGCCGTCGTCCCCGCTATTAATTTCAAAAAAGCATCCTGCATAAAAGTAACCATGCCTTCTTCGATTGCGCGGTCTCTTATTTCACTGACTGGGGCGTTTTTTAGTATTAAAAACTCCATTTCTCTTGAAATCGTAAAAGCCTCGTACACGCCTATTCGCCCTTTAAATCCTAGGTTGTTGCACTCTTTGCAACCCTGCGGAGCATAAACCACTAGCTTATCGTCTACCATTGGAAGTTTAAAACGCTCCACCAAAGGGGTCATGTGTTTTTTTATCCTTTCCAAATCCTCCCCATGCAACTCAGTTGCTTTTTTACATGCTGGACACAGTTTTCTTAATAATCTTTGCGCCATGGCCATATTAAGAGCCGGGGCAATCGTTTGCGACTTAACCCCCAGATCAACAAGCCGCGGAATGGTGCCGGCCGCATCATTGGTATGAAGCGTTGAAAGGACGATGTGTCCGGTCAAGGCGGCCTGCATTGCTATTTCGGCTGTTTCAAGGTCTCTTATTTCTCCGACCAGAACAACATCCGGATCTTGGCGAACAATAGCCCGCAACCCGTTAACAAAAGTGTATCCCTTCTCCGGTTCAACCTGAGTCTGGGAAATCCCCGTGATGTGGTATTCTATCGGATCTTCTATCGTGATTATTTTGGTATCAGGGGTGTTGAGATAATTTACAAAAGAATACAGGGTGGTAGTTTTGCCTGAACCGGTCGGACCGGTGGTTAATATCACCCCTACGGCTTTATCAAGCTGTTTTTTAACCAAAGCGAGAATGTCGTCTCTCATTCCCAACTCTTCTATTTTCCCCATAACCCGCCTCGGGTCCAACAATCGCATAACAATCGTTTCTCCGTATTCGCTTGGCAAGACAGAAACCCTAACTTCAACATCCGTATCTTTTTGTCTTATTGTAAAGCGTCCGTCTTGAGGCGTGTCATGAATATTCAATTTCAGCTGTGCAAGAACTTTGACACGATTTACGAC
Organism: Candidatus Yanofskybacteria bacterium RIFCSPLOWO2_02_FULL_45_18; assembly: GCA_001795795.1. GTDB lineage: Bacteria > Patescibacteriota > Minisyncoccia > 2-02-FULL-40-12 > GWA2-44-9 > 2-02-FULL-46-19. The sequence continues at coordinate 9,107 of MGKV01000014.1, forward strand.
TTTTTTGTAGTCTTTCGTTTCAACAAAAACTGCATCCTGCAAATAACCGTCCAAACGGTAGCGAACCCGGGTGTTTTTTGCCTCCGGTTCAAAGTGAACATCTGAAGCCCCTATCTTTAAAGCGCCGCCAATAAAAATCTCTAGGAGCTTGGTCACTGATATTTTCGTAATTTGATTTTTTAGATCTTGGAGACTCTGGATGCTGGCCTGTATCTGATTTAATTCCTCTTCTTTAATTGTGATCGCCCCTATTTCAAAAACATCGGGGGAAACTATCGCTTTATATTTTTTCCAGGCGTTTTCCAAACCAGCTGGCATTGTTAAAACAAGCTTTATGGCAAACCCTTGTTTTTCGAGCTCTTCCAGAAGTTTCTTCGTTTCAGTGTCTTCGGGATCGGTGACCGCAACCAATATTTTTGCACCGACCTTGTAAATAACCGCCAACTTGGCCGACCGCGCTTTTTCTTCTTTAACCAACCCCAGCGCTTCTAAGCCACCAGGGGTCGTTTTTAAATCAGAAAAAGGAAGCTCGAATTTTTCGGCCACACTTTTGTATTCCCTTTCTTTTGCATCAGTCCGTATTTCCTCTATCTTCTTCTCCAACTCCTCTTCAAGTTCAGCCCCTTTTTTCCCTAATGTTTGTTGCGCCATATATCCTTATAGTTTAACACAATATCGGTTATCGTATTTCCACACCGCCATATGGCTTACCTTAACGAACCCTGCCCGTTTGTAAAGAGAATGTTTGTGGATATCTCGTATTTTTTCTGTGGGCTTTAAAAAAATCCGATTTGTGTTATAATAAATTCTCCATGCATTCATTTTCTGCTCATAAATTGGGCCTCTCATTGCCGCGCTATGTTTCAAAGGCGCTTTTTACCATTTTTATCTGGGCTTTCTTGTCCGGCTTTATCGCAACGGCCATATTTATTATTTATCTTAAAAATACCCTGCCTGATCCAGAATCTATTTCTACCAGAAAATTAAGCGAGTCCGCCAAAATATACGACCGGACTGGCGAGGTTTTGCTTTACGATATCTACGACGAAGAAAAACGAACGATCATCCCTTGGGAAAAGATTCCGAACAACCTTAAAAAGGCAACTTTGGCCGCAGAAGACAGCGATTTTTACTCGCACAAAGGGCTCGAAATTAAAAGCATTCTCCGCGCCATATTAAAAAATCTGGAGAGCGGCCAGCTTTCTCAAGGAGGTTCAACAATAACTCAGCAGCTGGTTAAAAACTCTTTGCTGGGACAAGAGAAAACCTTTTCCCGCAAACTCCGCGAATTGATGCTCTCGGTTGAAGTTGAAAGAAAATTTTCCAAGGACCAGATATTTTGGATGTATCTCAATCAAATACCATACGGTTCCAACGCTTATGGAATTTATGCGGCAAGCCGCACTTTTTTCGGCAAAGATCCGGACACCCTGACCATAAGCGAAGCCGCGATATTGGCCGCGTTGCCCCAAGCGCCTTCGTATTATTCGCCCTTCGGCAGCCATGTCGGCGAAACCATCGAACGCCGCAATTGGATCCTCGAAAAAATGCGCGATTTAAAGTTCATCTCTCCTGAAGAATATTCAGCGGCAATAAAAGACAGGCCTTCTTTTAGCGCCACAAAATCCGTCTTTTCGGCTCCTCATTTTGTTGTAATGATAAAAGAATACCTGATAAAAAAGTATGGGGAAGAAAGGGTGGCGAATAGCGGCTTTAAGATCATCTCCACGCTTGATGCGGATTTACAAGAAGCGGCGGAAGGTTCGGTCAAAAAATATGCCGAGATAAATAAGAAAAAATATAAAGCAGGCAACGCCGCCTTGGTGGCTATTGACCCTAAAACCGGCGACGTTCTTTCCTTGGTCGGTTCAAGCGATTACTTTAATACCGAGAATCAGGGCAACTTTAATGTGATAACCGCCAAACGCCAGCCGGGTTCGGCTTTTAAGCCTTTCGCTTATGCAGAGGCGTTTAAAAAGGGCTACGCCGATTACAGCGCCTTATTTGACGTACCAACCGAATTTAATCCAAACTGCCCCTCATCCGCAACTCAACAAAAGGATTCCTTGGGCGTGGATTGTTATCATCCTCAAAATTATGACGGGCGTTTCCGTGGACCGGTTACTTTCAGACAGGGCCTCGCTCAATCTCTCAATGTTCCTTCGGTTAAGGTTTTATACTTGGCAGGGATTAGCGATACTATAAATTTGGCTGAAAAAATGGGTATAACAACACTGGGAGAGCGGGACCGTTTTGGCCTTTCTTTGGTGCTGGGCGGCGCAGAGGTCCGTCCGATAGATATCGTTTCGGCCTACGGAATATTCGCAAATGACGGCATAAGAAATCCTTGGAGCCTAATCAAAAAAATTGAACTTAATGACGGCACATTGCTTGAAGAAGAGAATGTTTCCCCGACAAGAGTTCTTGACTCTCAAATTGCCCGGCTTATCAGCGACATCCTGTCGGACAATAACGCCCGCACGCCGGTTTTTGGAGCAATCAGTTCTTTGTATTTCCCCGATTATAACGTTGCCGCAAAAACTGGAACTACCCAAAATAACCGAGATGCTTGGGTTATCGGTTATACCCCTTCTTTAGTGGCCGGGGTTTGGACCGGCAACAACGATAATGCCTCCCTGACGAAAGAAGGGGCCGGTATTAGCGCTTCCGGCCCAATGTGGCACGAATTTATGGTTAACGCCCTAAAGAATTTCCCTCAAGCACCTTTCCTTTCACCTGACCCTGTTCCCAGCAATGAAAAACCTATGCTGAACGGTATTTACAAAATATCTGACGACCCGTCCGTTCCCGCAGAAATACATAGTATTCTTTATTTTGTAGACCCTAAAAATCCGTTGGGTGCATCCCCTCAAAATCCCGCTGGCGATTCTCAGTTTGCCAATTGGGAAGAAGCGATACAGCAAAACCGCCAATTAGTTCCCTAGAGAATTCTTATTTTAATTTGTTTGCGTAACCGCTCCGCTAATATTTCCTTATGAAACAGTAGTTCGCTGGCCGCTATTTTATTTTTTGTTTTTATTACAACAACTCCACTTTTGCTTAAATACTTAATTTCACCTATCATCCCCGTTAATTTTATCTTATTTATCGCTTGCCCTATATCTTCTATAATACGCCGCCCTGTTTCTTCTGTTTCGACGGATTCTTCTTTTTTCTTTTGCAAAGACCTTTTTATGTTCTTAAGCATTTTAGCTTCGTAATGGCATCACGAGATATAATATTCCTTCATCTTCTTTTTCCGATTGTAATATTATAGGATTTCCTTGTCCCGTAAATTTAATCGCTATTTTATTGTTTTTCAAAATTTTAAGGCCATCCAGAAGATATCTATAATTAACCGACATATCAAAAGGAGAATTTGTAAGGGACACCGTGGCTTTTGCTTTTATTTCACCTTTGCCGCTATTTTTACTTAAAAATTCCGCTTCTTTTTCGGTAAAAATTACCTTAATATCCGCTATGTTGGAGGAAAAAAGACCAGCTAATCTTATAACCCTTTCCATTATTTCTTTTTCCATAACGGCCTTGGAAATTATTTTTTCAGGAATAACTTTTTTATAATCAGGATAGTTGCCTTCCACTAACCGGGACACCAGCTCAAAATCTTCAGTTGAGAAAGAAATTTGATTTTCATTTATTTTTATCAAAATATTCCCTTCAAATTCAGAACAAATCCTTATCATCTCCGCCGCGGCGTTGCGCGGAAGTATAAATGACATATTTTTCTCACTTTTGTGGCTGACTATTTTCTCTGCCAGCCGAAAACTGTCAGTTGCCACAAAACTTATTTTTTGATTGTTAGTTGATATATATATACCCGACAGTTCTGGTCTGGTTTCAGAAATAGCTACAGAATCAATTACCGATTCAAAAGCGTTCTTTAGTATTTCTGATTGGATGGTCATTAAAATTCCTTCTTTTATTTTGGGTATGATTGGAAAATCTTCCCCCGACAAACCATAAATCTGGGTTTTGTATTTTTCAGAATTAACGGTAAGAATATTATTTTTAGAAACAAGTGATACTTTTTCATCAGAAATTCCATTTATAAAATCCGAAAATATTCTTGCAGGAACGGTTAATTCTCCTATTTCTTCAATTTTAGCACCAATATAACAATTAATCCCCATTTCTAAATTTGTAGCGGATATCTTAAGGCGGCCGTTTTCTGTTTTTATTAAAATATTATTTAAAATTGGCAATGACCCATTTTTGCCTACAATTTTTTCAGCTAGATTCAATGCTTTATTTAAATTTTTCTGACTTATAATTACTTTCATAATTTAATTTTAATAATAATTATTTAATTAAAATTATTATTGTTATTATTATATAAGATATTTTTGTGGATATTGATTAAAAAGTATTAAATAAAAAGGAAAATATTCAATTTTTTAGGTTATAATTTTTTAATAAGTTGTTAATAACAAGAATATAATAATGGATAAAAATATTAAATATTAAATAAAGCGGAAATAATGACTATGTTATCTACAAATTATACACTTATTTATCAGAAGAGTTATAAACGCGCTCGCGAATCAGTACTAACTCGTTTTTTAAGGAGTCATCAAAACTTTCTTCTTTTTTAATCTTTTCACAAGCGTGAATAACTGTGGAATGGTCGCGCCCGCCCAATTTTTGTCCAATTTCAGGAAAGGAAAGTTTAACCTCTTCCCGTAAAAGGAACATAGCAACCTGACGAGGTTTAACAATTTCTTTTTTTCGGCTTCTACGCGCCAAATCAGCGGGTGTTATATTATAAAAATCAGCTACTGCTTTCAAAATAGCCGGGGGAGATGTTTTTCTGTAAGGGGTGCTTAAATAAGCGGTAAGAATATTCCGCGCCTCCTTAATGTCCGGAACTTTGTTGCAGATTTGGCTAAAAGCGATAATTCTGTTTAGCGCTCCCTCAAGCTCCCGGACATTTTTTTGGATATGGGTTGCTATGTATGAAAGAATATCAAAAGACAAAATCGCATTTTTTTCAGCTGCTTTTTGACTCAAAATTGCTAACCGAGTTTCATAATCGGGAGAACTGACGTCGGCTATCATTCCTCCCTCAAAACGGGAACGTAACCGCTCTTCCAGCGCCGGAATGGCTTTGGGCGGGCGGTCAGAAGACAAAACAACTTGTTTGTTTTTACCATGGAGCTCGTTGAAAATAGAAAAAACGATATCTTGAGTTTTTTCTTTTCCGGCAATGAACTGGACATCGTCCAAGATCAGCAGATCTAATTTGGAGTAATAAGACTTGAGGTCTTCAATGGTCTTGTTTCTGATGGACTCAACAATGGCGGCGGTCATTCTTTCCGCGGGTATATAGAGAATTTTTTTACTGCCGGAAAGAACGCTGTTCCCAATTGCTTGCAAAAGGTGGGTTTTCCCGAGTCCGACGCCTCCATAAAGGAAAAGAGGATTATAGAGTTTTCCCAGAGTTTTCGTAACTGCCAGAGAAGCGGCGTGAGCCAATTCATTGTTAGAGCCGACAATAAAGGACTCAAAAGAATATTTTTTGTTTAGATTGGTGGATTTATCAATGTCTAAATCTGAAGAAACGTTGTTTTTATCTTCAATCTCTTTTTCAATAATGCGGGAAAGGTCTTGTTTGACTAAAATTACTTTTGGCTGGCCGATAATATATTTTACCTCGCGTATTTCAGTCGCCAGAACTCTTAGCGACTGAAGTATTTTTCGGTTAAATTTATTTTCCAGCCATTCTTTGATGAAACCATTGGGGACGCTGATGGTGACAAAATTGCTTTCCCTCGCCACGATAGATGTGTTTTTAAACCAAGTTGTAAAATTTGCCTTGGATAAGGATAATTCCATTTCTCCCAATACTGCTTTCCAGAGTTCTTCGTTGCTCATCCGTTAGAAGTAGCCCCGCCGAGGTCCTTTAGATTTGCGCTTTTGGCGTGGCAGAGGACTTTTAACGGGATTTATGCGTAAAAATTAAATCAAACAATTTATTTATCAGTGAACATATTATAACGCGATAAACAAACAAGAATAAACAGTGTTAAAGTTGATAGGGTGTTCATAACAGGTGGAAACAAAACCGAGAGAAGGTTTAATGTAATCTTTTTACAACTGTAGGTAAATATTGACCCAGCTTCAAAAAAAATATATAATCTGATTATGAAAATTACCACATGGAGACCCAAAAAAATAAGAAGAAAAAGAAAACACGGCTTTTTAAGGCGGTCGCGTTCAAAGTCGGGGCGGAACGTTATCAAGAGAAGAATTCAAAAAGGCAGACGCCGAATTACGGTTTAGATTTGAAACGATGGCCCTCCCGCTTAAAAACAGGTTAAAAACAGAAAGGGATTTTAAAAATGTATTCCGCAAAGGAAAAACCGTCAGTAGCGGGCTGTTGTTCTGTAAAATATTACAAAAAGAGTTAGCGGCAAGCCGGTTCGGCTTTATTGTTCCGGCGCGGAAATTTCCGTTAGCTGTTGGCAGGAACAAAATCAAACGGATTCTGTCCGAAGCGGTATTGGCGGAACTGCCGAATATCCGGGAGGGATGGGATATTATCGTTGGCTTACAAGATAAACACAAAAACAGAGAAGAACTGATCGCCGACCTTGTAAAAGTATTAAGGAAGGCGGGATTAATAAAATGAAAATGGAAGGCCGAATCTTGGGGACATATAAGAAATTAGCAGTAATTTGGAGGCTGACGCCGCCATTTTTATTCTATTCCCAATGCAGATTTATACCGACCTGTTCCGAATACTGCGAGTCTGCCGTTAAAAAGTATGGGATGATAAAAGGTTTGGGTAAGGGGTTTTGGAGGATCGTTAGATGCAATCCGTTCAGTAGGGTTTCGTTGGATGAAGTATAACGCCAACCGTCATCAAAATGAGCTTACTATTTAATGAAATTTTATATCGGCCGCTGTTGAATCTTTTAATAGCGATTTACAACAACCTGCCCGGTCAGGATTTCGGGCTGGCCATTGTTCTGCTGACCTTCCTTATAAAAATTGTATTTTTCCCTCTGACTCTCAAGACGGCCCGGTCGCAGAAAGCGTTAGCCGAACTTAATCCGGAGATCAGCGCCATAAAAGAAAAATACAAAAATGACAAAAGCTCCCAATCGGCGGCCATTATGGCGCTTTATAAAGACAAAAAAATCAATCCCCTAGCCGGATGCTTGCCGCTTCTTATCCAGCTACCCATTCTTGTGGCGCTGTACAGAGTATTTTTAGATGGAGTTAAGCCGGAAAATTTGAATATGCTTTATGCTTTTGTGCATAATCCCGGAGAGTTGAACAAAATATTCTTAGGATTGGTAGAAATAACCGCCAAAAGCCCATGGTTGGCTTTTTTGGCCGGTGGCCTACAGATGATCCAAGCCAAAGTCAGCGCCAAGAATATGCCAGTCGGCGGCAACAAAGAGCTTTCTGCCCTGAGTAGCCAAATGTTGTATTTCTTCCCCGTAATGATTATTATAATTGGATGGAATCTGCCTGCCGGAGTCATGCTTTACTGGGTGGCTTCAACGTTGTTTTCCATCGGGGAACAATGGTTTGTAAAACGAAACGGCCCCAAATAATATGGAAGAAGCAAAACAAACAAAACTAAATAGCCAAATCACCGGAACGATTAAAGGCCTGGTTTCTTTTATGGGCGCTTGTGGAGAAATAAGAGTTGACCACAACATCGGCGGGATACTTGTTTCGGTTTACACTGAAGAAGACGCCCGGATATTAATAGGAAAGAATGGCCAAAACCTGAACGCCCTGGAACATATTCTGAGATTGATAATGAATAAGCAAAACGTGGATTTCTCTACCCCAATATCTTTAGACATCAATGACTATAAGAAATCCAGGGCCTTATTGGTGCTGGATATTGCTAAAGAAGCGGTAGAACGAGTGAGAAATACACGAAAGGCCGAAGCGTTAACGCCCATGTCGGCCTATGAAAGAAAACTGGTTCACACCGAATTAGCTTCTTGTCCGGACATAATTACAGAAAGCATCGGCGAGGGACCGCAACGGAGGATTGTTATAAAACCATACCTGCCGATTTAAAGGCAATCCTTAATTCCTAATTTCTAACTACCAATTTCTAATTATATTGAGCCCAGGTCGGGAAGCGGCAGTTTATATAGTAAGCTGTCGTTTTTGTTTATAAACAAGAGATAACTTTCATCGGCGGATAAAAAAATCTCGCTTATTCGGATGACCGGATTACCGGAAAGGTAGATAAGCTTTTTAGCCTTGGTTAAAGTGTTAAGAACATAAATATCTTCGGCCGAATTTGAGAGTTGGGTTGCGGGGACAGAACAAGCCAGATGAATCTCATCGGCACTCCAAGCGCAGTTGGATGAGGAAGTATTCAATGGCAGACGATAATTAAAGCTGTTGGCGGCATTATAATAGAAAAGGTTATACCGGTTTGGGTTTGGCGACTCGGAGAAAAGCGCCTTGTTTCCTTTTGGCGACCATGCAACCGAAAGATTTGCCCGTTTCTCTAAGATTTTAGATAGCTGGCCGTTTGTAGTCAAAGACAAAAGGTCGTATAAGTCCGCGCTTTCTACGCGGACTTTTAGAGTTAGAAAGCCGGATGCGGGCCAAGACAGATTAACAGAATCAAAGCGGGTGGAAAAAATCTTTTTTGAAACGCTGCCGTCCGGCTGCGCAAGGTAAACTCCATTGCCGTCTTCAGTTTCGGCAAAGTAAGCTATTTGGGAACTGTCGGGAGAAAAAACGGCCGAGCGGGCGGAAGAATTAAGCGGGAATGATTGTCGTGCGGCCCGGTCATAATAGGTTAATTTGGGCTGAAAATTATTGGAAGAGTAAATAAAACCGTCTTTGCTTGGCGCCCAAACTGCAGTATAAAAACTGGCAGGCGCGAGAGTTAAAACGGGGGTTTCTTTGCCTGTTCTGGTGTCAGCTTCAAATAAATTGCCTTTTCCGGCCTCAAAATAAAACACCGAACCGGAAGATTGTCCCGATGCGGCGGCGACTGCTTTGCGGGCGCTTAACGCTACGGGTTTGTTGAGCGCGGGGTTGTCATCCGCTTCATAATCGGAGTTGGATGTCTGGGCGTTGCTGGAGCCGAATTGTTTTGTGATAGTTCCCTGCTGAAGGTTGGCATCATTGGGAGCGTCAATGCCCATGAACAAATAGCTTGTCAAAAAAGCGGCAACGCCGGCAAATATAAAAATAAAGAAAATTACGATATTATGTTTGCGCATAAAATCAAGTGGCCAAAGACGGCATGAGTCCTGCGTAATTTTCAGACAGCTCCTCGCGCGACAAGGCCGGTTCTGCCGGCATGGTTTCGGCTTCGGGTTCATTCTCCAACTGGTTAAGGGCTTCAAGTATGGGGAGTTGCTGCAATTCCAACTCGAAATCTTCCAGCTGTTTAATGGAACGAGTTAACGAACGGCATTCCATTAGAACGGGAAAGGCCCTCATCCGTTCTTTCCGGTGGTCCAAGAAAACCTTGGCTACTTGACCGAAATATCCCGGCACAATGGCATCAACAACCGGAATCAATTCTATGCCTTGAAATATTGCGAGGTCTTTTATAAAACGGTTGGTGTAAGATTGAAAGGACTGACTCGCCTGCTTGTTGAAATCATCCCTGCTTTTTTGCGTAACACCGCCAAGAAGGCGGCTTCTGCCGGATTGAATTGCGGCTTGACTAAGTTTTTGCCGTAACATAACGAATTCGCTCTCCAGCTTGGTTTTCAGCGCCGACAAACTATTCGCATTGCGCATTACAGTATCAATCTTCATTTTTACAAACCACAAAATTATTGCCAGAATCCAAGATGTTACCCACCCGGCGTCAAAGATGCTCAAGATTTCGCTGATACCGGCGAAAAAAAGTGCCATCAGAAAAAGACTTAACGGAAATCCCTGCGTTTTCTTTTGGAGTTTGTCCAGCGTAGCTTGGCGGTCCCGCTGCTTGCGTTCAATCGGAACAGCCAGTTTTATTAACTGGTTTTGCAGTTCGGTTATGACTAAAAAGTTATCAGATTGCGTCGCCATATTATTGTTGGCTTATTTTAGACCACTCTTCTTTGGCTTTTTCTGTTTCCAAAATCTGGCGCGGGTCCGAGGTTATTATCTGGTCTTCGGCATAAGAAGCGAGAACGCGGATGCCGATATGGCTTTGGCCGAGGAAGAAAAGACCAAAGCCAACGCGGGCTTCCAGCAGGTAATATTTCTCGGCATCGGTTAGGTTGAAAGTTTTCTGGACGACATCTATGGCGGCGGGAGACTGTTTCATCAAAATTTGGATTGAAGAGTTGGTTAAAATCGTCTTGCCCTGCGGACTGGCCAGAAAATCCGGAATATCCTGCGAAATGGTGGTCAGGCCGGTATAATATTTGCGGGCGCGTTTGGCGATGTTGGAGAGGAAATTGGCTCCGGTCTCATATTTCATCAGCCACCAGGCCTCGTCAACAATAAGAATCCTTTTTTTCAATTCTTTGCGGATCTTGACCCAGATGTGATTCAATATCAGGTACATTGCGATTGGACGGAGCTCCTCTTCCATATCGCGAATACTGAAAACAATAAGCTCATTTTCCAGATTGACATTGGTTTCTTTGTTCAGGAAACCGGAGAATGTTCCATCGGTATATTTCTTCAGCCGGGTAGCCATTGATTCGGCTCCGGTCATTCCGGCCATGATATTTTGCAGATCCGACAGAACCGGTGGCGGAGCTTTGGAAAAATCCGAATCAGGCGTGATATCTTTAACGGCATAAACCTGAATCAACGCCTCATCTAATAGGGAATCTTCTTCCGGCGTCAGCGCGCCCAAAAGAAGTTTCATCAAACCGGACAAGTCCAAAATATGCGTCTTGAAAACATCGGAAAAAGATTCCCCTTCCCGTGGCGCGGGCAGGTCAAAGGGGTTAATATGCTGTTCCGAAGTGACGGAGATTTTAATATGCGAACCGCCCACGGATTCACAGAGGTATTTATACTCGTCTTCCGGATCAACAATGACAACTTGAGTGCCAAAAATCATACTGCGAAGTATCTCAAGTTTGATAGTGTAACTTTTGCCTCCGCCTGATTTGCCGAACACAACCGAATTGGCGTTTTCCAAACCAAACCGGTCAAACAGGACCATGGAGTTGTTGTGAGTATTTATCCCGTAAAGAATACCGGTGTCCGACGTCAAGTCAAAAGATACGAAGGGAAAAAGCGATGACACCGGCGCAGTATTAAGGGTGGTATAAACCATCAGGCGGTCTGTGTTGACTGGCAAGGTGGAATTAAAACCATCAAGCATGCGGAAAATCGCCTGTTTGGGATATACCAGCTGATATTCCAAAAACCCTTTTATTTTACTCTCGGTTTCGTCCAGCTCTTTAAGACTGTTCTCGTAGAGAGTTATATAGATTCCCAAGTCAAAGAGTTTCTCGGTTCCCTGCTGGAGCATGTCGCGCAGCATTTCAATGTCCTGCATGGCTGTTTCCAGCATTGGGTTTCGGACCTTGCCCTTGGATGCTTCTTCCATTGCTTGCGATTCCAAACGGGCCAGTTGGTCGCGGAGTTTGCGCAACATCTCGGCTGTATTTTTGGGCAGGACGAAAATGGAAACGTCAAAAACGCGGTCTAGGTTTATAATCGGCGAAAACCAGCTGGTGTTAAGATAGCGGGGGTAAGTAGCTAGGAAAATAGTGCGGGCGTATTTGGTTCCGATCTGGATATAATTGGGCGTAACGCTAAGAGCGGACGGCGCCAACATCTCGGGCGTGGTTTTCTTTTCTTGCGACGGTTGTGGATTTGTTTCGGGCATGATTATGTTGCAGTTTGGTTCTCCGCGGCAACGGCAGAACTTTCAGGCGGCGGATTATAAAGATTACAGAATAATTTAATCAGTTCTTCCGATTCCATGATTTGCGATTTAAGCCCCATTCCGGTCAGACCATCAAGGATCAACTCCACCCTTTGCAGAAGCTGGATACGGTAGGAACCGAATTTTTGCGGGTCAATCTGGATTTGGGTTGGGGATTTTTTAAAAAGACCGGAGAGCCTCCCGAAAAGTCCGCCTTTTTCTTGGGTGGCCACGGCGTAAAACGGCACCACGACATAAAATTGCTTATCCATGATATTGGCCAGCGAAGATATTTCTTTTACAAAATTACCGTATTCAGCCGCTTGTATTTTGAGAAGTTCGTTGGTTAAGCTTGCTCTGGAGGACTCTACCAGTTTAAGATAATTTTCAATATCAAGATGGCGGGACGTGATAACGATTTGCAAAGGAAAATCAAGGGAATTGAGGAAATTCTGGAAATTTTGGATGATGGCGGTCTGCTCGTCTTCCGAACGCAGTTCAAAATTGATCGCCCCCACGTCAACAACTGCCCTTAAAGAGCCATCCTTAAGAATTGCCACGCCGTCGCGGATGTCGGATATTTCAACCAAATTAATTGTGGACTTGTCTGGCATTGGAATTGGCAGTTATTTTTTCTGCGTTATCCCCGCAGTTAGGTTTTGCTCGCCTTCCCTGAAGACATACTTCTTCTGGCCTAATAAATAAGAAAATCCGCGAGCAATATAATCAGCCATGGGCTGGTCGTCTATTTTTACCAAGGCAAGCGTCAGCGCAATCGCCGCGACAGGCAAAGCCAGTGTGAAAAAAAGCGTACCCTTGACAGCCGTTGAAAGAAGAAAAATAATCGTTCCCCCAGTGGCAACCCACAGGAATTGTTTAAGCGTAAAGGGGCCGACAATTTTAATTTCCGTCTGAATAAATTGTGGAAGCTGGAATCTCAACCGTGAAACAATTGACAATTGACAATTGACAATTGACAATGTAGTCAAATGTCACAGCTAAAATGTCACGGGTTATTTTTGCGTCGTAAGTCTATTATATTCCCTTTCGGGGCATTTGGCTTGGGGATAGCTGACTTGTAGGCGGGAACATATCCTTGCGGAGCCGGCCGTCCGGCAGGAACGGGACGCAGCGGCGCCAGCCGTTCCCTTATCGGCGGACGGATTGTCGGTCTGACGGGTTCTTTAGTCTGATTGGCCAAAGACGACATAGAGGACCTGCCAGCGATTCGTTCGGGGCCAACAAACGCTTGATTGATCGGGCGGCCGAGTGGTTGGGTGGTTTGAGCGCCGTGCGGGGTTACTCGGTTACTTGGCAACTCTGCCGCTGGGTTACTGGATGGCATCACCGGTTTTTCTGTTCGTTGGGCTTCAAGGCGCGAGATGGTGGCGGCAAACTTCTCCCGCTGTATTTTTTTAATTTCTCCTAACGCCACCGCGGGGACGGCTTTGATAGCCTCGTTGCTTAGTTGCGCGGATTTTTCCGGCGCAAGTCCGGTTCTTGCGGAAACCTGCAACGGCATGTCGCGGATGAAAAGGTCGCCCATAGTTATGTCGCGGATAATTTTGGCAACCGGCTCGCAAGAAAATTCGTCCAATCCATATTTGGCTCCAATCTCAAGTATTGAATCAGAAGTTTGGGTGTTAATCAGGTAATCTTTTAATATTTCAGGCAGAGTGTCGTAGCGGCTCAAAAAACCATTTCTTGATGCCTCCTCCTCGTCTAGGGATTCGGCAAAGTAAGGGCTGGAAACGTAGTATTGTAATTCAGCGTTGAGCATTTAGGTTTAGGACGCGGATTTTAATTTTTTTTCTGCCTCTTGAACGGCTGTTTGGGCTTTAGAGACTTTGTTTTCCAGCCTTTTTATGTCTCTTTCGGCGGACAACTTCACATTTTTTACCCGGTTTGCCCGTCTTTGTATTTCTGCCGTCTTTTCGGTAATTTGACTGTCTCTCCTGCCGACCCTGTTATTTATTTCGCTGGCCAATTTCTGGAAACCCGCCGCTTGTTCATCAATTTTGTTGATATCCACACCCATATTCGTGATCTCTTTTTCTATGTTTTTTAATTCTGCCGGGTCCGTGGTTACTGCATAGTTATCTTGCAGTGTTTGTAATCTGGCCGCAGAAGTCGTTAATTTTTTATATTCATTTTTGTCGGCAGTATTTTGGGCTGTTAGTTTTTGTATCTCGTCTCTTATTTTGGTTCCCGTTTCCGCAAACTCTTTGGCGGCTTCTCTGACGGATTCAATCTCCCCGCCTTTAGATGCTTTGCGCGCGGCAGACAATTCTTTGTCAAGAAGGAACGCTTGCTTTTTAGCGTGAACGACACCATGAGTCGCCTCAAAGACCGCCTTCTTTTCCGCCGGAGCTTTGCTAGCCAACCGGACAAGAGCTTCCGGACTTTTGTTTTCTACCAAAAACTCCTGCACCGCATTTGACGCCAGTTCATTTTTGGAAAGTTTCAAAAGGTCGTCGGTGGGCAACAAAGCAAGTTCGCCTTTAAATAGCGGAGCAATAATCTTTTGCTTGTCTTCGGGGGTCATTGTTTTGGCTTGTTCGGCGGTTATTTCTGTGCCATCGGGGCGCTTTAACTGGCCCATGTCTAGCTGCGCGTTAAGCGTCGCGGTAAGCGCCGTTTGTTTTGCTTTTTTGACTGCCCTGTCCCGGTCTGCTCTTTCGGCATCTTTGAACAACTCAAGAGCCTGTCTGATGCCAAGCTCGTCTTTTATGTTTCCTTTTCCTAGTTGATCCATGACATAGTCCTGCGTGCGTCCGGTGAAGGCTTTACTGCCGGCTTTTGAAAAATCAGCATACTTTGGCAAGAAATCGCTGATTTCTTGCGGAGTGAGCCGTTTTTTCTTAAGCAGCAGTTCTGCCGCGGCGCTGGCTTTGGTCATGTTGCCTTGGTCTCTCATCGCCTTTCTCAAATCTTCAATGCTTGTATCCGATTCCTCATATTTTTTCATCTGTTCCCTTGTGTCTCGGGCGTGAAGTTTGTCGGCCTCAAATCCTTTAACGCCGAAGGCGCCCTTTAGCCGCTCTATCCTCTTTCTTTCCGCTTCGGTGCCGCCAATTCCAAAGATGCCCTCTTTCTTTGCTTGTTCTACCCGCGCTTTGAATGCTTCGGGTGCCTGCTTCACATAGGGAAGTTTAAGTGGAGCCCGCATTATTCCACCAGCCGTGTTTCCGGCCCAGCCGACGGCTTTTCCGGCCCAGGTTCCGCCGACACCGGAGACGGAACGGGCCATTAGAGGCCCGCCAATCAAGAACAAACACACCAAGGCGTAGAAAAAAATTGTTTGCAGGGTTATGCTGTTTAATTTTATTGAGGTGGCGGTCACAGTGGCCGACAGATTGGTCGCTTCTTTGATGAAGTCTCCTTGCTTGCCCAAGAAATAAAGGGCAAAGTAGAGTGAAAAAAGAAAAATTGGCAAGAAGAGATTCCAGGCGATGAACTCTTTCCACCACTTGTCAAAATAGGCTTTGGTTGCGGGGAAAATAGTGGCGGTTACGGCCAGAGGCGACAATATGAGCAATATCCAGATAAAGGGAATTCTGATAAGCGCAAAGACAAAAGCGGTTAAAAGACTGATTGCAAAAGAAGTCAAAAGGATTAAGGAAAATATTATGGAAATAACAAGTTGTCCGGTTATGTCCTTGCCCAGCTCAACCGTAAACCCGCTGTCGCTTGGTTTAATACCCCCGATAAGGTTCGCCGGATTTAATCCGTTGGCCAGCTTGTCGCCGATAGAACCCATGGCGTGCAACATGATATTATTGAAAACTTGGGTTCCGTTTATGACTAAATTGCCGAGAACCAAACTGAAATTTATCAAAAGCGCCGCAATCAGAAAACCTATTATCATGGAATTAAAATTATAACCTTTCAAAAAACCAACCTGGAAAATAGTGCCAAAGGCCATGACAATCAGGCCGACGATGAAAAACATATTGGCGAAATTGCGCATTATGGTCCAGCCGGCTTGCACGATGGCGAGGTTGTTCACCGGAAATTTCAAAACAACTCCCAGCCACTCGGTCATTTTTATAATGGCAGTGCCGACAAACTGAAAAATTACCGATAAAAGGTCTAAAAGAGCTTCATCTACGCTGGTGGGGATAGCCTGTGCCGTCGCCGGATAAACTAGAAAAAGTATCAAAACTATCAAAATTACCCACCTTGCATTATTTTTTTTGCGGAGAGAGAACATTTATAAAAATTGCGAGACCATTATTGGGAGGTTAGGTAATTGGTCAGTTTGTTGGTGAAATATGATGTGGCGGCGATAAGCAGTTCGGCAATCTCGTCGGAAGACACAAACCAACTTAACTCGCTGTCTATGAAATTGGCCGTGGTTGCGCCCAAAAGGTCGGCTGGAGTGGTAACTTGCCCCAAGAAAGTACATCGGGCTTGGGCAGGACCAGTTTTGCAGAATTGCTGGGCTTGTCGGTGGCATTCGTCTAAGCAAGATTGTTCGTCTGGATCGGGATGGGGGCCCTCAACAGCGGAATCAATACAGGTTTTGTCACATTCGGCGTTTTCTTTTTCTAGACATGCGTTGGTTTTCGGTGCGCTTTGGCAACCCTCTCTGGCGCCGGTATATCCTCTTCCCGCGAGAGCTTCGTTTTTATCGGCTTCGCTTTCCAGTTTGCGCTGACTATCTAATTCACGCAGGGAGGCGAGGTACAGTCCGGTGAAATTATTTTGCGGTTGTAGCATCCTTTCAAAAGCTTGAAGGCCGCCGTTTTGAGAAGGGTTTTTAAGATAAGCGTTTAAATTCCATCCTCGGGGCATGGTACAGCTTCCGCTTAAAGTAAAAGGGTCAAGCGAGCCGGTGCGGATATTGTTTCCGGCAAAGGGGTTTGACTGGGGCGCGGGTGTGGCGGTTGTTGATTTTCCGCAAAGCCCGCTGTCTATCTCTTGGCAGGGTTCAACCAAATTTCCACTGCAGAGGTCAACTGGAATGGAGGAACAACCTTCTGCGGGGGGCTTGATATAGTCGGGCGGACCTTCAATGGCGAAAGGGCATTCATAGTCTGTGGTGCAGACAGTTGAAAGATCGCCCTCGCAAGAACCAAGCACGATGTTGCATTTGCCGACTTCTTCAACACACTCGTAAGTATCAGACGGACTTACATACGCGCAGGTCGGACTACCGGTTGTAGTTTGCCGTTGGGCTTGAAACGCCCCGTCTATTCCTTGTTGCAGATAACCGCAGACATTTGTTTTTCCGAGTATCTGGCGAAAAATATCCTCGCCCCGATATTCACCCTCGGTCATGAAGTTGCGATAATTTTGAATGAAAGCCGGTCCGCCGTTTCTGCCGGATTTTTTAATTGTTTTGGTAACCTCCCTTGAAGCCAAACTAAAGAAACCCCTAGCGGTGCAATGAACCAGCGGATCTTGGAAATATTCCTTGATATTATCGGTCAGACTGCACTTTATGCCGCTGCCGCTTCCAAGAGCAGTAGCACCGCTAAATGCGCAGGCGATGATAATCCTCGCTCCGTAAACCATTGCTGGAGCGGCGCAAACCAACGCCTCTTTCATTATGGATGAAACGACATCGTCATCCTCGTCTGGCGGCGGTGATGGCGTAATCGTCTGGCCGTATGCCAAGACCGGATTAAATGCAATTAGAATAATGATTAAGGTTGTCAATGTTTTTGAGATTGTGCGTTGCGGGGTCATTGCTTCAGGTTTTGGATTATCGGAATTAGCCGGGTGAGATATAAGGTTTCCAAGGTTGTCAGAGCGGTCAGCGACTGAATCATGTCGTTGAAATTTGTCAGCAGACCGTAGGATTGGGACATATTCTTGAGCATCGCAATAATTTCTCTGTGCGTGTCAGCATGATTCAGCGGAGCGGAAATATTTTGAATTTCCTGCGCCAAATTCAATGTTCGCGTGGCGGCAGAGTCCGCCGCCGCTATAAATTTGTCTTCCCCCGTTTTTGTGGTGATGCCCTGCATTAATTTCAATAAATTGGCGAAGTTGCCATACTCTTCTTCCAGTGTTTTAGACACGGATTTCATTTTTTCATCATAGGTCTTTTCATTGTCGGGAGAGGTGTCAACCATGGTTATTCCGATTGTTGCGGCAAGGTTGGGGGCGCTGTTGGCGGAGGATTGCAGCAGCATTTGGTCCATAAGTTGGGAGATTGATTTGTCAAAATCGGGATTTGACGGTTTCAACGAACCCTCAAACAGGCCGGCCGCCAAAAGACTGGTCGTTTTCTTTGTTAGATTTTTTTCTTGCGGCAAATATCCGAGTAGCCAATCATCCGGTCCGGCGATGCGGGGGTCGTGGCCGGTCAGAACTTCTTCGCCGTCCTTGAAGCCGTCGCCGTCGGTGTCGGGATTTTGGAAATCGGTATTCCAGTATGACTCCTCGCGATTCTTCAAACCGTCGTGATCCGCATCATCGGCAGGCGTTGGCAGGGGGGTGGTTTTTTTCACCGAAACCCCCAAAATGGCGCTTGACAATTCCCCGCCCTTTAGAGTTTTGATGAAACGAAAGGCCGAAACTGCCGCAATCAATGCTAGGATTATAATAGCGATTTTTATTTTGCCGGACATTGATAAAAGTTATAACTTAAAACAAAAGAGAAACTGCCAATTTAATTATATCATTTATAATGACTTGGCGAGGGCTTAAAATGTTCATATCTCAACATAAAATATCCCCGCGGTCGCGGGGATATTTTATGTATGTTTACTAATCTTTATCCAATCTTCCAATGATAAATTTTCAGCCCGGACATCTTCTTTTATTCCGAGCTTTCTGAATATTTCGGCCATTTTTGGTTTATCGGTTTTCAGGTATCTGGCCAAATTGCCCGCCAGCTGTTTTCTCTTTCCCGAAAACCCAACCCGCATAATTTTGAACAAATCCGCCTCGCCAACTTTTAATTTTTCATTTTTCATTTTTAATTTTATGATTGCCGAATCAACTTTAGGTATCGGACGGAAACTCCCCCGTGAAACATGACCGATAATTTCTGGTTTGGAATAATATTGAACCGAAAGCGCGAGTAAATTCATGCGGGGTGGTTTTGCCACGATACGTTGTGCGACTTCTTTTTGCACCGTTAAGACAATCAGTTTCGGTTGGAGCCACTTTTCAAAAATAGTTTTGAGAAGATGCGAGGTAATGTAGTAAGGAATGTTGCCCACTACCCTGTATCCGCCAATTTCTAATTTCAAATTTCTAATTTCTAATTTTAAAATGTCGGCTTCTATAATCTCTACATTGTTGTACTCGGTAAACTTTTCTTTAAGCGGCGCGATAAGGCGGCGGTCTTTTTCAATGGCGATAATCCGGCCGGCTTTTTCGGCCAGCTTTTCAGTCAGATTCCCCGTGCCGGGGCCGATTTCCAGAACAGTATCATTTGCATTCAGTTCCGCCACGCGAACGATTTTATCCAAAACCCCCTGATTTATCAGGAAATTTTGTCCCAGAGATTTTTTAGTTTTCAGCCCGTATCCTCTTTGGATATTGGACATTGATTATAAATTAGATATTAGAAATTGTTAGAATATTTGAAGATTGTCTAGTACTCCACAACATCCTCATCTTCGTAATCTTTCCCGGCCTCCCATCTGACCAAATGCGTCGGAATTTCGCCGATGAATCGTGAGGGCAGATTGGCTTCCATGGTACCGAAGATGCGGCGATATTTGGAGTAGGTTACTATCAGTTGTTCCTTGGCGCGGGTAACGGCAACATAGCAAAGGCGGCGCTCCTCCTCCAGCTCCTTTGGTTCAAACAGTGTTCGGTTGTGAGGGAAAAGCCCCTCCTCCATGCCAGCGATAAATACTACTGGAAACTCAAGCCCCTTGGAAGAGTGTACGGTCATTAGGGTTATGCGCTCGTTGCCATCCCTTAATTTTTCTATATTTTGTAATAACGTGATTTCTTCAAGAAAAGAAGCCAACCCGTCTTCTTTGGTTGCGTCATATTTTTTAGCGACCGTCAGAAGTTCTTTCAGATTTTCAATGCGCTCATCGGCGGTTTCAAATTCATCGCGCGAGGGAGCGTAAATTGTTTTTAGATAATCTTCATAATTAGTTTGGTCAATTACGGACTTGATTAACGCGGTTAATTTTTCTTTTTTTGCTTTTTCCGACAGAGCGGCTATTAATTTGGAAAATGCCGCCAGCCCCCTTTTTTGCTTGGTATCGGAACTCAAAGTTTCGGTCAAACTATCGGCTGTTTCAATAAGACTATGCCCGGGCTTGTTTGCGAATGATATTTTCTCAACCGTTTTGTCTCCAATACCGCGGGTGGGGATATTCACGGCCCGGCTGAAACTGATGATGTCGCTGGGATTATTTATAAGTCGGAGATAAGACAAGATGTCTTTTATTTCTCTGCGCTCGTAGAATTTAATGCCGCCGATAATCTGGTATGGGAACCCCCGTTTTATGAGCGCCTCTTCAATTGCGCGGGATTGGGCATGCGTTCGGTATAGGACGACAAAGTCGGCGATTTTGCGGCCCTTGGCCGCGAGCTCTTCAATGGTGTAAACAATAAAATTAGCTTCGTCGCGTTCGTTTAGCGTTTCTTTAACGATGATTTTCTCGCCGGTGTTATTTTCCGTCCATAGTTCTTTTGGCATCTGCATTTTGTTGTTGGCGATTATTTCATCGGCGGCGGCGAGAATAGTTTTGGTGGAGCGGTAGTTCTGCTCCAGCATGACGATTTTGGCGTCGGGATAATCTTTCTCAAAATTCAGAATATTGCGGATGTCGGCCTCGCGGAACATATATATTGATTGGGCATCATCCCCGATGCAAAACAGGTTTTTGGTTTTTTGAGCCAGCAGAGACACCAAAACATACTGGTCGTGGCTCGTGTCCTGATATTCGTCTACGAGGATGTAATGCCAAAGGTTGTGATATTTTGCCAGAGTTTCGGGATTGCTCTTGAAAATCCTGACTGTCAGGCCAATAAGGTCGTCAAAATCCAATGCATTCATTTTTTTGAGATTCTCCTGATAAGTGCGGTAAACCTGTGCCACCAGCTTGGAATAAAAGTCGCTGCCGGTATAACTTTCGGCCGGAACGAGTTCGGTTTTGAGTTTGGAAATCCTAGAACGGATAGAACGCGGATTATAGCGTTTAGTGTCAACTTCAAACGAAGCCATTATTTTTTTAATTAAACTGGCTTGGTCACCTTCATCCAAAATTGTGAAATTCCTAGAGTAACCGATTCTCTCTATCTCGCGGCGCAGGATTCGGGCGCATACCGAGTGGAAGGTGCCGATTTGCGGCGTAGCCGCAAATCGTCCCGAGGAGCGGTGCGACGAGGGGCTATTTTCAAGGAGAGCGGCAATCCGTTCTTTTATTTCTCCCGCCGCTTTGTTGGTAAAGGTAACGGCTAAAATATTCTCTGGCCTCACTCCCGAAGAGATTAAATAGGCAATGCGGTGAGTAAGACATCTTGTTTTTCCCGAGCCGGGTCCGGAGATGACCAAAACAGGGCCGTCAATCGTTTTGACGGCCTCTATTTGTTTTCCATTCAAACCGGCGAGGATTTGGGTTTCGGGATTCATTTTTGGCTTTTAATTTTTTGGCCCATTTCTTTAATTTTTTCCAGAAAACGCGGCAGAACCAGTTTTTTATCATCGGTAAGCTCACGATAGGTTATAAGATAACCCTGATAAGCCCAGACGGGGTCCATTCTTAGCGGGTAGGTGTCTACGAATACCAACTCCGGATCGTCTTTGCCGGGACGGGTGCCTATCATGATATTTCCTGGATGGGGGTCGGCCGAAATATCTTCGGCCAGAGCCATATCCATCATACGGACATACAGGTCGTCTATGGACGACTCAAACCGTTTGAGAACATCCGGCGGCTGATTTTTGAGCGTCCCGCCCGATATTTTTTCCTGGACGAAAAACACTGTGTTTTGTTCCTTCTGGTTTGCCCCCGCCACAAAATGTGTTTCGGCGACATTCGGGCCGAGATATTTTTTTAGGATTAGATAAATATTCTTGGCCTGATTGGCAAGGGCAATCAGTTGGTTCGGCTCTAACTTTTGTAGGCCGCTTTTGTCTATAAGGATGTTCTCCATGTGGTCGTAAAGACGGTAAAGTTCCTTGACCACATAGCGGGGGTTGCTCTCAAAGTCCTTAATTCTGGCGAACTCGCCCGTCTGAAACCGGTCAATAAATTTTTCCTTGAAAGGCGGTTTGGGTTTTGATTCGCCGAATCCGAACATATGGAGTTAATTTTAACAGATTTTATCAGTTAAAACAAATTAAAAACGGACAGTCACATACGAAGACTATCCGAAATAATTCGCTGACCCGTCAGGTGTTTGTAAATATCTTGAACGGTATGTTTCCGAAGAATTAAAACCGCAAGGACTAATATAATAAGGTTGTAAGCGGCATGGATTAAAATTGGAAGCCAAAGGGACTGATACACTACGCCGACAAATGATGCGATAGGTCCCCAGAGGAGAGTAAGACAGAACTGAAGCGGATTTTTGTATAGAAACCAGTGGCACAAGCTGAATAGCAAATTTAAGATTACTGCTACTCCCCAAAATCCCAAAGACGGACGGACAAATAGTATAACAAGCGGAGCTCTGAAAATCATTTCTTCCAAAAGCGAAGCATAGAAACAGCACCAAGGTACGCAAAGTAGCCAAAATACACGGGACTTATTTGAGACAGTCCATTCCGTAATGTTTCGTCTCGGAATGCAAAAAGCTAAAAACAGGGCTATATAAGTAGACAACAAGACCCAAATTCCTGTGATAATCGATATTGTGGGCAGAAAAAAATAAATTCTTTGCAACAATTACAAGCTCCTTTGTAAAGGTTCCTTACTGCGGTGGTCATTATATCAAAAAGTTCGGACTTACTTCCAGCAGAATCCTGACTGACATTCCACGCGCTCCGCGTGTGCCTCATTCGGGATTCTGCTGGAATTGTGGACTTAACGGGACGATGTTTGACTACATAAAGCATTGGGGAAATGCAGGAATCTCGTTAAAAAGCTACCAACTACTTTCACAAGCTTATAGTCAAATATACGCCCAGTAAGTATCAAGGATTGCTATTTGAAAGACAACTTAATATCAGTTACAAGAACCAATTCTCCTCAAAAAATCGGGGGTCATAGGTATAATTTTCGTCAACTGCCACCATATTTACTAAAAAGTGAAGTCCAACACGATTCTCGCCGTGATAGTAAATCAAATCTTTCCAATAATAAGTATCCAAAGAAGCGTTCTTAAGTTTTCTAAAAACATCACTATACTTACTAAACGTCGGCTCAAAAACCAACTCTGGGGAAATTCTATTTGGGAGTAAAAAGTGTCTATAATAATAAACTAGCGCCCGGAATGGTTGTTCAAAGTTTTCAAATACATCTAAAACTATTTGCGTGTTCACATTTAAAAAGTTCCTAAATCTTAACTCTTTTTCACTATTTCCGTCGTTATATTCTTCTAATGGTTTATTTGTATCAGCATTCTCACGTTTAAATAATACAATTTTTTCAGAATTCTCATTCGCATAATTATCAATGGCTTTAATGGTTTCTGTTGCATTAGCGGTATAGTAGTTTAAACGAAGACCCCCATTGGGAACATCTGCATCTTTTATGTAGTTAATATAAAAACCTGGAGTTATATCTCTAAAATCAGATACTTTGAATAATGGCTTAAGTAATTTTATACAATCAAGATATTTTTCCGGGGTTAAAAGTTGTAAATCTGGTATGCTAAAAAATACTCTGCCATTCAAATGTTTTTTCGGAAGATTATACACCCCGTCCACATTGCTTCCTTCAATTTTTTGTATTATATCCATTCTAAATTACTTTATGAAACCACGCTTAACTGCTTTTTTAATAATTACCATTAAATCATTTTTGGGAATAAGTGGAGCAAATTGACCAAATACCCATCTACCTTTAACAGATGGTTTTTTGCCTATAATGTAGTAACAGAAGCGATATTCTATTATCCCAGTTTCAAACTTAATTTTTTGTAAATAAAAATACTTTTTTGAGTAAGTTGATTGTCTGTGTTTCAATTCGTCAATTATCGTAAATCTTAAAACCTTTCCGTCAGGGAACCTTGCCACACCTTTTTTGCCAATGTTGTTTGGGGGATTGTTCATAAAATCTTTACTGGTTTGTGTCTTAAAAATTCGTATTCGCTTTTTGAGAATAAACTACTTGGTAAATCACCTAATCTTTTTTGGGCAACTTTGATTGCTGGTTCTGATTGGTCAATACCAATCCAATTGCGGTTAAGTAATTGTGCCGCAACAAGCGTTGTGCCCGAACCGCAAAAACAATCCAAAACTAAGCCACCTTCGTTTGATGATGTTTCCACAATTAGTTTTAACATATCCAGGTTTTTCTCTGTTGGATATTGAGGATATTGGGGGTCTTTAAACTCCCAGATATCTTGCATTTTCTTGCCTTCTTTTTCGTCAAGAAAGATTTTTTTACGTGGCACTCCGTTTGTTGACCACTCTATTAGTTCTTGTTGGTCCCATTGGTCTAAAATTGCTGGGTCGGTTCTCCAGTGGCGACCTTTGGGTGGTTTCATTCCTTTCCACTCTTTGCTTGTGTTTCCGTTGGAAGTTTCGCCAGGTGCGTGAAGTGGAATTGTGGTATATCGTCGCCCATTTTTGTCAAACTTTTTAAATAAGCGCTCTTCATCTTCTTCAGAAAAAGGAATACGTGGGTTATTCCAAATCGGGTTCTCTGATTTTGAATAGAATAATATCAAATCCTTGATATTACCATAAGCTTTGCGATGAAAGTTCTTGGGATTACACTTGATACGAGTAATATCATTTCTAAACATATCTCGCCCAAAAACCTCGTCCATAATAAGTTTTACGTAATGCCCAATCTTATAGTCAATGTGAAGGTAAATAGAACCACGCTCTGACAAAAGTTCACGTAAAAAAAATAAGCGTTCTCGTAAAAATTCCAAAAAATCAGCTCCAATCAAAATGTCGCTATACGCAATTGCATCGTTGCTACTACTGCTGATTGTATTTGCACGGTCATCGCTAATTTTAAAATGTCCGCTTGTGGCAAATGGGGGGTCAATATAAACCAAGTCAATCTTGCCCGAATAATTATCAAGTAGTGTTTTGAGAGCAGGAAGGTTATCGGCATAAATTAGTTTGTTTTTTGCTCCTCTGCCAGAGATTACTCTTAATTCTGCTTTTACTGTTTTTTCAAGAATATCTTTCTCGTGTTTCTTGTTTTCATAAGTAATAAACATAGTAATTAGATTTGGTATAGAAACTCACGCAAAACAAGTGCGCTCATAATGTTCTCTTTCTTCAATTTACCCGCAATGCTTTTATACATTTTATTGTTACCTTTGATATAAAGCACCCCATCAAGTATTGCGACAGTTATCGCCTCTATACCTTTCGCCTTTACTGTTGCGATAGCATCGTTAAATTGTGCATTTTGGTGTCCACCGAAATCAGTCAGAAACTTTGCTTCGCCCATAACGTATTTTCCATTGAAGCGACCAATAAAGTCCAGTCCTTTGTTGTGTTTGTAGTTCAGATGTTCTTTTGCAAACCTCATCATCTCTGCATCACTTGCATCTAAAATGGTATTTCCTTTTGCTTTTACAAATTCGTCAAGTTTCACTGGTTCAATTCCTAATGACTTCTTTTTAAGCCAGCGCTTGAAAAGTGGTCCAATCTGTCGGTTTGTTTCTTTTGGTTCAGAACAACGGGCGTAAATCGTATTAAGTCCCATTTCATATAAGCGACCAGAAAGCCGTGCTACTGTCGCAGGATTTCGCTCTAACGCAGTTTCATCGCGTTTTAAATAGGCAACATAGGAATCTTTAATTGGGAATAATTCAAACTTTAAAAGATTTTTTAAGAGAGTTATGTTATCACGTTTTCTAAACGCTTTTTCTACGTCTTTCCAAAGTTCCTCATTAAGCTCGCGGATTCCTTCGGGAATTGTTGGATATACTTGAAATAAGTCGTCTAGGTAACTTCTTTGGTTCGCGTAGTCAATACTCAATTGTGTCCAGTAGTTCATGGTTTTAATAAAATAAAAAGTTAACTTGTATACTAACAAGTTAACACATAGCGATATTTTTTCAATTGTGTCTTTTGAGAACTACCTTTTAGGAATGTAACCTAAATGACCTACCTTTTTTCTTGTCATCTTTGTCGTCTTTCGCCCCAACTTCTTCTCGCATTTCTTTTGCCGTTCGTTTTGCCCAGAACACATTTACAAAATGCCAAACAAACATAGAAAGAACCGCCATAGCACCTAATGGGGGGTATATCGCTCCTAATACAAAAGTCAGAATCAGCAAAAGAAAGGTGCCACCAATATAATCAAAGAAGCGGCGTGTTTGGTTTAGGTAAAGCCACCCGAAAGCTCCAAAGAATAACACTAAAATAGCGGCAGTATTAGGATTTTTATTCTTTGCCTTGATGCTTGCTCTATATAGTTCTTCCTCTTTAATTTTTTGTTTTTCTGCTTCGGTTAAAGCCATTGTTTTTTGAAGCTTTTAGCTTGCCCGCTAATAAGCTCCGTTATTTTTTTATTCCACCGAAACCTATAATTTTTCCTGTTTTTGTAGATGTGCCTTTTCACAAACTGCCTCGGTATTTTAGTTATGAAAAATGGTTCCAGTGTTTCCTCGCCAAGCAAGACGACAATTAAATAATCAAATTCTCCAAGGTCGTTTCTAAAGTCAAAAGAGGTTGCGCTGTTTTTGCTTTTAATCACGCGGGTTTTTATTTGATAAGTTCTGCCTTGCAAGTCGGTGGCATCGTAATCTTTGTTAACTAAACTTTTAGCCAAGTTCAATTTGAATTTTTTAGCCGCAAGCCATTCTCCATAATCGCCGACAATCTCGCCTTGCGTTCTAACAACCCCCAGTTTCTCCAACTGATTTACTGCGGTTAAATACTCTTTTATTGCTTCGTGAATTTTTGTCATAATTCATTGCAGAACTACAAAACCCATCCGCGTGGTAGTGGCTTTCGCCACACATATCGGTTTCCCGATATGACCGGTTAGGTCCCAACACGAATGGGTTTAGTATACCTAACCGGATTTAATGTCGTGCCCGTTAGTTTACTTGCTAACGAGTTTAGACACCTAACTTACCTATTTTTTATACTGCCTTTATATTACCAAATTGAGCATTAAAAACCAATAAAGAGTTGCGAATTAGTGCTAAATCGGGTATAAAGTGGTCATTATGAAAATGAAAAATGAAAACTTAAACTTGCAAGAAAAAATTGACAAATTGAAAAAGGATACCCCCAAAATGGTTAAACGATTTTTCTTTAAGGAATTAAGGACCCGATATGGTTATAAACCAGGCACAACTTTGGTGGTAAAAGACCGTGTCAAGTTATCCAAAAATGCCAAGGCATCGTTTGATGATGAACAAGCAAAAATTAGTGTTGGCAAATACGAAATAGAATTGCCCCCAACAAAAAATGAACATTTTTTATGTAAGGCAATGTTTCTTTATGGAGTCGGTGAAGCAGTTGATTGGTCAATTGTTTACGAACATATAACCGGATATTACCGAGACCTTTTTGGTAAACCACTCCCAAGCCGCCAAAATTGGCGGATTGTTTATGATACTACGGGTGCTGTAAATAAACGGTTTCAAGAAAGATTTGGCGAGGACTTATTCGTCTGGCAAGAGAAAACAATAAAACGCCTCCGATAAGATTGCCTCAACGGTGAGTCGTAATTGACTCACCCCATTACGAAGTAACCTTGAAATATAGGTTATTTTTATTTTTCAAAAATTAAATGTTTATGAACCAAGAAGTATTAAATGTGAATGACTATTTTAGGAGCAGTGACCTTTGTTTGGTAACTGTCCTGTCTTTGTTTTTCCCAATAGAGTCCATTGACAAACAACCGTCTGGAAAGGCGTTTCTTTTGTTTAGAAAAAACAACGAAGGATTTGAAGATATTTTGAAAAAATACTGGGCAAGACAATTATCCATAGAGCCACAACAATTTTTCAGTCAATTGAAGATTATAAAAGCAAGGATTTACTCGGAAGAATAATTATGAAAAAGGAACAGGATAATAATCAAGAACAGGACGAGAAACTATTAGATTGTTTAGCGAGAGCTTTGATTTTAATTGCCAAAGAACTGTTTCAAGAAAAACAAGAGGATGACAACACTAAACACTAACTATGGACATAGAAAAAATTGAAATAAAAGTCAAAATTATTGAGGAAAAGAAATTAAAAGCGATTATTACCATCAACTTTGGGGATTTTGTGATTAAAGGATTTCGGGTAGCCGAGTCAGAGTATCCCAACGAGCGAGGAGACAAATTATGGATTACTCCGCCGTCTTATCGGGACGGTAGTGGTCGTTATCATCCCATATTCTTTATGCCTGATAAGGAATTATGGGAACAGCTAAAAAAGAAGATGTGGGACGAATACTACCGTCAACTCAACGAATACCATAAAAAGCGATTTGACCTTACAGATGACAATATTCCCATAATTAACTAATAATAATTAACAATAGTAGTTAACAATATAGAATAACATAGTGATAATTAACTATTATTTAACCATATAGTTTTCCTATAAGGTGTAACAGTTAACTATTACTAAATTCCGATGTATTAAAACAGTCAATAGCAGACAGGATTAAAAAGCGAACGAAAAAGTTAAAAAATTGAGGTATAATTAAAATGATGCCAGCGTTTTCCAAAGAAAAAGAAAAAGAATTTTTGGCGGTTATCCGCTTGCTTTTAGTTCGCCGCCCAGATATCTCAATTTTGGGGTTGCAGGAGGCGTTAAATCAGAACGGTTACCGTTTCCATCGCGAATACGTGACCAAACTTCAAAAAAAGGTTTTAACGGAAAGAATCCACCGAATTGAAGACCGCCAGCTTTTGTCCAAAGAAATAGCGGAGTTTGAAGACCTTATCGGAGTAACGGCAAATGAGCTATGGCGGAT
Source organism: Candidatus Yanofskybacteria bacterium RIFCSPLOWO2_02_FULL_45_18 (assembly GCA_001795795.1). Classification (GTDB taxonomy): domain Bacteria; phylum Patescibacteriota; class Minisyncoccia; order 2-02-FULL-40-12; family GWA2-44-9; genus 2-02-FULL-46-19. Next base: position 37,939 of record MGKV01000014.1, read on the forward strand.
AATCTTGGCAAAAAATTCATCTAATCACGAAAAAATCAGAGCAATCGGGACCTTGGTAAATAACCGCTCCGTTCTTCTTGAAAAAAAATTCAATGCCGGTGTTTTTGAGAAACAGCTTGGCAAGGTTAAGGCAGAGCCAGTTCTTACCCCAGAGCAAAGACAGATGGTTAGCAACGCGCTGGATTATGTCCATTCGTTATCGTTACAAAATCAAGGTAGTTAGAGTATAATAAAAATCACGCGTAGAACGCGTAAAATCGCGCTATAACGAGCGTTTTACCTGAAACAATGGAAATCTA
>MGKV01000014.1:38247-52124 GCA_001795795.1 Candidatus Yanofskybacteria bacterium RIFCSPLOWO2_02_FULL_45_18
CGTGAAAGCATAGGTCTTTTAGTAAATCGCTGAACTAATGGTTTGACCCATTAGAACCGCTTTTTCAATTGTAGCAAGCGCAAACCGCTAAAGTCAAAAAATGAAAGCGTTAATTTACCTTCGGGTATCAACCGACAAACAAGCAGGCAAAGGATTATCAATTCCCGCCCAAAGAGAAAAATGTCTTCAATATGCCAAAGATAACGGTTATGAAGTAAATGAAGAAACTGACATTTACGCCGACGAAGGTGAGAGCGCAAGAACCGCTAACCGCCCACAGTTCCAAATACTGTGGGAACGATGTCGTAACGACAGAAGCGTAAAGGCGGTAATTTTTTATGACATCAGCCGATTAGCTCGCAACCGCATTGATTTTGCTTTGGTTAAAGAAGACCTAACTAAAAGAGGTGTTAAGATATGTTCTGCCACAGAAGGAATTGACAGTTCGCCATCGGGTCAAATGTTAGAAGGCGTCCTTTCTACGGTTGCTGAATTTTTTTCACTTCAAAGCGGAGAAAAAATTAGCTTAACTATGCTTGGAAAAGTAGAAAAAGGTGGCTGGTCTGGCAAAGCTCCTTTTGGCTATAAGAATGTCCAGGAGCAAGTAAGCTCAAACAAATCAAAAAGGTGGATTGAGGTTGACGAAAAAGAAGCACCTTGGGTTCCAAAAACTTTCCAAATGTTTGCTACTGACAATTATTCCTTGCGAAGATTAGCCAAAATTCTATTCAAAGACGGTTTTCCTACAAGAAACAAAAAACCTCTAACGCAGAGTTATTTGCATCGTATGCTCCACAATTGCGCCTACATCGGAAAGATTCCTTACAAAGGCAAAGAATATAATGGTATCCACCCATCTTTGGTTGAGCCATCTTTATTCTTTACCGTAAGAGATATCCTATATCGGAGAAATGGCGGGGCGGATAAGTCACAAAAGCATCGGTTTGCTTTGCGAGGCATTTCTTTCTGCGGCGAATGCACGAGTAGATTAACGGGAGAAGAACATAAGAAAAAAACAACTGTCATAAGATACCTTCGCTGTCTTAAATCAATTAAAGGCGAGCGAGTTGAATGCAAACAAAAGTATTTTCAGGAATATGTTTTTAACGACCAGTTCGGAGAACTTATGAAAACGATTCAACTCCCCGATTCATTTACTGAAAAGTTGAGAGAGCGGGTTAAAAAAGTGTTTAGCGACGAGCAGGTCGTATACGATAGAATGAAAAGGTCGCTTGCGTCCCAAATTGAAAAGATTCAAAAGCAAAAAGAAGATATGTTTTTGCATTTTATAGACAAAGGACGGTCTTTAATTGACGAGGAAACTTACGAAAGATTAAAAGCGAAGTTAGAGGCAGACGAAATAAACCTTAAATCCCAGCTGGGTTCTACCGAGTCAAAGCTATCGCAAATAGTTAAAACATTAGAGATTGCCTTATATCTCGCAAATAACTGCTATCGTGCCTATACGAAAGCAAGCCCCGATTTACGAGGTTTGCTTGCCCGAGCTTTCTTTGAAAAGCTCGTAATTCTTAACGGCAAAATTGTTGAAGCTAAGCTGAACCCCCCGTTAGATTATTTGTGCAAAAACCGCACTAAAAACAACCCTTTGTTCAAGCTTGACCCAAATTGTGGACCCGGCGAGAATCGAACTCGCGCCTCGGCAATGCGAATGCCGTGTAATACCACTTTACTACGGGCCCATGAGTGGCGTTATCTTACCTTGAAAATCCGGTTTTTACAAGAAAGCGGCTATTGTGCATTGAACTGGTATTTGATACTTTAAGACAGTCGAGCAAACTCGGCTTTTTTATATCACGCTTTTGGTGGAGAGTTCTTGTTTAACTTTTTTGGAGGCGCGGGCGAGGGCGTATGAGGCGACTTCACACATCCATTGGTTGTAGGTCATGCCGGCCACATGTGCGGCGCGGTCAAGTCCCGCCTCGGGGGATATATCGGGGTTGGTATTTATCTCAAGAATGAAAAACTTGCCGTCTTCACGCAATCGCCCGTCAACGCGGGCGTAATCGCGGCAACCGATTTCTTGATACGCGCGCAGGGCAACTTTTTCAATTTTAGCCTTGATTTCCGGATCAAGTGTGGCGGGGTAGCGCGGTTCGGTGGCTTCATACAACGGACTTTTGGGATCCCATTTTGCTTGGTAAGAAACGATGTTCGGTTCTTCTTTGGGCATTTTGGAAAAGTCAACCTCCCCTACCGCCAAAACCTTGGGTTCAATATGCGCGTTCTCCGCGGATTTATCGTAGGAGGGTCCCATTATTGAAACATTTATCTCTCTTCCGGCGATGAATTCTTCTATCAGCGCCGGTTGGTGGTAGGTTTCGTGGATAAATTTTACCCGTTCTACGGCCTCCTCTTTGGTGTTTATCACTGATTTTCCGGAGATGCCGGTAGAGGCGTCTTCACGCACCGGCTTAACAATATAGGGCGCATCAAGATTGGAAAGCGAAAATGATTCGCCTTGTATGACTACGATGGAGGCCGCCGTGGGCAGACCGGCGGCGCGGAGGATTTGTTTTGTTTTTCTCTTATTCAACGCGAGGCCAAGCGCGAATGGCGGTGAGCCGGTATAGGGAATTTTCAGCAACTCGTAGAGTCCGGCGACATACATTTCTTGTTTGGCGTTGTCGTAGAGCGATTCGCACAAATTAAAAATGGCATCGGGGTCTATCTCCTCAATTTTGGCGATGACTTTGGAGTTTATCCGTTTGAGGCCGAGCATTTTAACATTGTACCCCCCCTCTTTTAGGGCGTCGTGCACGGCGGTGATCTCACTGCGCGAATCCGCCAGCGTGTATTCGGCGTTCGGATCGTCCGGCGCGGGTTTGTCGGATAAAATATCGTAGATGATTAAAATTGTTTTTGGAATTCCATTCATCCCGTACAAAGTAGCCCGCCCAAGGTCTTTGACCGCGAAGCGCGGGCGAGACTTTGTACGGGATTCATAAAATATAAATAATTAAAAATTATTTATATTTTAATTTTGCGCCAAAAGTTTTTTAATGTAAAGAAAAATTCCCCGCCGGCAATTGCACAGCTTTAGGCGGGAAATTTTTCTTTAATGGTCGGGCTGCCGAGAATCGCACTCGGTCTTCACGCACCCGAAGCGTGCGTACTACTGGCATACTCCAGCCCGGCGTAGTTTTATATGTAATATTTTTTCATTCTTTCCTCCTCTTCTTTTTGCTGGGCTTCTTCAATTACTTCCAACGCCCGCTTCATCTCGTCCGGGGTCTTTTGGATTAGTTCCTTAGCGCGTTGGGCGAGGTATTCCTTGGTATTGCGAGAAGGGTCGTCAAGGCAATCGGCCAGAAGCGAGCTTAATATTAACCCAACCATGGGGCCGGGCGCAATACCGATCGTTTCCATCAGTTCGGTGCCGTTGAGTTTGAGCATCTTGACCGAAATAGGGTCGTTCATAACTTTATCTATCATGTATTTCAAATGGCGCAGTTTGTAAGGCACGGCTTTGGGTACGCCCGAACCGATGCGGTCGGCTTCGCGCACTTTTAGCAGGTCCTCAATATTCTCCGGGCCGACATTGGCCAGGAGCCGCCTCACCGACGAAGCGGTAACCTCGCCGACGTTATAGTAAAAAAGATGATAGCGCACAAGCTTTGAGACCTTTTCAATAAAATCTTTAGGAAATTTTAACCGTTCTAAAATCTGGGCGGTAATACGCGCCCCGACGACATCGTGGCCGTAAAAAGTGCACTGGCGGCCCTCGCCTCTTTTGGTCTTGGGTTTGCCGATATCGTGAAGCAGTGAGGCCATGCGGATATCAAGGGAGTATTTTTTATCAGCGGCGTATTTTAGCGCCAGCAAGTTATGCTCCCAGACGGAATATATATGATGAAGATTCTGGGCTATGCCGATTCCCTCACGCAACTCGGGGACGATATGTTTTAGTAAACCGAGTTCTTCCAATAGCAACACGCCCTCGTAGGCCTTGTCGGATTCAATGATTTTGACGAGTTCGTCGCGAATCCGTTCTTTGGATATGGCTTCCAACCAGCCGGCATTTTTTTTGATGGCTATAAAAGTGTCGTCGACGATGTCAAAATCTAATGTTGCGGCAAACCGCACCGCGCGTAGGAGACGCAAGGCGTCTTCGCCGAATCTTTCTTCGGGGTTGCCGACGGTGCGGATGGCTTTGTTTTTTATGTCGCTTTGTCCGTCAAACAGATCGGTTAACTCGCCTTCAGAAGACAACGCCAGCGCGTTGACCGTAAAGTCGCGCCGCGACAAGTCGTCCTCCAGCTTGTCGGCAAATTTTATTTCGTCGGGATGGCGCTTGTCGCTATAGCGACCCTCAATCCGGTATGGCGTGACCTGCACTTCTTTGAGGGTGGGGTCGTCACTGTCTATTTTGACAGTTACGGTGCCGAAGTTGTTTTCATAAAAACTTTCCGAAAAAAGTTCCTGAAGCTTTTCCGGCGCGGCGTTGGTCGTGACATCCCAGTCACTGGGCTTTCTGTCCATGAGCAAATCGCGGACACAACCGCCGACGGCATAGCCGTCATAACCGCCGTTTCGGAGCTTTTCTAAGATTGTTTTTATTTCTTGAGGAGTGTCCATCATTTTACTTTTTTAATCAAAGTGTTGAATTGTTCCCCGCGGTCGTATTCGCTTTTGAATTTCTCAAAACTTTTGGCTCCGGGTGAAAAAAGAATAACCGTCGGCAGTGATTTTCGGGCCATCTTCAGGGCGTTATCAAGACATTCTTCCAATGTTTCCAGCGTTATTGCTCTTTCCCATCCTAATTCTTTTTTTAACTTCTGGGTAGCACTGCCGTTGAGGAAAATTACTTGTTTTGGGTTCAGTTTACTTTTCATGGTTTCGGCCAATTTCTTGAACTCCAAATTCCTGTCTGTGCCGCCGGTGATGAGAATGAGATTTTTGGCGGGCTTGGCAAACCGTTCCAGCGCGGCAATGGTTGCTTCGGGTGATGTCGCGGCCGTATCGTTGTAAATTTCCAGACCACCCCTTGAATAAACAAGCTCTTCGCGGAATTTTATTTGGGGCAATGTTTTTGTGGCCGGGATTATTTTATTCAACGGCAGGCCGAAGACTCTTGCCGCCAACACAGTCGCGAGCAGGTTTTTCAGGTTATGCGCTCCCCAACTTGTCACAAATATTCCCGAATCACAGACCACGGACTCCTTACCTTTAAAACGGATAACTATCCGGCGATTTTTGCTGACAAAACAACCTTCTTCGCCAACCGGAAGTTGTTTGGTTGAGAAGAACAAAACCTTGCTTTTAGGTTTTTGTTTGAGAAAAGTTTTTGTCCAGTTGTCCTCGCAACCTAAAATCAAGTAATCATTGGCTGTTTGTTTTTTGAAGATGTTGGCTTTGGTAAGGGCGTAATGGCTGAGGTTGCGGTAGCGGTTTAAATGGTCGGGAGAGATATTGGTTATTACTGCCACCTTGGGAGCAAAACCGCTGTTTAGAGAATGTTCCAGCAAAAATGACGGCACCTCCAAAACAAAAGGTGTTTTGGGTTTGCTCTTTGAGATTGCGTCAAGCAATGGATTTTGCGGAGAGTTTCCGGCGACCTGGGTGTCTTTGCGAGCTGATTTTACAAAATGGCCGATCCAGTTGGTGGTGGTGGTTTTACCGCGGGTTCCGGTAACGGCAATAATATTTTTGCTTTGAGAAAATTTCCAGAATAGCGTCAGCTCATTTTCTATTTGTTTTTTGTGCTTAACGGCCAACTTAAGAAAAGGGCTGGACAAGGGTACATCCGGATTGACGACAACAATTTCATTGTCCAGAAAATCTTTTTCACGATGTTCGCCCAAAACAAATTTAATCCGTGATTTATTTTTTAGTTGCCCCAAAGACGGAGCCAACTGCTCATTAGTTTTCAAGTCGGTGATGGTCAGTTTTGCGCCTTGCTCTATCAGCCAATTGGCCGCGTTAATTCCTCCGCCCAAAAGGCCAAGCCCTATAAGCAAAACTTTCTTGCCCTGTAGCGAGTTTTCGAGTTGCTGATTTTTGGTAAAATCAGCATTTGCAAAATTGCTCGAAAATCTACTGCGGGGCCCATTCTTTAGAAATTTGTTTTTCATTGTTGTCTTGTGCCCCCGCCAAGAATTGAACTTGGATTACCTCGTTAGGAGTGAGGTGTTCTATCCGTTAAACTACGAGGGCGTTACATGTAATAAAAGTATTGATATTTTACCATTTTTGTGTTATTTTTTCAATTGTCTTTTGACCCGGGGCCTATAGTAAAATGGTATTACGGATCCATGGCATGGATCAGGTTGGGGTTCGATTCCCCATAGGTCCACCAAACAAAAAACCAAGACAAGCTTGGTGTTTTATGTGGAGAACGAGGTGCCGTAGCCGCAGGTTTTTTTGGTGTTGGGGCTTTCAAATTGGAAATAAGGCCATTATTCACTTCCCCTTCTTTGATTCTGGCGCGGGCGGCGTATCATCTTGTTTGGCCGCATTGCCGCTATCGGAGGTGTTCGGCGGCGACCTGCTCGCTTGTTTTCTTTTCCAATTGTCAAGCGCCGCTTTTATTGCATCTTCGGCAAGAACGGAACAGTGAATCTTAATCGGCGGCAGAGCAAGTTCCTGCACGATATCGGTATTTTTTATTTTAGCCGCCTCGTCAATGGTGCGGCCCTTCAGCCATTCGGTTGCCAAACTGGAGCTGGCGATGGCCGAACCGCAACCGAAGGTTTTGAATTTTGCCTCTTCAATCACTTCCCCGAAGATGTTTTCAATAATGCGATTATGGCCGTTGCAGGCGGGGCAGGTTGAACAATTCAAACATTTTCCGCCTACCAGTTTTTCGGTCCAGCTGTGCGGGCAATCCATGCACATGTGGCGGTGGGCCACGATAACTTCCGAGACCTTTATCTGCAGTTTCATGACATCGCCGCATTCGGGCGCGCCGACTACGCCGGTGCCGACATTGGGGTCGTTCTTGTCCAGCGAGCCGACATTGCGTGGATTTTTGTAGTGATCTAATACTTTGTTGTCGTAGGCCACATTTTATCCTTTTACTTGTTAAATAAGCTGGATTTAGAGTAGAATAAATAAGCGGTTTTGGCAAAACAAAAAAGGCGCGGTGCGCGCCTAACTCTACGGGAATAATAAACTATTTTTCAGAAAAGATATTATCATGTTTGCCAGTGTTGATACTCTGATTTCCTCGGCGAAGACCTTGTGGCCGCCCGGCAGAAAAGCAATTTCTGACTTATCAAGATGAACTGTTCTTATGTAACGGTCGGTTATATCCGGAGGAATAACTTCATCATCCTGACAATAAATAAACAGCGTGGGGGTGACGACTCTGTCAAGAAGAGGAAAAGCATCGGAATCTTTCCAGCTCTCGTTTCTCCTGATGATTTCGCTGAATTGAGGGCCAAAAGTTGCGTATTTGGCTTGCCAATGATAAGCCGCCGGAGCCAGCAATACTATGGCCGACTCTCTTCCAATATAGGGTAATGAGGCGATGGTGGTATAGCCGCCCATGCTATTGCCTCCAAGGACAAGACGGCTGTTGGGATAATGCGACCTAATCAACCAGTATACTCCCATCAAGTCATTAATCCTTGTTTCCAAACTGGTTGAACAAAAATCTCTATCGCCGCACATGCCGCGATAATCGTAAGTGGCCATCATAACGCCGGCTTCCGCAACCTGTCTCTTGAATTTAACAAAAGACGGATGACGTTGGGAGAATCCGGGGCTTCCTCCGTAGGACCAAATTAAAATGGGGGAATCCCAGATAGGCCGCAAAACCGAGATTTTGCATTTGCTGGTCGGGTCAGCGGGCAGGTTAAATAGGAGTTCTGTAAATGTCATTCAGTCCCCCGGGCCATTCTTGTTGGTTTTTGTTTCCTCGATTTTATTTTCTTCGGAATTGTTAAGATTGTTGGCGATGACTGTTATTGAGTTGCAGTTGGGGCAAAGGCCCTCTCGTTTTTTCGCGTCCCATTCATATTGGCAGTTATAGCAAACGTGTTTCCAAGCCATAAAATCTCCTTGTTAAACAACAGGTTTTATGGTAAAATATTTTAGGTAAAAAATCAAGAGGGAGGGTTCGCCTAATTGGTATGGCACCGGTTTCGAAAACCGGCGGGAGCAATCCCTTAGAGGTTCGAGTCCTCTACCCTCCGCAAAAACAATAAATTGTTTTTGCGGTGGACGAGAACGCCGGAGCGATGTATCGCCAGCAGGCGATACCGCGAGGCGGTGGCTAGCCCGAGGTCTAACGACGGTTAGGCCGAGAGGTGAAGCCGAGTCCTCTACCCTCCGCCAATAGAGGAAGCCGAGGTCTTATAACTTTCTGATGATACTGTAATATTTTTCTAGTTTGTTTCTTAAATACTGCTCATCTGAATGCAATGACCTATGATTGGCAATCTTGTTCAAAAGCTCCAGTTCTTTTTTAATGTCTTTTTCCAAAATTTTAAGCTCTAGTTTTGTTTTAGAATTCAGTTTCTTTAGTTTCTTGGAAGCTCGGTATTCGGAAGCGATAAATTTAAGTTTTTTAATTTCTTCGGCGAAATACGGAATGCCCTTAGTGATAAGCTGGCCAAGACTAGTGGTTAATTCTCTTTTATTTAATCTCTGCGTTATAAATTATTGGTAATTGGCGTAGTGCCCGACATTTTTGAGAAATGCGCGGATTTTGCTTTAGGTATCTTTGTGTGGTGGTGTTTGTGGATTTAATGTAACGAGCCGCCGTGGCTCGTTTTTCTTGAAAGAAGACGGATTTTGGGGTAAAATTAGCAAATTGCCGCGGTGACGGAACTGGCAGACGTACACGACTCAAAATCGTGCGGGGGCAACCCCATGGGAGTTCGACTCTCCCCCGCGGCACCAATGCGTTTTATATATCGCCACCCTAAAATTTACGGATTTCTGATTTCTTTCATCCATTCTCGTGCATTGCTGGAACAGTTTAAAAAAGAAGTCGGCAGGAATCATTCTATTTTTGACGTTGCTGCCGGTTATGGAGGAATGGCCGAATTTATTGATTCGCCTAACTCCTACTGCGGCATTGATGCCAACGAAAAGTTTGTGGAGCACGGCTGCCGGCAGGGCTTGAATCTGAAAATTAAAAATATTTTTGATGAAACGGCTTACCAAAAAAGCGACATTTTTTTAGCCGTTGATATAATTCACCATCTTCCGGAGGAAAAATTAAGCGAACTTTTTGACTTAATATTCAAGCATGCCGGACAAAAAGTGATTGTTCTGGAACCGGCTTTTGTGAGCGTTACCTATCGCTACTGGATCTTCGGACGGTTCCTCGGATGGTTTTTCAGAAAGTTTGACGCTGATGGAGTGAATGATATTCAGCGATGGTTCTCGGAGAACGAATACGAGGATTTATTTAAACGGCGCATCGGCAGTGATTTGGGCAAAGCATTTTCCGTGCGCTACCGGCGCCTTGGCTGTTACTGGCTGGCTGTTTTTGAAAATCTTGCGGTCAGATAAGCCGTCGCTATTCCCAGACCCGCTCCCGCCAGTATGTCCAGCGGCCAATGAATGCCGGCGAAGACGCGGGCGATGCTTATAACAGTAGCAAGTAGCAAGTAGCAAGCGCCAAGTTTTTTGTTGTAGAAGTAGATGCCGGTTGCAAGGGCGAAAAAAAACGAGGCGTGGCCGGAAGGAAAAGAATACGAGGACTCATCTAATAGTTTATGCGTATCGGCGAGGACTACAAAGGGGCGGGGATGGTGATAAAAAAAGCGGATAATTTCCACAACAACCCGTGCGGCAACGGCTGAACCGAATGGAATGACAAGCAATTGTTTAGGCCAGCGATGGCGCCAAGCGATTACCAGAAGCGAGAGGATGACTAAATAAGCGAACCAATCGGCAAAAAATATACCCAGCTTATCAAGCCATGAATATCGGCCGGCAAAAGAATTGATCAGTTGAAAAAGATACAGGTTCATAATCGGTAATAAGGCATTAGGTGTTTAACTCCACAAGATTCTTCAGCATTGCCGCAATAACTATCGGCCCCATTCCGCCGGGAACAGGTGTAAACAGGCCGGCTTTGGCGGAAACTCTAGGGTCAACATCTCCCGTCAGTCTATTATTTTCATTACCATAACCGTAGTCAATAACTATTGCTCCGGTTTTAATCATAGAACTGGTGATGAAATTGGGTTTGCCGACCCCCGCGATTACAATATCTGCTCCCGGCGACAGTTGTTCCGGATTTTGAGTAAATTCGTCAATGCGGTGAACTCTGGCGCCGTTAGTTTCCAGCCAGTGGGCAATCGGCTTTCCAACCAATATGCCCTGTCCGAATATGGCGGCGGTCTTGCCGCGCGGATTAACACGATAATTACCAAAAATTATTTTTAGAGCTTCTACGGCAGGCGGAAGAACGGGCGGCATATTATGATAAAAAAGTTCCTGCATTTTCCCCGAAAGAACATCCACATCTTTTTTTGCCGGAATTAATTCCAAAACCTTCTGAGTATTAATTCGGGCTGGCAAGGGAAGCTCTATGACCAGTCCGTTATTATCCGGCGATTTGGCAATAGCCAAGACCTCTTTGGTCAATTCCTCACTGTTGATATCATCGGGGAATTCATACAGAACAAAAGCCGCGCCCATCTCCTGAGCGGCTCTTTTTTTAACTTCAACGAATTTTCTAAGCGCGGGGTCATCGCCTACCAAAATTCCCGCAAGACAAAGGTTGAGCTGATTGCGTTCAACTTCATTTTTGAGGTCGCGGAGCAACTCCTCGGCAATTTTACGCCCGTCAATAAAAATAGTCATTAGGAATTAGTCATTTAGTCATTAGGAGTTAAGGGAATTTTGAATCTATGCGTAAGCCGTTCAACTTCTTTTCTGATTTTTAACGGATTGAGGCGGTCTATGAGTATCATTCTAATACATTCCGCGATTTGGCGCATTTCTTTTTCTTTCATCCCGCGCGTGGTGACAGCCGGCGTACCGAGGCGGATGCCCGACGGATCCCATGGTTTGCGGGTGTCATAGGGAATCATGTTTTTGTTTACGATAATTCCCGCTTTTTCAAGCAACTCCCCCGCTTCTTTGCCCGGAAGACCCAGAGGTGTTACATCAACAAGCAGAAGATGGTTATCCGTCCCGCCGGAGATGACCTTAAATCCGTATTTTTTCAGTTCGGCCGCAAGGGCTTGGGTGTTTTTAATTATTTGCCGCGCGTACTTTTTAAAGTTCGGTTTCAACGCTTCTTCAAATGCCACTGCCATAGCGGCGATATTGTTCAAGTGAGGGCCACCCTGAAGTCCGGGGAAAACGGCTTTGTCAATTTTGTCAGACAATTCTGCCCGCGAAACAATAAAAGCGCCGCGCGGACCGCGTAAGGTTTTGTGAGTCGTGGATGTGACAACGTCAGCGTGGGAAAACGGCGAAGGGTGCGCCCCGCCGACGACAAGCCCTGCGACATGGGAAATATCCGCCAGAAGCAAAGCGTTGATTTTTTTGGCTATTTTGCCGAACTTCGCGAAATCTATTTGTCTTGAATAGGCGGTAGCGCCGCAGATTATTAGTTTGGGTTTTTCTTTTTGCGCGATTGTTTCCACTTCCGCATAGTCAATAAAACCGTCTTTGCCCACGCCGTAATGGGCGAAGTTCCATGTTTGGCCGGTCACGCTGACTTTGTGGCCGTGAGTTAAGTGGCCTCCATGTTCAAGGTTCATTGAAAGGATTTTTTCTCCTCTGCCGACCAACGCGGTATAGACGGCTATATTGGCGGGACTGCCCGAATAGGGTTGAACATTGACCGACCATTTTTCTGGTGAAAGTTTAAAAATTTTCAGCGCCAGTCCTTTGGTATAATCTTCCAGTTTGTCTGAAACCTCATTGCCATGATAATAGCGGCGATGCGGATAACCCTCGGCGTACTTATTGGTAAAAGGAGTTGCCAGCGCTTCCAACACGGCTTGGGATACAAAATTTTCCGAGGGTACCAGATTGATAACCCGTTTTTGTCTTTTCAATTCTTGCTCTATTAATCGGTATATGCGGGAGTGCCCTTTTTTTAAATTGGGATAGTTCATGTGTTTTATGATTTTCCGGATACAAAATAAGGGCCCAGCGGCCCCTATTTGAAGTTAAATATTGGCGGTTACCGCCTCTGCGGAGGGTGCCTCCGATTGACTTTCGGTGGCGGGTGTTTCACTTCGTGCTTCTGCGTTCAGTATTTCCCCGCTTTCGCTCGTTAACTTTTTTGCCGGAGCAGGTTTTATTCCCCCGGCCTCTTTTGTTTTGGATTTGGACTTGGGTTTCCAGCTGGCCATTTTGGACTTGTCCCAATATTTGTAATTTACCAGAAGGTTATTAACCGTGGGCGATATCTGCGCTCCTTTAGATATCCAGTATTCAATTCTTTCTTTTTGGGCTTGCAACGCTTTTTTGTGGGGATCATAGGAACCCAAAAGTTCAAGGAATTCACCTTTTGTCTTTTTGGTGTGCTCAAGGACGACAACCCTAAAATAGGCCTGTCCCCGCTTTCCCACGCGTTGTAATCGTATAATAAGCATGCCGAATATTCTAGCAAAATAATGTACAATTTACAAGCATAAATTTACATTGAATAATCCAATTCTTCAGTTGATCAATTGAACATTGTAAATTCATTGTGAATTGTAAGTTGATAATTGAAAATTTACTTCTAGTCCCACCCCTTGTTTTTTAAGGCATTTTCAGCGGCCAGCTGCTGGGCCTCCTGCTTGGAAGGCCCTTCGCCTTCGCCTGCCATTTCTTTTTCCAGAAAAGCGCCCACTTTAAAATTTCTGGCGTGATCCGGCCCCCACTCTTCCAGCACCTCATAAGTCGGGGTAATGCCGACTCGTTCCTGCGCTTGTTCCTGAAAAAAGCTCTTGGCATCGCGGTACAACTTTTTTTCAATTATCTGGGGCAGTTTCCCCAGAACAAAGTGTTCAATGAATTCGCCTGACTTTTTATAACCCTGGTCTAGGTATATTGCTCCGATGAGCGCCTCTATGGCATTGGCTAAGATATATTGCCGGGCGCGGCCGGTATCTTTGGCTTCTCCTCGGGACAATGAGACATATTTATCAAGAGAAAATTCATTCGTAATCTGCGAGAGCATATTGGCATTGACCAATGCGGCACGCCAGTTGGTCATCTCGCCCTCCGGATTAGGATAATTTTTAAAAAGGAATTCGGTAACGACGAGTTCCAAGACAGCATCGCCCAAAAACTCCATCCGTTCGTTGTGGTTTACGCGCCAATCCTTGTTCTCATTGAGATAAGAACGGTGGGTCAGGGCTTCAAGCAGTAAGTCCTTGTTTTTAAATTTTATGCCTATGGCGTTCTCTAGTTCTGAAATATCGCGCATGTGCTTGTGAGAAATAACAGAATAAGAAGAATTATCAGAATTATTAGGTTTTAATCTAATAATACTGATAACTCTCTTTATTCCTATAATTCTAATTATTCTTTGGTCGCTTCTTCCGATGACTTAGCCCCCGCTTCCTTCTCTTTGGCGGGCGGGGCGTCATCTTTCCCCGGTTCGCCTATCTCGCGGTAAACGGTTCCCAGAACGCCGTTGACGAATTTGCCCGACGACTCTCCGCTGAATGATTTGGCCAGCTCTATCGCTTCATTTATCGCAACTTTGGGCGGCACTTCTTCCCTGTTGCCAAAAAGAAGTTCGTAGAGGCCGACTCTTAAAACATTGCGGTCCACGACTGCAATTTGGTCAAGCGGCCACTGGGGGGCGGCTTTTTCAATTATCTGGTCTATTTCGGACAGATGTTCAATGATGCCGTTGGCCAGCTGATATATAAACGAGGTGTCTTCAAGGCCGGAACCGAATTCTTTTACATTCCTATCTAAAACCCCAATGAGGTCTTTTT
>MGKV01000015.1:0-4609 GCA_001795795.1 Candidatus Yanofskybacteria bacterium RIFCSPLOWO2_02_FULL_45_18
CTCACGGCAGACAAAACTCGAACTCTCATGACAACCCCGAAAGGAAACCCCGCACGCAACGAAGTGGAGTGCGGGGAGGAGGTCATTTTTAAATATGCTTAGATAAATAAATGCCCAGACCTACTCGAACAATTGAAGGCGATACTATCTACCACGTGTTAAACCGTGCGAATGCGAAGATGCAGATTTTTGAGAAAGAGAAAGACTATCTGGCGTTTGAGAAGATTCTACTCGAAGCTAAAGATAAATACCCGATGCGGATACTAGCTTACTGTTTAATGCCGAATCACTGGCATTTTGTTTTATATCCAAAGGACAAGAAGGACTTGCCCGAATTTATGCGTTGGATAACCCTTACTCACACCCAAAGATGGTTGGTCCATCGAAATATGGTTGGGTACGGCCATTTATACCAAGGAAGGTATAAATCATTTCCCATACAGGAGGACAGTCATTTTTTACAAGTATGCAGATATGTAGAAAGAAACGCACTAAGGGCGAAACTGGTAAATAGAGCAGAGGATTGGAGATGGGGCAGTGCTTGGATAAGAAAACGGGGCAGTCAAGAACAGAAGCAGCTTGTTTCACCATGGCCGGTACCAATGACCAGCGACTATCTTTCCTGGTTAAACCAGAGAGATGAATCAGGAATTTTAATAAACGTTCGCAATGCAGTTAGCAAGGGGAGACCATTTGGATCCGAAAATTGGATTCAAAGAGTTGTTAAGAAATTTAAATTAGAATCGACACTTCATCCTAGGGGAAGACCCAGAAAAGGGACCTGACCCCTTTTCCTTTTCTGCTTTGGCGGCCTTGATTTTGGCAATTAATTATCCGATAATTAGGGGGGGTTAAATGTCTAAAATAAAAAGAAAGGAAAAAGTGTTAAGGTCCAGGCGTGAAAGCGCTCCCAAATTGGACATCTCACAAGAAACGCGCAATAGCATTTGGGGTATTGCCAGTTTTATTTTGGCGGTTTTAAGCGTCTTAAGTTTTGCCGGTAAAGCCGGCACGGCTGGAGCGATATTTGACGCTTTTGCCCGCTCTCTTTTCGGTTGGGGATTTTTCATCGTGCCGATTGCTTTTCTTCTCTTTGGTGTGGCCTTTCTCAAGTCAATTTCACGGAAAATTTACTTAAGTGCGGTTTTGGGGACGGTTCTTTTTGTTCTTTCTGTGCTTTCTGTTTTTTATATTTTCGGCCATGGAGATTTTGATACCCGTTTACTGCAGGGCGGTTATCTGGGCGTAATTTTAGGACTTCCCCTGCTTAATTTGGTGGGCTTTTATGCTTCCATGGTCATACTCTTGGCGCTTCTTTTTATTTCTCTTCTTGTAACTTTGGATGTTCCGATATACCGTCTGATAAACCGGCGCGAGGATGAAGGAGAAAAACTGACAGATAACGTAGTCGTAAGGCGCGGCTCCGAAGTTATTAATCCGGACAAGAAGCCGGAGTTGAAACCGATTATAACGCCCAAAGCTACAGTAACTAAAATTGCGGAGCTTACCGATAAAGAATTTGTCATTAAAAGCATGAAGTTGGGCAAATGGTCTCTGCCACCGTTGGAGTTACTGCATGCCGATCAGGACGAGCCGGCTACCGGAGATATCAACGCCAGCGCTCAGATAATCAGAAAGACTTTGGCCAATTTCAGCATTGATGTGGAAATGGGCGAGGTTTCCATTGGTCCGACGGTAACTCGTTTTACTTTGCGGCCTGCCTTGGGCGTGAAGTTATCGCGGATAACTGCGCTTAATTCAGACTTAGCTTTGGCCTTGGCGGCTCATCCGATTCGCATTGAGGCGCCCATTCCGGGCCAATCTTTGGTCGGCATTGAAGTGCCCAACAAAAAAGTCGCCATTGTCGGTCTGCGTGATATGTTCAACAGCGACGAATATCTACGCTCAAAATCTTTTATGCCTTTAGCCGTCGGCCGCGATGTCGGTGGCACGTCAATTTATGCCGGACTTGACAAGATGCCCCATCTTTTAATTGCCGGTGCTACCGGCAGCGGCAAATCGGTCTGCATCAATACGGTTTTGCTTTCTCTGCTATACAAACATTCACCGGAGATTTTGAAACTTATTTTAGTTGACCCTAAGCGGGTTGAGCTTTCGCTTTATAACGGTATTCCCCATCTTATCACCCCGGTTATCACTGAAAACAAAAAAGTTCTGGGAGCGTTAAAGTGGGCTGTCAATGAAATGGACCGCCGCTATGACACTCTTTCGCGCACCGCTTCCCGCGATATTTATTCCTACAATGTCAAAATGTCCGAGAGAAAGGAGCCAATCATGCCCTTTATCGTCATTGTTATAGATGAGTTGGCTGATTTGATGGTTTCTTATGGCCGTGATGTGGAAGCGGCGATTGTCCGTCTGGCCCAGATGGCCAGAGCAGTTGGCATTCATCTTGTTGTTTCCACTCAAAGGCCCTCGGTGGATGTCATCACCGGTTTGATAAAGGCCAACATTACCACTAGAGTTGCTTTTCAGGTCGCCAGTTTAATTGATTCGCGGACGATATTGGATACCTCTGGCGCTGAAAAGTTGCTTGGCCGCGGCGATATGCTTTTTCAATCGGCCGAATCCAAGATGAAACGTTTGCAATGCGCTTTGGTGACGGAAAAAGAAGTCAAAGATGTTGCCAAGTTTCTGAAAATGCAGGCTGAAGAGCTTGAGTTGACGGCTGAAGATGAAAATAACCTTTCGGCCGATTTTGAAGCCAAAGTCGGGGAGAGCGGCGGATTTTCTGCCGGTACCAGCAACGATGATGCCGACGATCCAATGTATGAAGAGGCAAAAGCCGTAGTCGTTTCAGCGCAAAAAGGTTCAGCATCACTTCTGCAGCGCAGATTACGGGTCGGCTACGCCCGCGCCGCGCGACTTTTGGATATCCTTGAAGAAAAAGGTATCATCGGCCCGGGCGATGGCGCTAAGCCGCGAGATGTTTATATCAAACAAGACGGCGCTAATAATGTGGATGCGATACTCACAAGCAATGTCCCTGATTCTGAAAATAACGAGAGCGGCTCAATTTAGGCGGGCTTGATTTTAATTGGGTAATCATTTAGGGTGTAGTATTATTTAATTCTGTTCTGGAGGGAACAGATATTTATTAAATGGTTAAAAAAGAAGTTCAAAAGGAAAGCAAAAAACCGTCAACGGTTGATTTGACCGTCAAGGCGATTCAGGAAAAGTATGGCGAGGGGTCAATTATGCGTTTGGGCGAAGTTAAGCATGTCAATGTGGATGTCATACCCACCGGTTCAGTGTCGCTGGATTTGGCTTTGGGCGTGGGCGGCGTGCCGCGCGGCCGGATCATTGAAATATACGGCCCCGAAAGCTCCGGCAAAACGACTCTCTGTCTGCATATTGTTTCCGAAGCGCAAAAGCGAGGCGGTGTGGCGGCGTATGTGGATGCCGAGCACGCGCTTGATCCCGAGTATGCCAAAAAGATTGGCGTTAAGATAGATCAGTTACTTATCTCCCAGCCGGACACCGGCGAGCAGGCGCTAGACATTGTTGAAGCATTAGTTAAGTCCGCTGGCGTGGATGTTGTTATAGTGGATTCTGTGGCGGCTTTGACCCCGCGAGTGGAAATTGAAGGCGAGATGGACCAACAGCACATGGGTCTTCAGGCGCGCTTGATGTCGCATGCCTTGCGCAAGTTGACCGCGATTGTCGCCAAGTCCAATACCACAGTTATATTCATCAACCAACTGCGCATGAAGATTGGAGTGATGTTCGGGAACCCCGAAACGACGCCCGGCGGTATGGCTTTGAAGTTCTATTCTTCGGTTCGTCTGGAGATTCGGCGGGCGGCGCAGATACAAGCTGCCGAAAAAATCATCGGCAATCGGGTGAAGGTGAAAGTGGTGAAGAATAAGGTTGCCGCGCCGTTCAGGACTTGTGAGTTTGATATTCTTTACAACGAAGGCATTTCGCGCCAAGCCGACTTGATTAACACTGGCGCGCTTTGCGGCGTTATCGCCAAATCGGGCAGTTGGTATAACTATGGCAGTCAGAAGTTGGGACAGGGGATTGACGGCGCCCGTCAATTCCTAAAGGAAAACCCCAAAATGGAAGAAGAGATAACGGCTAAAGTCAAAGCCGCCGTCACTGCGCAGGCATAAGGATTTACCGCTCTTGCCACCATCTCCACCTAGCCGCCTTAGCCCTGGCGCGGTCGAGTCTGGTCATTCCAGCGATGACCTCCTCTAATCTCACCCCTCATTTTCAGAACCTAGCAAAATGATGGGTTTCGGTTACCCCGCCAGAGCCAAGGCGGCTTATCCCTTGGGGGTTAGGTGCTGGGCGAGAGCGAGGATTTGACAAATAGTAGGTGGATATGCTATACTGCTTGTAGACATAGTGTGCAAAGGAAGTGGCGGGGAATTGACAATTAACAGATTGATAAGAAGCTCGCCACTTTCCTGCATTTTTACAAGCAAAAATGGTGGTTTTTACCACACTGGTTATGAGGGGGGACAGAGTAGCGATCTCCGTAAAAGGAACCCTTCGGGATGGCATTCGACGGAGTGCGCTTACTTATTGGAAGGCACTGTGTCGAGTAGCTCCATGCCATCTCTTTACGGCTCGCGAGAGA
>MGKV01000015.1:4620-5018 GCA_001795795.1 Candidatus Yanofskybacteria bacterium RIFCSPLOWO2_02_FULL_45_18
TGAACCGCCTTCGGAGCGGCGGGAATGGCGAAAAAAAGAAGAGAGCGAGGTGGGTGGAGGGTTACACCAGTGATCCGGTGAATCCCACCTCGCCATTATTCCTTGTTTCTGGCCTTATTACTTCAGCCCAGGCGACTCCATGTCCCTGGGCTCTTTTTTTGCTCAAAAACACCAGAATTCTTTTCACAAAGTAGCAATTTATAAAACTTAAAATTTGGGATGGGATGCGCGACGCAGGCGAGGAACGGAATGAGCAATACTGGCGGTATTGTGAATGAGTACCGCAGGCAAAATTCAAAGACCCCGCTAAAGCGGGGTCTTTGAATTTTGCTGAAACCTGCAACAAAGCAGACCGCACAAATTTAAAGTTTTAGATATTCTTTTTGACGGTTTGCAGG
>MGKV01000016.1:0-7768 GCA_001795795.1 Candidatus Yanofskybacteria bacterium RIFCSPLOWO2_02_FULL_45_18
AATAATTTGCGAAATCGGAGTAAACCATCTTGGAGATCCCGGCTATGCTGATGAATATATTGACACTCTGCTTGCGATGGGGCCCGATGGCGTTACTTTTCAAATGCCGGAAAAGGCATGGTATCAAAGACATCCGAACTGGCCTCGTCTAGATGACAAATATTATGAAACAGCTGCCACAAAGACACGAGCGGCAAAGATCAAGTTTGGTATAGCGCTGGCAGATCTTGATGAAATTAATTTCTTTGAAGAACTTGGGGTTGATTTTTACAAAATTTTAAGTAAAGATATAGGAAACAAAGAATTGATGGCCAAGGTCTTAATGGCAGGCAGACCGGTGTTTGTTTCTACCGGCATGTCCGACATGGAAGGAGTAGCGACTTTTGTTGAAAAAATAGGCAAGTTCAAAGATCAAATTACTCTCATCCACACCCAACTAACCCATAATCTTGACGATGCAAATCTAAAAGCCATCGGCATCATGAAACAACGATTTGGTTTGCCGGTAGCTTTCGGTTATCATTCTCTCAATCCGAATGTATTGTATGTAGCACTTGGGCTTGAGCCGTCTCATTTATTTTTTTACGTTCGAGGATCAAGGAAAGAGCGGCATGGGGATGAAGGACACGCCATTTCTCTTTCTGAATGCGGGAACATAATTAGCAACTTGCGTAAACTTTCATTGACCCTAGGAAACGGAGAAAAGCTAAAAATCACGACGGAGGAATGGCGAGAACAACAAAAGAAGGAGGGCTCAAGACGTGAAGCATAAAGCTATTGTGATCGGCGGCTCAAGAGGAATTGGAAAAGCTATTTGCGACTCATTAACAAAGATTGGTTGCCAGGTGACAGCCGCGTCTAGAGCCGACATTGATACTTCTGACTTGGCATCAGTGAAAGCATTTGCCGACTTCTATCGGTTCACCGATGTTCTTGTTCTTAATACCGGAGGGCCGCCTAAAAAGAGTTTTTTTGAGATATCAGTAGATGAGTGGTCTAAATATCACAACCAGCTATTCTTGGGCTTCTGCGTATTGCTACAAAATCTAAAAATCAATCCCGGAGGATATATTTTTCTTATCTCCTCTCATCTGATTAAAAAACCTGATGAAACAATGGTCTTGTCGTGCGCGTACCGCGTGGCGTTCTGGGCTATTCTAAAATCATTGACAAAACATTACTCGGAACAAGGTGTCAGCTGTATCAATATCGCACCGGGGCCGATAAAGACCGACCGTTTGGTCAGCTTAGCGACTGATATGACGAAACTGGAAGAGCGATTACCGCTGAAAAGAGCCGGCAGGCCCGCCGAGATCGGAGATTTTGTTAGAGCTGTCGTTGAACATGACATTAAATATATAAACGGCTCGGTTGTTAGTTTTGACGGCGGCTTATCCGCCGAACTTTTCTGATCGCCGGCAAACCCGCGTCTTTACGCGGGTTTTTGTTAACTATTTTTATGTATGTTTGAATATATACACAACGTCAAAAACTTTATTTATTGCCTCTCTATACCTTGTGAATTGTCCGCCGTTTTTTCTGCTTGGCCGATACAGTCGTATACTCCCGTGAAGACCGAGGACGGATACAAAGATATAATTTAAAAAAAGTGTCGTCCACTTAACGTTAAAGTCGGACAGGTCGGGTGGGGCTTCAAAATGATGAGTAAAATTAAAAAGTTGGTCTGTTGTAATTTGAATGCTTAAGTTCTTTTTGAAATAAGAAATGAAACAATTCTCAAGAAAAGAGCCCATATCCATTCCGCAGATGATATCTCCTGGTTTAATTTTAAACCTTTTTACCGCAACGGTTGTTTTGAATGCATTAAGTAAATTGGTCAATTTAAGAGCATAAGAAACTTTTGGGAAAAAACTAAAGTTGTCAAAATGCTTCATAATTCTGTCCATATTTATTGAGTTCCATCGTTCGTGGCGCATGATAAGCAAGCCAACTTTTCGATTTGGAGAAAGTTTTTTGATCAGTTTAGATATAACAAGCACCGACTGAAGGCAAGCCGGATCCACGATGGTGAACCAAACAGTACCCGGATTTTCATCTAATTGTTTTGCCAAATGATTTTCAAAAAAAACATCTTTTTCCAGCAATTTCTTGTTTTCTTTGAGTGGCTGATCTAAATCAGAAATAAAGTAAGATTCCGGCATTCCTTCCAAATAACTTTTAAAATATGCTCTACCCAACTCACCCCACGAGGTTTTTAATAATCTGAAAAAAACATGCGAATTTAATCCTAAACCGTAAGCCGATAGCGAGGCCAAAGAGCACGGGGAGAAAACATGTTTTATCTGATTAAAATTTTCATAAAAAAATATTTCTGCCGCAGTTCTATCTTTCAATATTTCAAAAGATCGAAGATCATAGATTCCTGCGTCATTATCGAGCGAGGTCGGATGAGGTTTGTAGTACAGTTTACAATCCACGCATTCCCGTCTTACAAAATCAAGGCATTTATTAAAAACATCAATACACTCCTGTTCGTCATCGGGGAAAGGGAATTTTTTAAAATTATCACCCAAAACAAGAACTATATTTCTAGTGATGTCAGCACCACTTCTACCGAATAAATAATATGGCGGGCTTATTATTAAAATATTCTTTGCATCTTTATCCACGACGCCAAGTTTTCGTATGTCAAAGCTTGTATATAGATATTTTTTCATTTCGGTAGGGTTAAAATTATCATACGGTCAAGAAGCTGTCAACCAGTTCGATAATAAACGGCTCAATGGACATGTGTTCATTGAGCCGTTTATACTAAAAAGGTGATTATAAAACTATCATAGTTTTATAATCACCTTCGTCTCAACCTTTTTACCTGGCGGTCCAGCCGCCATCAACTACTAATGTAGCACCTGTCATATAGCGAGACGTGTCGGATGCAAGGAACAAAATCGCCCCATTATAATCCTCAACCGACGCCATCCTGCCAAGCATTGTCCTTTTTTCATATTCCTCAACAAACTCCGGATCCAGACCCCGACCGCCATCAGTCCCGCCGGGAGCGAGAGCATTCACTCTGACACCCAACGGACCGCCATATTCGGCAAGCCACTTGGTAAGCCCAATCATCCCCGCTTTGGCCACAGTATAGGCAACCGGCTTATAGAAATTCTCGCCTCTTTGGCGCCGATATTCGTAGACCGACTGGTCCGGAGACACCAAGCCGTAGGTGGAAGAAATATTTATGATACTCCCGTTTTTTTGCCCGCTTGATTTAAATCTTCGGAAGAATTCCCGCGACACGAGAAACGCGCCTTTCAGATGAGAGTCGATGACCGAGTCCCACTCTTCTTCAGAATAATACTCAAACGGGCCGTTTTGTTCAAGAGGCAAAGGCCCTATCACCGTGTTAAGGCCAGCGCAGTTAATGAGTACGGTTGGAACCTCCACAAAATTATTAAACCCTATCTCGACAGATAAGTAATTAGTAATATCAACCAGAGAGACTCTTATCTCGAAGCCCTCATTTACTAACTCTTGAAGAATAGGGGGGAGATCTGTCTTAATATCAAAAATTTCAACCTTAACTCCCTCAAGAGCAAGGGTCTTTACAAATTCAGAACCAAGCGTTCCTAATCCACCGGTAACCAGAGCTGTTCTCCCAGATAGTCCCACTAGTGCACCTCGCAGTTGTTAAAGAATGGCTATAGTTTAACATAAAAACAATAGTTGTAAAGAACTGGACGGATTTAAGACATGTGCTATGGTTTCCGTGTGAACCTTGAAAAACGAGGCACTTGATGGCTAAGATCATTCCTCTGGCTCAGACCATAACGGGGGGTTGTGAGACAAAACCTTACGTCCACCCGGAACAGATCGTTAAAGATGTCTCCCCTGCCGATCTGCGCGGCGCAAGAGTACTCTTCATCAATATGCCTCTTCGCGAAAGCGCAAGACCGGTGAATACGCCGGAGGGCCCGCTTCTTATGGCTACACGCCTCAGAGACCACTTCGAAGTAGACGTCTCAATAATTGACCTGAACGGGCCTGTTGACCAATACGGTAACAGAATAAAAGATAAACTTTGGGAAGAAAGAGTTGCCCAAGGGGAAAATCTGCCTTGGGGCAGGCATCCCACATTCCAAGAAGCCAAAGACCATATCCAAAGGCATGTTACTGTTTATGGCAGGCCGCATCTGATCGGACTTTCGGGAAAAATAACCACATTCAAGTGGCAGAGAGAATTAGCCAGATTTATCAAGCAAACATTGCCTGAAGTTTTTCTGGTAAGCGGAGGCGGTCTCGCCACGGAATTGAGACAACATTTGTTCAATCTCAACTACATACCCGAGTTGGACGGTGTTTCCCATTCTGAAGGCGATGATGTGGTAATTAAAATTGTTTATGACGCTCTCGCTATACACCGAATTGGATTTAAGAATGCTCTGAATACCGGAAAACTTGCGCCGTATTATATCGGAGAAATAAATGGCAGACGCCGCTTTGTATATGCAGGCGACAGGCCGCGTAATCTAGACCTTCTTCCGTTCGGCGATCTGGAACTATTGAGAACGGATGTATTCGGCCGCAAGGTACTTGAAGGATACCTAACTGTACCGATATGGAGCCGTCAGGCCAACAACAGTTCTGCCATTCCTTGGGACGACAAAGATGTAGCACCAAAGACCTCGTCGGTTTCAAGCAGGGGCTGTCCGTTCGGATGCAAGTATTGTTTTCGCGGTTCGCAAGGCGAACGCAAGTGGGGCGTTCGTTCAGCCGAGCATATTATGACCGAGCTTCAACATCACATAGAACATTACGGCATAAAATTCCACGGATTCCCCGACGATAACTTTGCGGTTACATTAGACAGGATAAGATTGATCAACAATATTGTCTCCTGGGGCACGCATACTCGCCTTGATGAAGTAGCAGGTCTGAATGCGACTACTCGCGGTACCGCCGAAACAATGGCCAAAGCGGGATGCAAATACATCGGCTTCGGTCCCGAAAGCGCCAGCCCGAAGGTGCTTGAGGCAATTGGTAAAGGCGGGCACACGCTCTCCAACGGAATGGAAGAAGTGATGGTTGCGGGCGAAAAGCACGCATTCCCCCGTTCTATGGTTGTTGGAATCAGAAACGCTTTGGAAAACGGAATTCACTCGAACTGTACTTGGATCCTCGCCTGTCCGACCGAGACACTTGAAGACCTTAAAACGACCGTCAGGTTCATGCTTTGGCAACAGGAATACTATTCCAACATGGGTCACCCGATTGACTCGGTTAACACTCGGATGTTTACACTTACCTGGTATCCCGGCACAACGATTATCAACTACGAACGGGTACGCAGAGAGCTTACTCGGGTATTCGGCATTACATTCCAGCCGGCAGGGACCAATACCAGCGGCGTTGAGTGGGAACCGGTTTACGACGATAAATTCCTCAAGTATATGCTAGAGCTGGATGATGCCACTAAGGTCCTGCACGGAGAGAACGACGAGCCGTTGAACTTTGGGGACATGCCGACAGACCATTTCCTTCAGACCCGCGCATACATTGACTCCGGCCAGACACTGAAAATATTGGATATGCGATAAACTGTTCGAAGTGAGAGGTAAATAAATACCGGCTGTTTAATCCGGTATTTTCTTTTGGTTGGCTTATTACCATAATAATGGAAATGTTGCCCGTCGACCTTGACAATCAACATCTTGACATTACACAATTACGCTGATAATCTGTCAGTATGAGTGCGGGGAAGGGGAACTAGTTTTAGTTTCGGAAACTTCCGCTTCTCCCTACTTAAAGAAAGAAGGAGTAAGAAATGACAAAAAGCATCATCAACCGTGGTGGCAACGACACAGAACGACTGTATTTGCTGGACAAGGAGTTTAATATTCCAGCTGGCAATAAGGTGGTCGTCAAGGCCACAGACATCCCAGACATCGATATGGCTGACCTCATCGCCCGCCACAAGGGTCGTTACTACCTAGTTGGCCTCTTCTGCCGCCCTAAGCAGCGTGTGCTCGATTTTCCGTGCGGAAGCGGTTACGCTGCCGAAGTATTACGACCGCTCGGTGTAATGTACGAGGGTCTCGAATTTGACCCGCCCACCGTCGAGTATGCTCGTCGAGTATACGGTAATGACGCGACTCAATTCAACGTCGGCAATCTGCGTCATCCCAGTTTGGGGAAAGAGCGGTACGACAACATCGCTTGCATCGAAGGTTTGGAACACATCGAGATGGAATACCAAGACGGTCTCATCGCGGCGCTTAAGGATGCTCTCAAGCCCGGCAGTGTGCTAGTGGTCAGTTCTCCTGAAAATCCCACGGGGTCATCGGGCAAGAGCACGCACAACAAATTCCATCTCGGCGAACTGACCCGTGCCGACTTCCTCGCGCTGTTGCATCGGCATTTTGAACCGAGAGACGTAGAGTTAGTAACTTACAAGGCACATCTGTCCACGCACATTTTTGTGACCTGTTTCTACGGCATTTGTCACAAGCAAGTAGGTGAAGATATTTTGCCGCTCGAATGAATAAAAAAATTATCGTATTCGATTTTGACGGCGTTTTCGTGTTAGATTCCGATGCGGTATTTAAAAAGGAGGCATGGAAAATTGTGTTTAATCCTTGGGTTGGTCAATATGAAAAACACCTCGAAGAAATAAGCCAGTTATGCGCCGGGCAATCAGGCGGAAGGATAAAAGTGTTTAATTATGTTTTTGAACACCTGAATGAGCCCGAAGAAACAATCTCCACATTAACAGAAAAAGCCAGTCGGGTATTTGACGATTATGTTCAAGAAAAAATACTTAAAGCTGGTCTGGCGACGGGTACCTTATCAACACTTGAAACACTTACAAACCTCGACCTCAAGTTGTACATTAATTCCGGCACTGCCTCACCGGCACTGCAAGATATAATCAAAAAATTGGGAATACACCACTTTTTTTCCGGTGTCTTTGGGTCTACCAAAGAACCGATCGGTGGTGGTAAGGTGGAAAATCTACAATACATTGCCGAACAAGAAAAACTGGGGCCTGAAGCTATTATTTTTGTAGGTGATAGCGACTCGGATTACAAAGCTGCGGTAGAATTCAGATGTGATTTCATCGGTATTTCTAATGAGTGGAATGGGTGGAGAAAAGACGCAAAATCGTTTCCTGTTATATCTAAATTATCGGATATACCAAGACTTATAAACTAAGACAGGTCAGTGGTTTAGTTGAGGAAAAAATCTGAAACGATACGCCGCGTATCGTTTTTTGTTTTAGCGATTTTAATATCCTCTTAATTTTTTTCTAGACGGCAATTCGCTTTCGTAAACCTTCTTTTTTCCGTTTCCAAGATAACGCTGGATAGACACAATTTGCTTATACAATTTATCCATCCCTTGTGGTTCGATACTGGAGGCCTGATCAGTTCCCCACATACTATGATCAAGAGTAATATGTCTTTCTACTATACTGGCTCCAAATGCAACAGCGGTAGAGGTAGAATCCAAACCATATTCATGACCGCTGTAACCTACAAGACACTTATATCTTTTTTTCAACGCGGGAATAACTTTTAAATTCAATTCATCCAGTTTTGCCGGATATGAAGAATTGCAATGCATCAAGACGAATTGTGAAGCATGCTTTTTAAGAATAGCAACCGCTTCGTCCACTTCTTTAAGAGTGCTCATTCCCGTTGACGCGACAATGGGGACGCCGGTTTGGGCCGATGCCTTAAGAAGTTTGTGGTTGGTCAAATGAGCCGAGGGGATCTTTATGAACGGAATATCGTATTTTTTAATAAAA
>MGKV01000016.1:7786-9802 GCA_001795795.1 Candidatus Yanofskybacteria bacterium RIFCSPLOWO2_02_FULL_45_18
TATGAACGGAATATCGTATTTTTTAATAAAATTTAAACTGTCCAGATCCCATACCGAAACTGTCCAGTCAATGGGTTTGTAGCTGCAATATCGGGCGATCTGGTCATATTCTTTCTTTTCAAATTCAATCTTTTTCTTATATTCCAGATAGGTCATCTTGCCCCAGGGAGTGTCTTTGGGTTCGTTTTTCTGGTGTTCGGGCACAGAAATATCGGGGTTTCTTTTTTGAAATTTAACGCAATCCCAAGAACAAGCATGAGCAGCATCGATCAACTTTTTGACAACGTTAAGGTCGCCATTATGATTAATGCCTATTTCCGCAATTAAGTAAGGGTTTTTTAGGTTTTTGAAATCTATCACCTTAAAATCATATGAATTTTTTATACTATTTCAATATTGACACTATCAAGATTTAATGCTTAAATTAAGTTCACTGTTTATCGAGGTATCACAAAAACAAACCGCCAAATTGGCGGTTTGTTTTGACATCAAGTCAGCTTATAACTCTAATTCTTCAAGCCAGAGCGCTGAAAGTGATTAATGGTTTTTTTCAAAGCATTTATTTGCAAATCCATGTCTGCTTCAATGCCTTGATTGGCTGTAAATTGCATTAACTTCGGCTGCAGCCGTTCTGCCTGCGAACACCTGACTCCTTCTAAAAACCCTTTAAGAGTTGGGGCTTGGGGTTTTAGGTCTTTGAAATATCTGCCCTCTTCGCTGATCAGCCTCATAACCGGCTCATCATAAACCAAGGCCCAAGCGGCATAGATCCCGTCTCCGCCAAGTTCCATGAATTTTTTCCTAAAATCATACCAGCTAACATTAAGCTTTGTCTCACCTTCGTATCTCACCGCCAAAGTATAATAAGTGTTAACATAACCAACCGGAACCTTCTGGGGTATTAACCAATCACAACCGGTATCTTTTATTGCTTTGAGGTACTTAGCGGCAATCTGCTGTCTTTTTTTAACTAGGTAATTGATTTTTTCAACCTGGGCTAGACCTATGGCAGCAGATGTTTCAGGCATTCTAAAACTAAACCCGAAAGTATCATGGCGCAACCATTTGGGATTCTGAAAATTATCTTTAACGACCTTTCCTCTGGCCTGGCCTCCTTCTGCTTTAACGGTCTTAAAACCAAAACAGCCAAATTTTCTCATTCTTTCCGCCAAGACCTTATCGTCAGTAATTAATATCCCGCCGTCTCCTGTAGACACATGCTTAGTGTTTTCAAAACTGAAACTGCCCACATGGCCTATGGTACCGCCGATCCTTCCCTTATGGTCGGTCCCCAAATAACATTGGGCGCAATCTTCCAGGACATATAGCTTGTGCCTTCTTGCAATTCGCATTATTGCATCCATATCACAGACCTGACCGTAAAGATGCACAGGCATAATCGCCCTTGTCCGTCGGGTTATCTTTCTTTCAACGTCTTTGGGATCCATCAAAAACGTCTCCGGATCAACATCGACAAAGACCGGTTTCGCGCCGGTGTATAAAACGGCGTAGCCGCACATTATGACGGTAAGGGCCGGGACAATAACCTCGTCTCCCGGACCAACGCCGAAAGCAATCAAGGCCTGATGCAGTGTGGATGTGCCGGAAGTAGAGGTAATAGCATATTTAACTCCGAATCTGTCAGCAAACGCTCTTTCAAAGCGGGCATTCATCGTTCCGTATTTAGAACTGCCGAATCCGGAATCTAAGACCTCCTTAATATATTTAAGTTCATTCCCTTTAAATCTCCAGCTATTGCTGGGTACAACCTTTGTCCTAGCCATGTTCCCCCCTTTTTTCATAGTAATAACGAAAAGCTTTAACCAATGTACATTTGTAACGACGCCTTGTCAACACCATTATGCAACCTTTATTCTTGTTGCCTTTTTCATTACTTCCCTCTTGGCCACATAGTCCTTGTGTCGAGATAAGTTAATTTTGGCTATCTCGGGTTTGTTTTGCAACAATTCCACTATGCGCTTAAGCGAAATAGTGTTTGTATCTATTTGAAGCTCG
>MGKV01000017.1:0-65 GCA_001795795.1 Candidatus Yanofskybacteria bacterium RIFCSPLOWO2_02_FULL_45_18
CGCAAACCACGCTTCGTGTTCTCGGAAAGAGAATCCACATAGTATTTGCTTTGCCCAAAAGCGAT
>MGKV01000017.1:80-48941 GCA_001795795.1 Candidatus Yanofskybacteria bacterium RIFCSPLOWO2_02_FULL_45_18
TTCCTTTACGCCCGCAAATCAACAGATGTTGAGGATAAACAAGTTTTGAGCATTGAAGCGCAGATCACAGAATTGCGCGCCTTTGCCAAACAAAATAATCTCGTCGTGGTAGAAGAATTTGTGGAAAAACAATCAGCCAAAATTCCGGGCCGTCCGATATTTGGCGAAATGTTGAAAAGAATTGAACATAGCGAGGCGGACGGAATTTTGGCGTGGCATCCAGATAGATTGGCGCGCAATTCTGTGGATGGTGGACAAGTTATTTATCTGATTGATTGCGGGCGTATTGTGGCGTTGAAATTTCCTCAATTTTGGTTTGAGCCAACGCCGCAAGGAAAATTTATGTTGAATATCGCTTTTGGGCAAAGCAAATACTATGTGGATTCTCTTTCCGAAAACACGAAGCGTGGTTTGCGCCAAAAAGTGAGACGAGGTGAATATCCGAGCGTTGCGCCTATTGGCTACATAAACGATGTGCGCACCAAGACAATCGTGGTGGATAGAAAGAAAGCGAAAATTATCAAAGCCATCTTTGAATTTTACGCCACTGGCAACGCTCGGCTTGAGGATGTCTCGGACTTTTTGGCGCAACGCGGGATACTTTCCCGCGGCGGAAAGAGAATCCACAAGACGAGGGCGACTTTTATCCTTTCTAATCCTTTTTACACTGGATTATTCAAATATGGTGGTGAACTCCACGAGGGAAAGTACGAGCCAATCATCACAAAGAAACTTTTTGATTCGGCGCAAGAGATTTTGAAACAGCGAGGCAAACCGCGACATAAGCAAAAAAATGAACCGCAAGCGTTTTGTGGGCTTATCGAGTGCGCCGAATGTGGAATGATGATAACTGCCGAAAAACAGAAAGGACATATTTACTATCGCTGTACGAAAAAGAAAATCAAATGTTCGCAACCATATACCCGCGAGGAAGAACTGGATCGGCAGTTATCATCTCTCATTCAAAAAGTTTCTTTGTGTGCGGATTGGGCGGAGAAACTTTTAGAAATGGCAGAAAAAGATAAGGCAATATCCGCCCAATCCGTTTCTGCTTTTGTTCAGGAAAGCCAAAACAAAATCCGCGCTATACAAACGAAGCTCCAGCGACTTCTGGACGGCTATTTAGAACAGGATATTGAAAGGGAAATTTACCGCGAACAAAAAACAAAACTTCTTTTGGAAAAGAAGTCGCTGGAAGAGAAAATGGCGCGGATTGAACAAAGGCAGAATGATTGGCTCGAACCGTTCCGAAACTGGATAAAAGTCGCTTTAACCCTCGTCAAAATCGCAAGGGATAGCAACCTTCTTCAAAAGAAGGTTGCTGCCAAAGAAATCTTTGGCTCGAACCTGCGCTTGGCGAGCCGCGCCGTGCGCGGCGAGCCAGTGTTTCCATACCTTTCCGCGCTTCGCGCGGCCGAATCAGTTGGGCAAAAATCGGAAAGTTTGATATTGGTGGGCGCATGAGGACTCGAACCTCAGACCCTCTTCACGTCAAGAAGATGCTCTACCAACTGAGCTATGCGCCCCTCGCAAGCTCGGGACTTCGCCGAGCAAAGTAGGACTACGGTGGTCGCCCCTCATTCAGCAAGCAGTGCTTGCTGAAAATTTCCTACCTTATTATTCTGTCAGAAAGATTACCGAACCCTCTTTGGCTTTCTGGGACAGTTTTACTGCAATCTCGTCTCCTTCTTTGGCTGAACTTACGTCCTTATGGTCCAATTGCATGGACTCTATTGCCGTTGTGAATTCGGCATCTCCATGCTTAACCTTGACCTGTTCGCCGACCTTTAAATCTCCGGAAAGACGCACGACGGCGACTCTGATCTTATCGTACCAATGGGTTACTTTTCCGATTTCTTTTTCCATGTTTGTGATTTGTGAAATTAGTTATTTTTGGGCATCGACCTTGCTCCAATATTTGACCGGTGCGGACGGAGGGATTTGGTTCCAGCTCTCGTCGGCTTCCGCCTCCTCGGCCATAACCTTGCCTCGCGGCGATTTTCGCCAACTGCTCAAATCGCATCGCTCCGGCATTCAAACCCTCGCGCAAAAACAATAAATTGTTTTGGTGCGGACGGAGGGATTTGAACCCTCAAGCCTTACGGCATACGCCCCTCGAACGTACGTGTATACCAGTTCCACCACGTCCGCTTATGTTAATTTAACCTTAAGATAATATCAAATTTTCGTTGACTTAGCAACAAAAAACCATCAGGGTAGTGATGGCTTATGACTTATAATTTTAAGAGATTTACGGATGTATGCGACGGCTTTGTTAATATCCAAGTCATCATTTTCATTGCGTACACGGCCCTCACAGTCCCAAGAAAGATTTTGAATAAATTGAAAAAACCAATCCAGTGCTTCATGGTGGAATGGTTCACCCAAGCCACCGCTTGGATCCAGCAGGATATAATCTATCAGGCCGAGATACTCCCTAATTTTTTTACCCAGTAAAAGGGGTTTGAATTCAACAACCTCAAGCGCTTTGAGGCCTACCTATTGAATTGTTTCAGCTAGTGCTTCGTCTGCGGTTTTCGGTATGGCTTTGACCAGCATCTCCTGCTTTGTTTTCCTGCGGATTTCTCTTTGAGATTTATCCCGAAGATAATAGAGTTTTGCCCGATGGACCTTGGATTTCTTAACAACATCAATTTTGGTGATGGCGGGCATATTCAAGGGGAACGTTTTTTCTATTCCGAACCCGCCGCTTACTCTGCGGACAGTTATAGTAGCGCCCGGCTCGTTGCCGTGCTTGCGCGTGATAACCATTCCCTCAAATGCCTGTATTCTGGTTTTGTCGCCTTCTTTTATTTTTTGGTGGACCTTAACCACCCAACCCGGACGGAGGTCGGCATATTTTTTATCGGGAAATTGTTTGTTTATGAATGATTGAACGGGATTCATGGCGGTGCGTTTATTCTACGCTATTTAAGAAATTTTGCAACTTTTCGGGCAGGTCAGTTTCCACGACCATGGATCTGCCTGATGGAGCGGTAAATTCTAATTTTTGGGCGTGCAGAAAAAGCCGGTCAAGTCCGGGCGGACAGACCATATTTTTGCCGCCATAAACCCTGTCGCACATTACCGGATGGCCGATTGATTTAAGGTGCACTCTGATTTGGTGTGTTCGCCCTGTCAGAGGCCGAACCTCTAAAAGCGTAAAGTTCTTCAATCTTTTGAGAACGCGGTATTCGGTCGTTGCCTCTTTTGAATCTAAGAGTTTTTTCCCGACTATGCGGATTGTGCGCTTAACCCCGATTCGCCCCAACGGCGCGGTTATGACGCCATCCTTGTCAGCAACCTTTCCTGAAACGAGGGCAACATAGGTCTTTTTTATTTTTCTGTCTTGAAATAATTTTTTGAAGTAATCAAATGATTTGGGCGTTTTGGCCAATATCATCAAACCCGAAGTCTCACGGTCAAGGCGGTGGACGATGCCGGGGCGCTCTAGGTCGCCGACGTTTTTTGAGTGCGGGTAGTTTTCAACGAACCATTGCGCCACGCTGTAAGACTTGTCGTTTTTATTACGCGGGTGGACGATAAGCCCCCATGGTTTGTGGATAATTAAAAAATCTTTATCCTCATAAACTATTTCCGGCCTGGTTGAGACTTTCCAGATTTCCATCCCGTTACAAGTTTCCCGCTCAAGGTCTTCGACCGAGCTTGGCTCGAGCGGACTTGTAACGGGATAAATCTAATCCCCGGCCTACTTGGTGTTCCGCACACAGTGGGCGGCATAGGACTCGAACCTATGACCTACCGCGTGTAAGGCGGTCGCTCTACCAACTGAGCTAGCCGCCCACTGTAAGCGGGATTGCAATTTGCCGCCGTGCTCGTGCCTGCGCGCGGGCAAATTGGGAATAAACGAGACGCCCTGCCTGCCGGCAGGTCTACCGACTGAGCTAATCGCGCAAAAATTAAATTGTGGGTGCGCCTGCCTGGGATCGAGCCAGGGACCTGCATATTATAAGTATGCCGCTCTACCACTGAGCTACAGGCGCGATTCATATCTTATCCAAAATTGCTTTAATACTCATCAAGACCTTTTCACGCAAACGAGCATTGCCATAATATAAGCTACATGTACCATGTGAATAGCCACTGTGATCTATGTTAAGTGTATCAGTTTTCTTTATATAAGGCTTCCAGAAGTTTGCTGATGATATGCTAAGAAGTCTGCCCCAAAAATTAATTTCTCCTTTGATGTCCATGTTCTTGTATAATTGCAAACCGACTTTAATTTTATCTTTTGGTATTTTTAGAATCTTTGTATACCAAAACAATACAAATTTTATAATTGTTGGGTCTGTGTTGGTGACCAATAGGGAAGCTTCATTATGCTTAGCTCCTTCCCCTAGATAAAGAAACAAACCAGCGATAAAATTCTCTCTTTTGGTCAATGGGAGCAACATTTTTTGCTGGGTTTGATAGGTCTTTTTAAGTCGCAAACTATTCCTTTTCCTCACACTTTCCTTATAGTTTTCAATTTGGCGGATTTTATATCGGCCTGTCAGGCTACTTATTTGGTTCACCGAAAGAGGGTAATTTCTTAACCAAAGGGAAAGAGTGCTTTTAGCGACTCGTAGAGTATCTCTTATCTCAGTATAACTCTTGCCGTCCAGGCGCATTTTTATCGCTAGACGACGCTGGTCTCGTAACATGAGATCATTATACTAAGAGACGTAGTCCACTGTCCAGTATTACCCTTTTAGTAAAGCATAAAACTCTTTTTGTTCCAAAGTTTCCTGCTCGATGAGTTTGGCGGCTATCCGCTTTAAAACCGTCATTTTTGTGGTGAGTATGTTGCGGGCCGCTTTTAGTCCTTTGGCGATAAACTTGCTTACTTCCCGGTCAATCTGGTAAGCGGTTGTTTCGGAATAATTTTTCCCGGCAGTGATTTCTTTGCCCAAGAAAATAAGGTCATCCCTCTCGCCAAAAGTTACAGGCCCTAGCTTATCTGACATGCCGAATTTGGTAACCATACTGCGGGCTAGGTCTGAAGCAATGCGTAAGTCATTGGAAGCGCCGGTTGTTAATTCGTCAAAAACAACCTGCTCGGCGCCATAACCGCCCAAGAGCACCGCCAATTCTGACCGCAATTCCGAGCGGGATTTAAGATGCTTGTCTTCCGAGGGCAGTTTCAGGGTGTAACCGCCGGCGCGACCACGCGAGATTATAGAAACTTTGTGCACCGGGTCAGTGTAAGGAAGCGATGCGGCAACCAGCGCGTGGCCGGCTTCGTGATAAGCGGCTATTTCTTTTTCCTTCTTGGAGAAAACATGGCTTTTTCTTTCGGGGCCCAGCAGGACTTTTTCAATTGACTGCAGGATATCAATTTGGAGAATTGTTTCACGATTTTGGCTGGCCGCCAGTATCGCCGCTTCATTTATCAGGTTGGCCAGATCGGCGCCTGACAAGCCGGGTGTTCTTTCGGCCACGACTTTTAAATTCACATCCTTGGCCAATGGCTTATCCAAAGCGTGCAATTTTAATATTTCCTCGCGGTCAAACATTGAGGGTTCGTCCAAAACGATGCGGCGGTCAAACCTTCCGGGACGCAGTAACGCGGGGTCAAGGATGTCGGGCCGATTGGTCGCGGCAACGACAATTACCGTTTCTTCGCTTGAAAATCCATCCATCTCTACTAATATTTGGTTTAGCGTCTGTTCCCGCTCATCATGTCCGCCGCCAAGACCGGCGCCGCGCTGGCGGCCGACGGCGTCAATCTCATCAATGAAGATGATTGATGGCGCGGTTTTCTTGGCCATTTGAAAAGTGTCGCGGACGCGGTTTGCTCCGACTCCCACGAACAGCTCAACGAATTCCGAACCCGAGACGTAGTAAAAGGGGACGACGGCTTCATTGGCGATAGCTTTAGCGAGCAGTGTCTTGCCGGTGCCGGGCGAGCCGACCAACAGTATGCCCCGCGGAATCCGCGCGCCTAGCTTGCGATACTTGTCGGGGTTTTTCAGGAAGTCAACAACTTCTTTTACCTCGCTTTTCGCCTCCTTAAGTCCGGCGACATCTTTGAAAGTGATTTTCTTGCCGTTTTCGGACGGCACAGCCAGCTTCGCCTTGGAGTTGGTGAAAGAGAAAACTTGTCCTGAACCCTTTTGCGCTTGCCGGAACATAAACCAGAAAATTACGAAGATGATGATGACCGGCAAGATGGCCGGCAGAAAGTTAAGAGCGAACAAGGAGAATCCGCTTTCGTTTCGGACATTCACGCCGATTTTGTTAAGGGCATTTTTATCAACGCCAAGGTTGAGCAAGGTTTCAACGGCCGAAACCCCGGTTTCTTTCTTGGCATACTCTTTAACCCCGTCTTTCAAAAGGGTTATCTCAAGGCCGTCTCCTCGTACGGCAATATCTTTAACTTCGCCGGTGTTGATTTGCGAAACCAAAATGCTAAGGGAAACCTCTGTTTTGGGGGAAAGAGGCGATTCAAAAAGCGCCACTGTGCCGGAAATGGCGACCAAAATGAGGAAAACTAGCAAAATATATTTAATCAGGGTTTTCATATCGTTTGAGATGTTAACACAAAATGATGGACTTTTCAAGTAACTGATTTGACTTATATTTATGGTTGATGTATAATCTGACTGTATAGATTTTGTTATTTGCCAATTTTAGGATTAGGAGGATTTTATGCAAAGTCATGGGCAAAGGCATGAGCCCAGATTCGTGCCATTTCCGAAGGTGAACGGGGACCTTGACGGTCTCCAGAAGATTCTTTTCGCGGGTATAAGCGCGGAATACAACATGCGTTTATCTCCGTGCATCCGAGGAGAATTTCGTAAAAAGGGAGTCTATTTCCGCGCAACCGGAAATAAGATTTGGACAAACTTGCGTCCCTCCGCCGGCAACGACAGCCTCTTCTTTGAGGCAGTAGAATTACCAACGACGGAAGATGACCGTAAGATGTATAGTTTGGCGGTTAGGGTAATGACCGCGACCAATGATTTTGTCTTCACCTCGCTGGATTCCTTGAAGGTGAGGGAATTTCACCAAAATGAAATTTCAAGGTTGCTCCACTGCGAAGTGAATGGAGCATCCAACGAAGGGTTGGTCCGGGCTCTTTACGAAGCCAAAGATAGCGCGCGGAGCCCATATTTACGAATGGAACTCCAGCGGATGGCAAGTTGGTTGACCAACGGTCGGTTTCTGCGCATCCTCGGTGAGGACTCGCACCATTATCTGATGGTGGAAGAATTTACCTCTTCTCCGGGCGATCGGCTGGATATTTTTATTAATTGGTACCGACAGGATGATGACTATAAAGGCCGTGTCGGCAAGCTCCAAGTTGAGCACAAATCCGACAACCTTTTTACTGTCCGGATTATGGATTTAGGGGACGGCGACAAGTTGCCTGAATGCGCTATCAAAGCAGGATACAAAATTCAAGGTTGGTATCCCAAGGAAACGGTTATCCGGCCGGATAAGCTAGAATATAGCTGTGTTCAGGGAGAACACAGTAACACTCATTTTTAGTCAGTAAAGAAATAGTAATTATGATGCAGTGCGCGGTGAAACACCCGCGCCTTTCTTTTGCTGATGATTATTTGTGCCTCTTGACTTTATTAATCTGGTAGTGTATATTAGTAATTGTAAACTGAAACTTAACAAATGAGGGGTGACCCTAAATGGGCACCCCAAAAGGAGGAAATATGTTTGATGTATTCATGGCGGGAATTCTTCACGGATCTTGCCGGGAGTCGG
Source organism: Candidatus Yanofskybacteria bacterium RIFCSPLOWO2_02_FULL_45_18 (assembly GCA_001795795.1). GTDB lineage: Bacteria > Patescibacteriota > Minisyncoccia > 2-02-FULL-40-12 > GWA2-44-9 > 2-02-FULL-46-19. Next base: position 7,803 of record MGKV01000017.1, read on the forward strand.
AAACCGTGAAAGTTCTTCGGCAGTCTTTCGGGGGGAGAGATCAGTACTTCCCTCTCGAAATTTGTCGTCCGACGGCCGAATCGGACGGAAAATATCGTATCTGGGAAGCGCCCCAGAACGATGTGCTGATGATAACCCTCTTGTTGAGGGTTGAGAATAAAATGGGCGAGGCAACCGTTGTCTTGTCCAACGGGCGAACTCTTCGTCCCAACGTTTGGAGCGCTCGCGAGAGCGTGTTTTTCCAAACATCCTTCCGTCAGAAGGACGGCAGGATTCGTCCCCTGCCGATTAAATCAATGCGGGTAATCCGTGTTGAAGAATCGGGTCAAGTTAAAATCGTAGATTTTTCACTTGGCCAGCTCGCGTACGGGACCAGATTTGGTATTCACACCCTTCTGGGTATGGATACGCTGATTCCATTCTATGCCGGGGAGACGATTGCAAAGGATACTATTCCATCCGAGTTCAAATCGGTGGGAGAGTATATTTTTGCCGGTTATCGTCTTGCAACCGGCAAGACGACTTACGCCGAGTTCAATAAGGCGGAAGAGGACTTGGCCGTCAAGGCCAAGCAGGTTGAGCTCAATGTTGCGTATGGCGAGCGAAAGAAACAAGCGTCTATGCAACCCAAAACTCACGAAATGGGCTACTCCAATTTCGCGGGGGTCGTGTCGCTCTTTAAGTGGCAGACCGAAGCTCTTCTTTCCGTCGGCATCACCACGCTGGCAGAAGCCGCCAGGTTGTCCGAGGATGACATCGTGGCAAAGACTACGGTGAAGTCCCGGAAGATGGCCGGGATCATGGTTGCTAAAATTCAGGCAGCTGTGAAGCTTGGTGGGCAGATGGTTGAAAGACAATCTGCTCCAGCAACGGCTCCGATTGGGGCTTCTATCTCGGTCAACACCATGCAGGATATCCTGCAGGTTGTTGAACGAAGTCGGCCGCTTTCCGCCGAAGAGCTTGCCACCAAACGGTGGGAGGCCTTCACCGACGGACTGAAGACCCTTAGGGTCGGAAAGTCCGAGAAAGTTCTCTCGTCCGAGAAAGCCGAGGAAGTTGCCAGTGTTGGCAACTTCAAGGCAATCTTGGAAATGGGAAAGGCCGGCCTGAAAAAGCGTGGGCTGACCCGCGGAGAGGCCGAAGCCATTCAGGGACTGGCGGAGGCAGTCTTCGCCAAGTTCAAGTAGCTCTTTTGCCCGGTGGCAGGTGTTTCACGACACTTGCCCCGGGCTTTTTATTTGCCCAAAAGGTATCGCCCCACCCCAGCAGTCCCTCTTCGGAAGCAGAATAGGTTTTCTCCTGCTGAAAACCTTTCTTCGCCCTCGGCATAGCATCACACCTTAAAGGGTGGGAGTCCCAGCTGCTATGCCTACGGGATGTTCCTCAAAGGGACTGCTGGGGTGCAGCTTTAGGTCAATTACAATGGGCTGTGCTCGTGAGTATAGAGCCTCACCTCCTCCCCTGAATAACATTCCGAGACTGAAATGCCCGGTGCAGTACCGAGGGAGTAAGTATCGGCAAATTCAAGGTCAAGCGTTCAGAAATGAAATTTGGTCATTGGATCATCGTGGTAATTCGGTCAAATGCAAAATTTCATTTCTGTAGCCTTGGCTAGCGGCCAGACCTGCACCCTTATTCTGCGGGTGCGGTCTCAGGGTCACCTAGAATTTGCCGATAGATACTTACTCACGAATACAAACCGGGTATTGAAGGCGAGGACGTTATGAAGGAGAGGGGTGGGGCGATGGGTGTACAGAAAACAAAAACCCCGCTACGGCGGGGCTTTTGTAATTGCGATTTAGGATTGGACTTCGGTTTTTTCTGCTTCTTTTTTGTCGGTCTTTTCCGGATTAAGCGTAAGGATGAGTTTGTGTTCTTTGGCTTCCAGATTAACAATTGCCACAGCATATTCTTTGCCGATCTCTATGGTCTCGGCCGGATTCTTGCCTTCAAATTCCGATATGGGCAGAAGACCGGTGATATCGCCGGGCAACTCCATGAAAACGCCGTTGTTCCGGATTTTGATAGCCCGCGCGCTGACGGTCTGGCCGACGGAATATTTTGATTCAATCGTGTCCCACGGATTTTCTTTCAAGGCCTTGAGCGAGAGAGAAACGCGGTTGCCTTCTTTTGAAATTACCTTGGCTTTTATTTTGTCGCCGGTGTGCAGATATTCTCTGGGATTCTCAACAAATTTCCAGTCAATCTCGGAATAATGAATCAAACCATCCAAAGTGGTGCTTAACTTAACGAAAGCGCCGAAGTCGGTAACTTCAGTTACTCCGCACTCAACGATATCGCCGACATTAAGTTTCGCCAACTCCTCTTGAGCCGCCTCTTCCCTGATGGCTCTTTCGGAAACTATCAGCTTGCCCTCGGTTTCCGAAAAATCAAGTATCCTTACCTCCAGCTCCTGTCCTTTAAATTTCTGGAGGGCTTGGACGATTTTGGCCGTATCGCCGCCTTCAATTTTGGGGTAGTGTTCGGCAGAAAGCTGGGAAAGGGGCAGAAAGCCTTGTACGCCGTTAACTTCCACAATGAGGCCGCCCTTGTTTATGTTGACGATAGAAGTTTTGATGATTTCTCCTTTTTCTTTCTTTTCTTTTATATCCTGCCAAGCGGTGGTCATCTGGGCGGCGCGCAACGAGAGCTCGCGGTATCCTTGGTCGTTCTCAAGCTCAAGCAACATGGCTGAAACTTTCTCACCCGGTTGTAATGCCTTCATTCTTTCCGGATTATCATAAAACTCGCCCGGATAAACAACCCCGATGCCCATAGAACCCAAATCAACCATAACGCTTGACTTGGAAACGCTGACAATCTCGCCGCTGACTATCTGGCCAACTTTGGGGAGATGAAACTCCTCTTTGGCCAGCAAATCCTTCATTGAAAGGATATCCGCTGGTTGTGTTTGAATTGGCGCAGACATAAGTGTCTTGGAGTATACAAAATAACAAGTCAGAAGTCAAAGGTTAAAAGTAAAAAGTTAAGGTAAGAAATTGTTGCTTTCAGGACTAATTTTTGATAAAATTAATAACATGACCATAACTTGGTATGGACAAAGTTGCTTCCGTATTGAAACAAAAGGGGCTTCTTCGACGGGCTTAGGGCAAGCTTCTGTTTTGATTGACCCCTTTTCTAGGGATATAGGGCTAAGGCCGCCCCGGATAAAGGACGATATTGTTTTGGTTACTCACGCTCATTACGACCACAACAATTTGGAAGGACTGAACGAAGAGGCGTTTGTGATTAATACGCCGGGAGAATACGAAAGAAAGGGTATTTATGTGCGCGGCACCCGTTCTTATCACGATAATTCCAGTGGCATCGAAAGGGGGCTGAACACCGTCTTTATTCTTAAGGCCGAGGATATGGCAATTTGCCACATGGGCGATTTTGGCCAAACCAAACTGGAGGAACACCAGCTCGAGGAGATAGGCGATGTTGACCTGCTGATGATTCCTGTTGGCGGAAAATACACGATTGGCTCAAAAGAAGCGGTGGAAATAATCGGTCAGATCGAACCCAAGATAGTTATTCCGATGCACTACAAAGTGCCATCGCTGAATATAGATATTGACGGACCGGAGAAGTTTACCAAAGAACTGGGGCTGGCGCCGGAGAAGGTTGATAAGTTCAAAATTGCGAAGAAGTTACTGCCGGCGGAAGAGATAAAATTAGTGATGTTTGAGTTGTAACATTTAACACTTGACCTGCGACATTTGACAGGCGGTCAGTTGTCAATGGTTAATTGTCAGTTGTTCGCTAATGAAGTGGCTTGATGAAATCCACAAACAGCCCAAGGGCGTAAGAGAACTGTTATTCGCGCTCTGCGTGGTAGCGACGCTGTCGCTGATTGGGATGGCATGGTTCAGGTCTTTTGATAAACAACTTTTTGCGTTGCTGAATCCGGATGTAAAAATTGAAGACCAGAAGCATTATGCCGTCAACGAAGCGCCGTCAATCTTTGCTTCTATCGGTCAACTCTTCGGAGATTTAAAGGCGCAGATATCGAGGATATTTCAAGAGGACTACTTGCCGCAAGCGTCTCCTGAAAATTATGAAGATATTCAGGCGAAGCCGTTGCCGTTGCCACGGGACAAAACCGAATAGAATTTTATTTTATGCCAGCCGAAATACTAAAAAGGGAAATAGTTGAGGAGGTCCAGCAAGCATATCTTGAATACGCGATGAGCGTTATTGTGGCGCGCGCTTTGCCGGATGTCCGCGACGGATTAAAGCCGGTTCACCGGCGCATTTTGTATGTGATGAATAAAATGGGCCTGACCGGCGGGGCAAAATACCGTAAGTCGGCGACTATTGTCGGCGAGGTATTGGGTAAATACCACCCTCATGGGGATGTTTCGGTTTACGACTCAATGGTCCGCATGGCGCAGGATTTTGCGATGCGTTATCCGATGGTGGACGGGCAGGGCAATTTCGGTTCCATTGACGGGGACCGTGCGGCCGCTTACCGCTATACCGAAGCCCGCATGTCCCGCATTGCCGAAGAGCTGTTGGCCGATATTGAAAAAGAGACGGTGGACTTTGCGGATAACTATGACAGCACCCAGCAGGAGCCGAAAGTTTTACCGGCGCGCATCCCCAATCTTTTAATGAATGGCTCGGTCGGAATCGCTGTTGGTATGGCAACCAACATTCCTCCGCATAATCTGGGCGAGCTGATGGACGGGCTCGCATATCTGATTGACAACAAAGATGCGGACGCCAAGGAGCTTCTTCAATTTGTGAAGGGTCCTGATTTTCCGACAGGCGGGATAATCTACAACGAAAACGATATCGCCAATGCCTATGCCACCGGCAAAGGTCCGATTTTGATGCGGGCAAAAGCCGATATCGTTGAGGGGGAAAAGGGCTTTCAGATAATAATCACGGAAGTGCCGTATCAGGTTAATAAAGCCGAACTTATCATAAAAATGGCCGATTTGGTCAAGGAAAAGAAAATTGAGGGTATCAAGGATATCCGTGACGAGTCCGATAAAGACGGTCTGCGGATTGCCGTTGACTTGAAGCAGGACGCTTTTCCGCGCAAAGTCCTCAATCAGCTTTTTAAATACACCGAACTGCAGAAGGCCTTCCATTTCAACATGCTGGCGCTGGTTGACGGTATCCAGCCGCAGATACTAGGTCTGAAAGCGATGCTGGAGAAATTCATTGACCACCGGCGGGATGTGGTAACGCGGCGGACAAGATTTGATCTGCAAAAGGCCAAAGATCGGGCACACATTCTGGAAGGCCTCAAAAAAGCGCTTGACCACATAGATGAAATCATTAAGCTCATCAAAAAATCAGAATCGCGCGAAGACGCTTTTAATAATTTGATTAAGACATTCAAATTTTCTGACCGCCAGGCCAACGCTATTTTGGAAATGAAATTGCAGGCCTTGGCTGGTTTGGAAAGAAAGAAGATTGACGACGAGCTAAAAGAAAAGAAAGAGCTGATTGCGTATCTGGAAGAACTTTTAGCCAGCCCCAAGAACATATTAGCCGTTATCAAGGATGAATTCCGCGAGATAAAAACAAAGTATGCGGATGAGCGCCGGACCAAGGTGGTCAAATCTCCGCTTAAAGAGATAGGCGAAGAAGAATTGATTCCCGAGGAAGATTCGCTTTTTATGCTGACGCAGGGCGGTTATATCAAACGGATACCTCCCGAAGATTTGCGCGCCCAAAAGCGCGGCGGCAAGGGTCTTATCGGCATTGCCACCAAAGAAGAGGATGTCGTTTCGCAATTTTTCATAGCCAATACCCATGACGACCTTTTGTTTTTCACTAACTCGGGCAAGGTTTTCCAGACCAAGGGCTATGAGGTGCCGGAATCTTCGCGCCAAGCCAAAGGTAAAGCCATCGTTAACTTCCTGCAGATTACCCCAGCCGACAAGATTACGGCGGTAGTGCCGTTGTCCAAAGAGCAAAAGGGCCAGTATCTTTTTATGGCCACAGCCAACGGTATCATCAAAAAAGTGGAGATGGACGCTTTCGGCGCGGTCCGGCGCAACGGCATGATTGCCATAGGCCTCAAGGGTGACGACGAGTTGCGCTGGGTGCTTTCCATTTCCGGCGGCGATGAGATGATTTTGGTTACGGCCGGCGGCAACGCCATCCGTTTCAAAGAAAAAGATGTCCGCGCGATGGGCCGCACCGCGGCCGGAGTTATCGGCGTGCGGTTGGGCGATAGTGAAAAAATCGTCGGCGCCGATGTCATTCCCGCCAAGGCCGAGAAGGGTCTGCATATTCTGGCGGTGATGGAGCATGGCTATGGCAAGCGCACTGCGCTCGGCCAGTACAAGGTGCAAAAGCGCGGCGGGAGAGGTATCATGACCGCCAAAATTACGCCTAAGACCGGCAAGCTGGTGTCGGCTCACATCACCTCCGAAGAGAACAAAGAAATCATCGCCGTATCGCAAAAGGGCGTAGTTATCCGCACCTCCATTGAATCAATCTCAATCATCGGCCGCGCCACCCAAGGTGTCCGCATCATGCGTCTTGAAGCAGGCGACTCACTGGCAAACGTTGTAGTAATCTAGGTTGTAATGGGTTGTAACGATCTGATTATCTATATAAAATTATTAGAAACTAGCACGTGCTAGAAAATAATAATATGAGATTTGTAGAAAACCTGATTGAAATTATTAAGGAGATGCCGCAACTTTTGGAAGATTTATTAGTATATGAGTCTATGGGGCGTAAAATAGGGAAGAAAAAATTAAAAAGTTTTTTAAGTTAGGCGAGTGACAGGCCGGTATTTAAGTGAGTAAATTAAGCAAGTAAAAAGAAGTAGTAGATATTATTAAAATCCTGCTCGAGCAGGATTTTAATAACTGGGGGGGTGTAAGCGTGAGGTGAGCCCTCCGCCGTCTCTTCAGTGTTCAACCTTGAATAAATAGTGGACAACTGGGTTTGGCGCAAAGATTTTGTGTGGTAAAATGTCAGATATGGAAAACTCTACAATGTTGGGCTCTTTTGCTGACCCGGAAACACTGGCTGGGCAGTTTGGCGTGACCGAAGGGATGAAAACGGCAGATTTCGGTTCAGGTTCCGGCCACTTGGGAATTGCCGTAGCCAAACGCGTTGGCAAAGACGGCATCGTCTACGCTTACGACATTATGGAGAGCGCGCTTGAAGCAATTCGTGGCCGCGCGTCGGCCCTTGGCCTTGCCAATATTGATGCCCGCCGAGCCAATCTGGAAGTGGCCGGCAGTACCGGTTTGCCCGATGGTTCGGTGGACTTGGTTTGGATGGCGTTGATACTTTTCCAATCGCAAAAAAAAGCAGATATTGTCCGCGAAGCAAGGAGAATTTTAAAACCGGGCGCGCGTATGATAATCATTGACTGGATAAAGGGCGGTGGCGGGCTGGGCCCGCCGGACGAACTGCGCACCGACGAAGAAACAATGAAAGGACTTATCGTTGCCGAAGGTTTTGAGTTGTTCAATCGTGCCAATACCGACAGTTTCCACTATATGATGACTTTTAAGAAAATTTAAAACTCAAAATGCAAAATGTCCCGACTCCGCCGAGGACTCTCGATGGAATCGGAGCAAAATTCAGAAAGTGAAAATTTCGCTTGCGAAATTTTCACTTTCTGAATTTTAAATTTTCCATTTTTAATTTTGAATTAGTTTTATGCAACTTCCCTCTCTCCCTTCCGGCAACAAATTAATATATGTTCTTATCGGCTTGGGGGTTTTGGTCGTCGTTCTTATTTTTATTGTTATCATCGGCGGTATCGGCAAACAGCCGGCTAAAGTAACCCTGCAACTATGGGGCGTATTTGACGAGCGGTCCGCTTACAGCAAAGCAATCAGCGATTTCAAGAAGCAATACCCTAACATTAATGTAACTTATACCAGACAAACAGCCGAAGATTACGAACAAAAGTCGCTGAACGCTTTTGCCGCCGGCTCCGGTCCCGATATCTGGATGATTCATAACGTTTGGTTGCCCAAGCACCAAGACAAGCTTCGCCCCCAGCCCAAAAGCTTAAAAGGTTACAAGCTTAAACCGATTACAACCATCCAATTCAAAGAACAATTCGTGGACGCGGCTTTCAAAGACCTTGTCAGCGGTGGCCAGATCTACGCCCTGCCTCTCTATGTTGACACTCTTGCCCTCTACTATAACAAAAACCTTTTCAACAGCGTCGGCATTACGCGGCCGCCTAAAATATGGAAAGAGGTCAACGCCGATGTTGAAGCGGTTACCAGGCTGGACGCGAACGGCAACATTATCCAGTCGGCCGCGGCTCTGGGAACGGCAAGCAATATCAACCGCTCCACGGACATTCTGGCGGCTCTGATGCTCCAAAGCGGAGTGCAGATGACCAACAGCGACAACACCGGCGCGGCTTTTGCCAAAGCGGTCGGCCAGCAGAATGTGGGGCAGATAGCGCTGGAGTATTATACTGATTTCACCAATCCGTCTAAGCGCACCTATACTTGGAATAGCGGCATGCACTACTCCGTTGACGCTTTCATTGAGGGTTCAACGGCGATGATGTTCAACTACTCCCACCAAATTCCGGTAATCCGGCAAAAAGCCCAGCGTTTTGACTTTGGGGTTGCCGCTTTTCCCCAACTGGACCTGACCGACCAAACTAATTACGCCAGCTACTGGGCGCCGGCCGTTCCGCTTGCTTCCAAACACCCCAATGAAGCGTGGCTTTTCATAAACTTTCTGGCTTCCAAGGACCCAGCCACCAACTATTTGGTGGCGACAAACCGGCCGGCGGCGCGACGCGACTTGATTGAGGCCCAAAAGACCGACGACGAATTGGGTATTTTTGCCTTGCAGGCCTTAAGCGCCAAGTCATGGTATCAGGTGGACAGTTCGGCTGTAGAAAAAATATTCGCCGACATGATAAACGATGTTAATTTCAAACGCCGTTCTGTCCGCGACGCGTTAGTTAATGCAGAATCACGAGTGAATGTACTGATGCAGAAAGCAAGAAAAAAGTAGATACAAATTAAAAATGCAAAATGCAAAATTTAGGTTCTTGAAAATTTTTTTAAAAATTTTCAAGTTCAATAACTTTAATTTTTGGATTTTAAATTTTTAACTTAAGCAATTTGCGGCAGACATGAATTTTCCTAATAAAAACATTGTGCTCATAATTTCAGTAATGGCCATTTTTTTATTAGGCGCGCAAATTGCTCAAGCCGCCTTTCCCGGTGTGCCTTTGGTGCCGTGCGGGCGCAATCCGATAAGTTTTACCTCAACCGACATAAATGATGTCCATCGCGCCTGCAGTCAGTGCGACCTTTTCAAGCTGGCGCGGAATATCTTGGATTTTCTGTCTTTCGGCCTGATGCCGATTGTGGCGGCCTTACTCTTCACTTTTGCCGGACTTTTAATTTTGCTTGGCGGGGCGGTGCCGAGCCAATATAAACGCGGAGTGGATATTTTCAAGAATACCCTCATCGGCCTTTTGATAATGTATTCCGCTTGGCTGATTACCAACACGGTAATTAAAAGCTTACAGGAGGGCAATACGGGAGGCGCTTGCCTTGATTCCGGATTTTGCAGTAATGACAGTAGCAGGACATGCACGGATAATTCACAGTGCGTTGATGCGTGGTACCAATTCACCTGCCATACGACGGTGGGGGGCGGGACGACCAGCGATACGACCACTCCGCCAACTGGCACAAAATTTGGTTGCAACGAGCAAAACCAATGCGTCGCTACGGCCGACGGCCAATATCCGGATAATTCCTGCGATGGTGAATGCGAGGCGCCGCCTGTTTCGCAAGATTGCGAACAAAGTTTTTCTGTAGCGGCAACAACCGGATGCTCTGATATAACAAAATGCGTGAATGTAAATAATTACGCCGACATGAATTCCCAAAGCTGTGCCACTAACAACGGCAATTGCGTGCTTTCCGCTTCCGCCGCCGCTCAAGCCAAGAAATTTATTGACGCCTTCAAAGCGTCGGCTCCAAGCTGTTCCATTGCTTGGTCCTCCACTATTCAGGTGACTCAACAGGTAAGCGCATCTTCTTGTCATAAGAAAGGGACCGATGATAGCGGGACCTGCGCTGATTTTAACATTTCTCCTCCGTCCGAAGATTGTTTTGACAAATTTTATCAAGCCGCGGCAAGTTCGGGTGCGTTAAAATATCTTTTAAATGAATATATACCTGCCTGTGTAAAATCAACGACTACGGGAGGTAATATCCATGTAGTTTTTGGTGGTATTTGAGAATCGGCGTTGCGGCCATAGGGTATTTGATTTGGAGAAGACGGAGAAGACACAAGACTGATAACGAGGCGGATGTTCAGCCGCCCACCGTACCCATTGTCCCGCCAGTCGCGCCACCAGCTAATCCGCCAGTTCAATAATAAGTGTGCTACAGGGGGGTTTAAATTTATGTCCAATCGTGGTATAATTGGGGTATGTATAACTGGTCTACGGACGAGGAAAAATTTAAGAAAGAAGACCCGGAGGGCCATAAAATCTGGAGGATTGAGCAGATGGTTAATTTTGGTTTAGACGGCGATAAAATACCGGAAGAAGAACTCCGCCATTACTGGGACAAAATAAACATTGATCCGGCGCGGAGAAAATTGCTCAACCTTATATTGTATGGAGAATAACATTCTCACCAAAAACCAACTAGCAGTTCTGGGGAGAATAAGCTGGAATTCATTTTTGAGAGATAACTTTTATCTTAGCGGTGGCACGGTGCTGACTGCTTTTTATCTCGGACATCGTTATTCCGAAGACTTGGATTTTTTTTCCGAAAAAGAGGTTGATCCGGCGCCGATTGATGTTTTTTTTAACCAGATCAAGGATGAGCTGGGTATCACCGCAATAGATTTTCAGCAAAGTTATAACCGTAATCTGTTTTTTCTGCATTTTGGCGATGAAATATTAAAAACCGAATTTACCTTTTTCCCGTTTGTCAGAATTGAAAAAGGCGAAATCCGCTACGGCATCGCCACAGACAGCTTGCTGGACATCGCCGTCAATAAACTTTTTACGATTTATCAGCGTACCCACGCACGCGATTATATTGATTTATATTATATCTGCAGAGAAAAAGGTTTTGTGATTGATGACTTAATTAAGAAAGCTCGGATTAAATTTGACTGGCAAATTGATCTACTTCAGCTTGGCGCGCAATTCGTTAAAGCTACGCAGGCCCAAGATTATCCGAGGATGATTAAAGAAATAGACAATAAGGAATGGCGGGATTTTTTTGTGGCGGAAGCCAAGAAATTAAAACAGGAAATTCTGGCATAATTCTGGATGTGGAGTGGCGGGCGGGTGGTTCGGCTGGAAGTGGTGGCAACGCAGAAAGTCCACGAAAGACGCTCCTATAATCCCGCCGGTGACACCGTTCCCAATAATTCCACCTGCCTCACCACCTACACCGCCGGCAACGCCACCAGTTGAAGCAACACAAACACCACCCACGACACCACCATCAGATGGCAACATTAAATGAGTTTAGTATAATTATGATATGAAGAAAATTTTGTGGATATTAATATTAAGCCCGTTCTTGTTTATTCCGACACATTCAGCCAATGCTATGTGTACTAGTGATGATACCGAAGAGATCATTTTTAAGAAAGACGGTAAATTGGAGGAGCTATTAACAGTGGGCGTTACTTATGAGGTTTATATAAATGCCTCTAAAGAAGATTGCGCCGATAAACACGAGAACTGGGAAATTGCACCCGTTTATTTTGACGAGGAAAACAGTCAGAATGTTGATCAGCCGTCAATCGCCAGCGCTGAAACTTTTAACGCCGAGGGCATATCTCAAAAGCTTTCTTGGGTTCCTCGCAATGTCGGCTCATTTAGATTTAGAATAGACGGAGATTTATTAGATCAAAATGTTTTCGTGCAGGCAGAAGGGGCAAAAACCGTTTGCGAGACCCTCTTTTCCAGTTGTTCCGCTATTTCGAATTCGGGAATATGTAATACTTGTGAACGGAGCGGGGGTGAGAATTGTTGGTGGAATGACCAATCTTGCATTTCGGTTTCAGAAAGCGAATGGTGTGCCAAATTTCAGACTTGCGAATCATATAATGCAAGTAATACTTCAGACGGCTATTCCTTATGCGAGCACGATCGGTGCAAGCGTGGTTGCGAATGGAAAAATCTCCAATGTCAGAAAGCCGGTACCACCGAGGAACAACAACAAAACCAGCCCGTCCAGCCCGGCGAGGATGTGTCTTTTGATTTCTCAATTCCCAATCCATTGGGGACGGGGAGTACCGAGGCGACGGTGGCGGATTTGGTCAACCAAATTGCCGGCTGGATATTTGATATCTCCATTCCCATCGCGGTGGCGGTGATACTCTGGGCGGGTTTTCTGTTCTTAACTGCCGGCGCCTATCCTAAAAATGTTGACAAAGCCAAACAGGCGCTGACTTATGCCGTCGTCGGTTTGGCCATAATATTCATCGGGCGGGGATTTGTGGATTTGATACAGAGCATATTGAATGTCGGCACGCCGGCAACGCAACAACAGCAGGAACCGGGTCCGCCTTTGCCGGATAATCAAGACCAACCGCCAGTTCAACCTCCGGCCGACCAAACTTATCTTTGCGGGGTAAGAAATCTTGATGGCAGTGTTTCTTGCGTGGATGGAACGGAAAACAGTGACTGCACGCTTGTGCCGCAATGCCAGCTTGGGCCGCTTGGAGGCGAGTGTCAGCCAATCCCAAGCGAAAAATGTACAGCGCCACCGGGCGGATAAGTTTATATGAACTTCAAATTCTGGAATAAAATTTCAAATATCGTGTTGTTCGCGGCTCTGGCAGCTCTAACTTTTAGTATCGGCCGCGTCGCGCTGGCGCAGACAGATTTAAGCGTCGGCACCAATCTTACAATTCAAAGGGTTTTCGGCATCATCACCGGTCTGGTCTGCTATTTCTCGCAGGCGGCAATGATGGCCATAGTCATTGCGCTGGTTTTCTATGGAATTAAGTTTGCCACGAGCCGTGGCAATCCCGAAGCATTCACGGCGGCCAAGAAAGGTTTGCAGTGGGCTTTGGTGGGTGCTATAATTATTTTAGGCACTTATACCATCATTGCCACGGTGGCTAATGCGGCGGGGTCAAACTACAGCGTCATACCCCTTGATTGTTCTTCGACGCAGTGAGATGATTATAAAATGAAGAAATTAATTCAATATATTGCGGGCGCTATTCCGGCAATCACAAGTTTTACTGTTGTGAATTTTGCTTTGGCGCAAAGCGATTTTGAGGAATTGCCAGATCCGGGCGGTCCGTTTACATTGGGCATTTTAAGGGACCTGATAGCGCTGGTGAGGGATTTCGTTATTTACGCGGGAGCGACGATTGTTATAATCTTCTTGGTCTATAGCGGTATTTTGTGGGTCCGGGCAGGCGAAAATCCAAAAGCGATTGATAAGGCCAAAGCCACTTTCAAAGGAGCGCTATACGGTGCTTTGATAATTGCGGGCATCCGGCTTATAATTCTTACCATTGAAAGTTTGGCTACCGGAGAATTCTTTAATTAATAACTTAAATTTGAAAGGAGGTGCTGTATGACTAAACTAAAAGCAATATTAAAAAGAGGAGGAAATATGATATTTGCCGCAGCACCCTTGGCGTTGCCGATGGCGGCTCTGGCCCAACTTGATACTCCCGAATCTCCGCTTGAAGGAGTGGGCTTATCTTTAGAGATAATTACCGGAATTATTAACAGAATTGCCCAGTTTATGCTGACCGTCGGAGTGGTTGTGGCAGTTATTTTTATCATTTGGGGAGGAGTTAAGTGGATGATGGCCGGAGATGACCCCAAGAAAGTGGATTCAGCTAAGGCCAGAATTAAAAATGGCATTATCGGCGCGGCAATAATCTTGGGTGTGGGCTTGATATTGGCCACCATTTCCAAGGTCGTCGGAGGAGAGTTTTTCGGAGGATTCAACGGATAATCCAGCTAATTACCTATTTTTAACATAAAACCCCGCCTTGTTGGCGGGGTTTTATGTTTGGGCAACGGATGCTATAATCTAGAGCATATCGCCGAGGTGGTGAAACCGGCAGACACACTAGCCTTAGGAGCTAGCGCTCGCAAGAGCATGGGAGTTCAAATCTCCCCCTCGGCACCAAGCGAATTACTCCAATGGATTTCTTGCCAGAGGATATAACGCCGGAGAGTTGTAGCGCGAATAAAATTTGTCTATTTTGGGTTCAATTCCGTCATAAGAGATGGTGCGAGTGAAATAGGCCTTCATTGAACCGTCCGGATTCTCGTCATACTGATAGGGTCCGTCAATTGTAACTTTGCGGCTGTCGTCCGAGCCGTAGATTTCAAATATCAGATTGGTTCCGATCATGCTGGTCTGAACCAAGATGTGGCCTTGGGTGTTGTTGATGAATTTTAAGTCGGATGAGCCGGGATAAACCGTTGCGTCAAATCCCTGCGGATTATAATACTTGACCGGAAAGGAATGCGGCTTTCTTTCCAATATCGGAAAACCGGCTAAAATAGCGGCGCGGAATATGGTTGTTGAAACTTGGCAGACACCTCCGCCGTATTCGTAGACTAGCTGGTGTCCTTTTATTACTTTTTCCGCGGCATAGCCGGTTGTTCCGTCAACCGGACCCAGCATTTTGTTAAAAGAAAGTTCCTCGCCGGGTTTTAGTATCAATCCGTTGTATTTAGCCGAAGCTACGCGGATATTTTGGACGCGCGCCGGACTGGAGCCCGCGAAATTGGATTCCCCGCGGCTAAGGCGGGTTACGATACCTAGAGAGTTTATTTTCTCAAGCGTTACGGCCGGCTCCTTGTATTTGACCGTCAATGCTATCTCTTTGTCTCCTTTAAGCAAACCGGCCAAAACTAAACCAACGGAAGTTTCTATGTCAACAAATTTACCTTCTGACGCCGGAACAAATTCCACGGCCCGGCCTTCTTCCAGTTTGAATTTGGCGTTGACTGGGTCCTTGTCAAACGACAGCGACAGGGCTGAAACATGGTCAGACACTTTAGCCGTTGAAATCCTTAGCTCCTTCCGGCCGGTATAACTGCGCTTATAAGATTCAACCCAGCTTTTTAGGGTGCCGCTTTTCACGATAACCGCCCGGTCTTCCAATTTAAGAGTAATATCATGGGAAACGGCTCGGAGCAGTTTATTTGAAATGTCGGGTATTTCTACGCGCGGGGGCGGTTTGAGCAGTTGGGAGAGGTAGTAATACTGGCCCAAAACAAAAGCGGAGGTTACGATACCGCCAAAAACCAGCGCTTTCATAATAATCCTGCGCGGCATCATCTAAATGGAAACTTTTAGTTTGGTGACTTTGTTTTTTTCAAGCTTGGGAAGCCGTAACGTCAGTATCCCGTTTTTTATTGATGCCTTGGCGTTTTCCACATTAACATCCATCGGCAGAATGACGGAACGGGAAAAAGGACCCCAATAGAGCTCTTTATAATAATAATCCGCCGGTTGAAGCTTATACTCCGGCTGGCGATGGCCGCGGATGGTGACCATATCTTTGCTTAGGGAAATATCAAGATCTTCCTGATCGACTCCGGCAATGGTTGATTGAATGACGATATCATTGTCAGTTTGGAAGATGTCCACGGTCAAGGCGCCCTCAATTTCTTCCTCGGCGGTCTTTTTGGAACGGGGCTGTCTGGTATTGTCGTCAATATTAAATTCCATAATCTTATTGTAATGCAACTGCGGAGCGCTGTCTATGCGGCGCGGGTTGCTTTGCAGTATTTCCGTTTTGTCTTTGCGAATAAAAGATAGACCAAGTAAGCCATTGAGAGCAACAGCAATGTGGTGAAGAACAATCCTTGGGCGTGACTGGCGGATGAGAGCAGAAGATTAAAAATAAAATGAGAGATAGTGGCGAGTGCCAGCCCCGCGAGTATGAATTTTTTTCTGTGGTGGTCAAAAAGCCAGGCGATGGCTATAAAATAACCGAATATCGCCGCCGATAAGGTGTGAAGCAAGGTGGCTCCGAAAAAACGCAACAAAATCGTGCTGAAGGCCGTAGAAATTCCTTTCGGCAGGACATTATAAGCGACGAGGATGTTCTCCATGGCGGCAAATCCAAGCGAAGCGGTAATCATATAAATCATGCCATCGGTCGGTTCGTCAAACTCCGGCGTATTTAGGGCCACTGACCGGACGGCGTAAAATTTTATGGTCTCTTCCACGAAAGCCGCCCAAAAAAGGAAGGCGCCGGTATTCATAAGACCGCGGCGGTCAACGGCCAGAAGGCCGGAGAAAAAGTCGGCAAATAAAAACTGCAGGATAATGGCTAACGGCGAGATGATAACTCCCATCAGGAAAGTTTTTAACAGCAATGATTTTGGTTCGGGTTCGCAGTCTTCCCGCAGGTATAAAAAAAGCCAAAAAAGGCTTGGCGCCAAACCAAGTAGAGCAAGCAACAGGATATTAGTGCTGGTCATGCTTAAATTATAAACCAGAATGTTGGAACGGCCAAGGCGCAACCACAAGAAGCTCCGCTTCTTTTTGAGGCAGTTGCCGGTAGATTTCTTCGGTGACAAATGGTGCAAACGGATGGAGCAACCGTAGAATAGTATTTAGACAGTATAAAAGTATTTTTTGCGTGTTTTCCTTTTGCTGTACATCCTGAAGCTGAACCTTGGATTTCTCAATATAGATGTCGGCGAACTCGTGCCAGACGAACTGGTAAATTTGGTTGGCCGGTTCGTGGATGATATGGCGGTCAAGGTTGTCGGTTACGGATTTAACAAGCGCTTCAAGTTTAGCAAGAATGTCCTTGTCCGCATCTGTAATACTTTGCGGTTTTGAAATTTGAAATTTGAAATTAGAAATTGGAGTATTCATCAGAATATATCGGCTGATATTCCACAGTTTGTTGGCGAAATGTTTGTAGGCCTTGATTTTGTCTTCCCAAATGCGCGTATCGGTTCCCGGCGTATTGCCGACGACCAAAGCCATGCGCGCGGCATCGGCGCCGAATTTCTCGGCAACGTCAATCGGGTCAATGCCGTTGCCCAGCGACTTAGACATTTTGCGTCCCTTGGCGTCGCGGACGGTGCCATGCAGATATACGTCGCGGAATGGAATATCGCCCAGCGCGTAGCCGCTCATCATTATCATGCGCGCGACCCAAAAGAATAAAATTTCGTATCCGGTTTCAAGGATATCGGTGGGGTGGTATGCCTCCAAGTCCTTTGTTTTCTCGGGCCAGCCGAGGGTGGAGAAAGTCCACAGGCCGGAAGAAAACCAGGTATCTAGCGTATCCGGGTCTTGGATAAACTTTGCATCACAGAATTCGCACTTTGGCGCGGCGGCGGCAACAATCGTATCTTTGCATTTGACGATATCGCCCTCATGGCCGGTTCGTGGAATGCATTTCGGCTCATGATACCATACGGGGATTTGATGCCCATACCAAATTTGCCGCGAGATGCACCAGTCCCGCAGGTTATCTACCCAATGAAAGTATGTTTTGGCAAAATGGTCGGGGATGATTTTAATTTGTCCGGAGGCGACTGCATTGCGCATGATGTCTTTGAGAGTTGTTTCCGAACCGGACTGGAGGCCTTTTAATTTTGAATTTTTGATTTTAAATTTTGTATTTACATTTACAAACCACTGGAGCTTCGGCAAAGGTTCAATTATGCCGCCGGTTCTTTCGGCCGTGGCGATGTTCTGGGTTACCTCCTCTTCTTTTTCAAGAAGATTATTTTCTTTAAGCCAATTTATGATTTCTTCCCGCGCTTCGGATGTTTTCTTGCCGCGGATGCGCTCGTCGCCTACCAGTATGCGGGCGTATTCGCTGATTACCTGCGGAGCGGAGAGATTGTGGCGCTTGGCTATTTCCCAGTCGGTCATACTGTGAGCGGGCGTAACGCCGACGGCGCCGGTCCCAAATTCGGGGTCGGCGGCGGGGTCGGCCACGATCTTGATATTTAGCGGAACGCCGCAGAAATCCAGGTTGTATTCTTTGCCGATATATTGCTGATAGCGTTTGTCGTCGGGATGGACGGCCACGGCGGTGTCGCCGACTTTGGTTTCGGGACGAGTGGTGGAGATAGCAATGGGGAAATCTTTGGCGTAGCGAAAAGTATAAAGCTTGGTTTTGCGCTCTTCATAAACGATTTCGTCATCGGAAATGGTTGTCTGACCCTTAGGATCCCAATTGACGATACGGTTGCCGCGGTAGATCAGGCCGTCATCATACATTTGTTTGAATATTGTCCGGACGGCCAAACTGCGTTTCTCATCCAGCGTAAAGGCCTCGCGGCTCCAGTCGCAGGATGCGCCCATGACGCGGATCTGTTTCTGGATAGTTTTGCGGCTTTGACTGACGAACTCGTCTATCCGGCGCAGTAATTCTTCGCGGCCGAGGTCGTGGCGATTTTTGCCTTCTTTTTTGTAGATCTCTTTTTCAACGACCGCTTGAGTGGCGATGGCGGCGTGGTCGGTGCCCGGGAGCCATAGCGTCTTAAAACCGCGCATGCGGCGGTAACGGATCATGATGTCTTCAAGAGTGAGCATTAGCGCGTGGCCCATGTGCAAGATGCCGGTAGCGTTAGGCGGGGGCATCATGATTGTAAACGGCTTTGGTTCTGGAATTTTACCCCGCTTCGCCAATGCTACGCAGGGCAGTCCTTCTGGGCTGAAAAATCCGCTCTCTTCCCAGAGTTTGTATATGCGCTGTTCTGTCTCGCGAGGATTGTACGCTTTCGGCAGTTCTTCCATGAATTAAGGTTGAGCTGCTTTTTGCATTGAACGGTCGTGGAGTTTGTTCAGTATGAGTAAACCAGCTAAAGCGCCTACTAATGCGAGGAACATATCGGATTGAGTATCCCAGATGTAACCCTGTGTTCCGAGAAAAGAGTCGCCAGCGCTGCCGGAAGCCAGACTTACCCACCATTCGATCAATTCATAGAGGGCGCTTGCGGCCAGAACGACGGATATTGAGATAAAAGGGAGCCAGAATGAGTTATGTTTTGTCAGGGGCGACTTTCTGATTAAAACTTCTCTGACATATATAGCCGGCATAAAACCCTGCGCAAGGTGGCCGATCTTGTCATAATTATTTCTCGTAAAACCGAAGATTTGTTTCATCCATTCGCCGACTGGCGCGAGAGCGTATGTTGAGTGTCCGCCTATCATCAGGATAATGGCGTGAATAGCAATCAGAGTATACATCAGGTTGCTCAAGCGGAACTTTCGATAGGTGGGGAAGATAATCGCCGCGCCGACAACGGCCGGAAAAACTTCCAACAGCCAAGTAAAATAGTCATGAGGATTGATTGCCGACCAAACAAAAAAAGCGGATACGATGCAAAGCAGAAAGATATGGTATTTGTTGATTTTCATGTTCTTATTCTAGCTCAAACTTAAATTAGCGTCCATCTTAATTGACTTCCAGCTAAATTTGTTCCGGCTTGTCGTTGGAATTTGAGCATACCGGAAATATCCGGCGCAGGCGATCATGGTGGCGTTGTCGCCGGTGTATTCCATGGCGGGCTGGAAATACCTGATGCCCGCTTTGGCGCAATTTTTGGAAAGTTCTTCACGCAGATATTTGTTGGCCGATACGCCGCCTGAAAGCAAGACAGCTTTTGTTTTAAATTGCGCGGCGGCTTTCAAAGTTTTTTGAACCAGCACCTCAATAGCGGCTTTTTGGAATTCGTAACAAATCTCGTTGACGACAGAATCTGTTAATTTAGTTTTATTTTCTTTAAGTTCCCGCACCTTATACAGAACCGAAGTTTTCAACCCCGAATAGCTAAAATTAAAATCCTTGGACTTAATCATCGGCCTCGGAAACTTAATAATTGTATCCGCGTTGATCCGTATTGATCCCGCGTTATTCAGCGCAAATTGCTCGGCTAGCCGAGCAATTTGAGGCCCGCCCGGATAGCCCAGACCAAGTAGCCGCGCGACCTTGTCAAATGCTTCGCCCACTGCGTCATCCAGCGTCTCGCCGATGATTTTATATTTGCCGTGGTCTTGCATCAGCACCAGCTCCGTATGCCCTCCCGAGACGATTAAATTCAACGCCGGAAATATCTTATCTCCGAAATTTTGAATTTTGAGTTTTGAATTTTGAGTTTTCACTCCAATTGGCATCAGCCAATTGGAGTGTATGTGTCCGTCCAGATGATTAACTCCGACAATTGGTTTATCATATTTCCATGCTAAAGTCCGCGCGAAAGTCAGGCCGGTTAAAAGCGCCGGAGCGAGACCGGGGCCGCGCGTGACGGAGATCAGGCCTATGCCGTCAATATCCGTTTCGGCGTCCGCGAGCGCGGTTTTAAAAACATGCCCGATGTTTTTGGCATGCTCGCGGGCGGCCAGATTGGGCACGACGCCGCCAAATTTTGCGTGAAGTTTTACCTGTGACGAGATGGCATTTGACAAAACTTCAATCCGGCTACTTTTCGCCTCAATTATGGCTATGGCCGTCTCGTCACAGGATGTTTCAATTCCTAGTATTTTCATAAAAAAGATAGTAAACTGGCCGCATGAGCATACACTTTATAGGTATCGGGGGCATCGGAACCAGCGCTTTGGCCAGATATTTTGTATTAAAAGGTTATCAGGTCTCCGGCTCTGACGCAACCGAGTCAGAAATAACCAAAGCTCTGGCTAAAGAAGGGGTAAGGATATTTGTGGGGCACAAAGAAAGCAATATAAAAACATCTGACCTTGTCATTTATTCTGCCGCCGTAGCGGCCGACAATCTCGAACTGGTTAAGGCAAAAAAGCTTGGGTTAAAAGTGCAAAGCTATGCCGAGGCGCTGGGGGAACTGACTAAAAAATATTTTACCATTGCCGTTTCGGGTTCGCATGGCAAGAGTACGACTACGGCTCTTTTGTCGCTAGTCTTGGTTGAGGCCGGTTTTGCCCCGACGGTTATTGTGGGCACGAAGTTAAGGGAGTTTGGCGACAGTAATTTTAGAGCCGGTAAAAGTGAGTACTTAGTTATTGAGTCTGATGAATATAATCGCTCTTTTCACAGCTACTACCCCAAGATAGTCGTGCTGACCAATGTGGGTAAAGAACATTTGGACACCTACGGTGGTATTGCCGGTGTAAAAATTGGATTTTTAAAATATCTTAAAAATCTTTCGGAAGACGGAATTGTTTTTGCCAACTGGGCTGACCGCAACTCCCGTGAGGTTGTAAATAAATCCGGCCGCAAGACAGTGTTTTATAATCGCGGGCCGTTTCAGAAGCACAATTTGAAAATTTTAGGTTTTCACAATCAGCTTAACGCCGAAGCGGTTTGGCAGACGGCTAGGCACCTTGGCATAAAGAGAAGTCTTGTTGAAAAGGTTTTGTCAAAATATCGGGGTGCTTGGCGGCGAATGGAAAAAATAAGGCCCGGCAAAAAAACATTTCAGGGTTTTGAGATATATAGTGATTATGCCCATCATCCCACAGAAATTCAGGCGACATTGGGCGGTATTCGCCAGAAATATCCCACGAGAAAAATTGTGTGTATTTTCCAACCGCATCAGCAAGACCGCCTGACGCGGCTCTACGCTGAATTTAAAAAATGTTTCCCTGACGCCGATGAGTTGATTTTGATGCCGGAATATGTTGTGAAGGGGAGAGAGGGTTATCTAAAAAAAGTTAAAACCAGTTATGAACTGGCTGTAGATTTAAGCAAATCGTTGCCGCAAAGTCGTTTGAACAAAGTTACCTACCAAAAAGATTTTGACGGGCTGGAGCAAGTTTTAAGTAGCCGGAAATATAAAAAGGGGACGCTCCTAGTATTTATGGGAGCGGGCAGTATTGATAATTGGGCAAAGAAGAATTTGTAATCCGTGCTTCACAAAACACACTAAAAAGGGTATGATTTCGGGGTATTTAGGGCGCCATCGTCTAGCGGTTAGGACATTTGCTTTTCAAGCAAAGAACCGGAGTTCGACTCTCCGTGGCGCTGCGAGCGAACGAAGGTGAGCGAGTACTGAGGTCAGTAGGCCGAATGTGCGTCAAAAAATATAAAAAGCTTCAAGGTCCGACTTTGGGGGCGGGCAGGCATTCTGGAAACTTGTAGGTTGCATAAGATAAACGGCTCAACCAGTGAGCCGTTTATCTTATTTTGCGGAGTTGAGGATTTGCTTGAATACTTCGGGATTGTGTTCAGCAAAGTCGGCGAGGATTTTGCGGTCTAATTGAATGTCCGCTTTTTTGAGAAGCGGGATAAGTTTGGAATAAGAAATACCATTTTCCCGTGCGGCGGCGTTAATTTTTATCTGCCACAAGCGGCGAAAGTTACCTTTTTTCTTTTTACGGTCAGCGAACTGGAATGACCATGCATGGAGCAGGGCCTCTTTGGCGGCGCGCTCTTTGGATTTGCGGCCCCACAAAAACCCCTTGGTGTGTTTCAAGAGTGCTTTTCTCTTTCTGTTTGCTATTATGCCTCTTTTAACTCGTGTCATATTATATAACTTGATGGCCGCTCGGCCATTTTGCTATTTATCGTTTATCATTTTCTAATTTCCATATTAAAAACTGGGCAGTAAAAGCTTGGCTGACCTTAACAGTCCTCTCGGCACAGTTAAAGAACCGCGCCGATTACGTTTTTGATTGCCCGAAAGTTTGGCATTAAAATGATTCTGGTGCGGAGGCCGCTTGGTCATTTTGCCTCTGCCGGTTATCTTAACTCTTTTTTGCAATGACTTGTTTGTTTTCATGATTTTGTTTTTTGACTTTTTGCGCCACCGTTATCCAGCCAAAGGGGGAGCGTCTCAATAAATCATGGGCATTCGGTTCGGTCAGGGTTTTAAGGAAATTTATTAGCTTATCTCTTCCCATCGGCGCGAGAGCTTTTTCGCGTCCCCGCAGGGTTAGCTCAATTTTGACCAAGTACCCTTCTTTTAAAAACTCGTCTATTTGTTTGGCTTTGAAGTCCAAATCGTGGACTCCGGTCTTGAATCCGATGCGAACCGTTTTCATTTCTTGCTCCTTGGGTTTTCCGGAGCTCTTTCGTTCCTGCCGCGCTTTCTGGTACTTGTATTTGCCGTAGTCCATCAGTTTGGCTATGGGCGGCTGAACATTGGGCCCGACTTCTACCAGATCAAGGTCTTTTTCGCGAGCCAGTTTAAGCGCCTCAACTACGGGGACTATCCCAAGCTGTTCTCCCGTTTCGCCGATTAGTTTGACTTCGCGGGATCTGATTTGGTTGTTGATTCTTAATTCTTTTAGCAAGTTATCGTTTGATGCTCAGATATTTAATCACAGTTTGTATAAAACTTCAAGAGCAGGGTTAATCAGCCAAATATTTTTCGGTTATCTGAATTTTGCCGACGCGTCCCTTGGCGGAACAATCTAACAGCGCTTTGGCTCCAACGGGAAGAGTTAAACTGGGGACATCATGGCCGAAATCAACCCCGTAAATAACAGGAAAGTTATAACCCTCGGTTGCTTCCAAAATAATGTCTTCAAGAACCGGCGGCTTGTCCATATTTGCCCAGCCCTCGGTCTCATCTTCAATTGAGACAAGGTCGGTGATTTTGCCGATTATCAGCCCCTCTATTTTCTTGAAAACTTTGGCTACGCGCAAGCGCCAAAGGAAGTTATCCAGACTTTCAATGTTTTCGGCGGTTTCTTCAAGGAATAATATCTTGCCGTCCCACTTGGGTTCAAAGGGGGTGCCCATCAATCCCAAAAGAGTGTCAAAGTTTCCTCCAATGAGTGTGCCTTCAGCCCGACCGGGGCGTAGAACTTTCCATTCGGTGAAACTGGACAAGCTGCCCGGCTCGCCTTTGGTTATGGCATTTTTAAAATTCTTAAGCGTGAATTTGCCTCCTTTGGTTTCGGAGTTAAGCCCTTGGATAAGCGGGCCGTGGAAAGTTATCAGTCCCGTCTTTTCAGTAATGGCGGTGAGTAGGGTAGTGATGTCGGAGTAGCCGACGAATATTTTGGGATTCTTCTCAATAATACTCCAATCTATCTCGGGCAGGAGCTGAATCGCGGCATAGCCGCCGCCGGTGCAAAAAATTGCCTTAACTTCGTCATCCAAAAACATTGCGAGGAGATCCGTTAGGCGGTCTTTGATTGGGCCGGCTTGGTAGTTGGCGTGGACCTCCAGCGCTTTGGGCCCAAGTTTTGGCTTAAAGCCCATGGATTCTAAAATAGCCATTCCGTTGGAAAGAGCCTTTTTTGAGAAAACTGGCATGGAGGGAGAGACGACCCCTACTACATCGCCGGGTTTTAGTTTGGGCGGCTTAATCATAAAGTGGCGCAGACGGCCAATAGGGTTACTGTCAGCAAATCTTGACAGGCATTAAAAAACACTGACTCCTAGTAAATCTATTGTCAGTATAGCATTTGGCCAAGAGGGAGGCAAACCTTCAAAAACTTGACGATTTCTCTTAATAGTTGCTTAAAAAGTAAGCTACTTCAGTACCTCAACCGCATATTTTTTTATGATTTCTTCGTTGGAGAGATTATACCAGGGATAATTTGAATCGCCGGGATAAAAACCGATGCCGTCGTTTCTCCGCGCTTCCTTTTCTTCGGCTGTGGCATGGTCGTGGGCAATGTCGTAAGTTCTGCCTTGCGCCATCAGATTTCTCTCAACGGTTTCGTGTGTGAGAATATATTTTATTTCCTTCGAATCAATTTTGCCGTCTATCCAGATCTCCCGCGCGGGCACATAATCGTATACGAAAGAATGGCCGCCGAAAACAAAACCCGGGTCAATGTATTTTCTGACCACGGTTCCGTCTACGAATTTTATCGCGGCGGTATCGGTCTCTTCCTCTCTAACTATAAAGCTGGGCGCGGGCGGAGGCAGAGTCAGTTTCTTTTTCATCATTTCGCGCTCCTCGCTGTAGCTTTCAAAATCGGTTGCTTGGACCTCCATTTCGAAAACCTTCAGCATCAATCCGATCTCGTCTTTAAAAATCCGGTCAATCCATATTTCGTCGTCGGGTATATAGTATTTGTTTGAATACCAAGCGAGACGGTGCGGATTCCAATGCGGTGAAGTAAAGTCGGTATCCAGGGTGTTGCGGATCAAAAATCCGTCCACCAGCACTTTTTTTTTGTTTTTTAAGATATTGGGCGTATTGTCCATAATCCTCTATTATATTAGATTATAAGGTATGCATAAACAAGCCGAAGCTCGGGAACAAGTTAAAAATATCGCCGCCAAAATTCAGACAGACGCGGAAAAGCGCGATTATGTTCATCTCCACGATTATCTTCTAGAAAAAGTTTCTTCAGAAGTCCGCGATATCGTTCGGGAATCCTTGGGAATTTCACGGGAGGCAGCCGACCATATGGTGATTGAAATAGCGCCGCCGCATGTCCACGGCGACTTGGCGCTCAATATTTTTGATGCGGCAAAAATATCCGGCCAGTCCGCAGTTAATCTTGCCGCCGCGATTTCCAAAGCGCTGGAGCTGAAGTTACCGGAGCATCTGGAAAAGATTGAGTTGGCAGGGCCGTTTGTCAATCTTTTTTTGAAACGGAAGCTGTTTTATCGCGAATCGTTAACCGAAGCAGTCCGGTTGGGCGAAAAGTTCGGCGAAAGTAATGTTAATGCCGGCAAACTGGCTTGGGTTGAGTATTCGGCGCCCAATATCGCCAAACCCATCGGCGTCGGCCACTTGAGGTCAACCATCATAGGTCAAGCGCTGGTTAACATTTACCATGCTACCGGCTACGGAGTTCTCCGCCATAATTATCTTGGCGACTGGGGAACGCAATTTGGCAAGCTCATTTACGCTTACCAGCAATGGGGCGATGAAAACAAAATAAACCAAAATCCGATTGCCGAGCTTAAAGAATTATACGTCCGTTTCCATAAAGAAGCGGAAACAAATCCGGACATGGAGGACAAAGCGTGCGCTCTTTCACTTCGCCTTGAGGAGGGTGCTCCGGAACTGTTGTCTTTGTGGCAACGCTTCAAAGACTTGAGTGTTGCTAATTTCAAAAAAACCTACCAAAAATTGGGAGTGGAGTTTGATTTATGGCTTGGAGAAAGCGAATTTGCGGGTCAGGGGCAGGACATTGCCAAAGAGTGTTTGGATAAAAAAATATGCCAGAAAGATCCTGATTCCGGCGCGGTTGTTTGCGATTTGGGCGGCGGCATTCCGACATTCCTGATTCAAAAGCAGGACGGCTCTACCTTATATATAACCCGCGATCTCGCCTCCATTAAATTCAGAGTTGAGGCGGCGCGTCCCGATGTTCTGCTTTATATTGTCGGCAGTGAGCAGGAGCTGAACTTCCGCCAGTTTTTGGGGCTGGCCGAAAAGCTTGGTTATGTTCAGCTCGGCCGCGCAAAACATATCGGCTTTGGCACAATCTTGAGCGAGGGTAAGAAAATGTCCACTCGCGGAGGCACACTAATCGAGTTGGAAGAGCTTATCGCTCAATCTATTGCCAAATCAAAGGAAATAATTAAAGAAAAAAATCCGGATTTGAACAGCGCCCAAGCGGATGAGATTTCACGAATCGTCGGTGTTGGCGCGATAATTTATAATGACCTTCGTCAGTCGCGGACAAAAAATATTTCTTTTAACTGGAAGCGGATGTTGGATTTTGAGTCGGGTAGCGCGGCGTATTTGCAGTATACTTATGTGAGGATACGGTCAATACTGAAAAGAGCGACCAGTCGACCAAGCGGCCAAGCGACAGGTTTTAGTTATATTTTTGAAAAAGAGAGCGAATTTAATCTGACTAGAAAAATGGTATTCTTTCCGCAGGTTGTGTTGAAGGCGCAGGAAAACAACTGGCCGCACCTTGTTGCCACTTATCTTGAAGAGCTGGCGCAACTGTTCAATACTTTTTACAATGAAGCATCAATAATTAACACTTCGGACATCTTGCTTAGGGAGTCACGACTGAATCTTATCTCGGCAGTTGCCGCTATAGTTAAAAAGGGCTTGGGTTTGCTTGATATTAAAGTACCCGATAAAATGTAATTTAGTAGTTATTTCTATGAATACTATATCGAAGATTACTACCGCTGAAAGCGTAACGGCGGGGCATCCGGACAAAGTTTGCGACCAGATATCGGACGCGGTCTTGGACGCTCTTTTGGAAAAAGATCCGCAAAGCCGCGTAGCGGTTGAATCTTTTGGTTCGCACGGTTTGGTCGTGATTGGGGGCGAGGTAACCAGTTCCGCCAAAGTTGATTTCGCCGATATTGCGCGGAGGACTTATCGCGATATTGGTTATTGCGACAAACCGAAGATGGTAGTAAATGTCCGCGCGCAGTCGCCCGATATTGCTGTGGGCGTGGATACGGGTGGAGCTGGGGATCAAGGCATCATGTATGGTTATGCCACCGACGAAACTCCCGAATTTTTGCCGCCGGTGGTAGTTCTGGCGCACAAGCTGACCCGTGGTTTGGAAGATTTGCGGAGGAATAACCCTGACTTTGAATGGCTTGAACCGGACGGCAAGGCGCAGATTACTATGGATGGTCCGGTAGCGAAATCAGTTTTAGTTTCCTGTCAGCACAAGGAAGAGATTGATATTAAAGAACTGCGGGAAGCTATCCGTGAAAAATTAATTTTGCCGATTGTCGGAGAGGGCGACTACGATGTTTTAATAAACCTGACCGGCAAGTTTGTGCAAGGCGGCTTTGATGCCGATACTGGGCTGACCGGCCGCAAGATAATGGTGGATACTTACGGTGGAATAATTCCGCATGGCGGGGGATGCTTTTCGGGCAAGGACCCGACTAAGGTTGACCGCTCGGCGGCATATATGGCGCGCTTTGCCGCCAAAAACATTGTCGCAAACGGCTACGCTAAAAAATGCCTGGTCAGTGTGGCTTACGCTATCGGCAAGAAGGAACCATTGATGCTGGAGGCCGAAACTTTCGGCACGGGTAATACGGATATGGCGCGGGAAATACTGGGAACTTATTTTAATTTTGCTCCGCTAAGAATCATCAAGGCATTGGATTTACGCCGGCCCATCTATCTTCAGACGGCTGCTTACGGGCATTTCGGCAAGCCTGACCTGCCATGGGAGAAAATTGTTAAGCTCTGAATTATCGTTGCCAAATGACTGATTGTGAGTTATATTTGGGCTGGTTTAGTGTCGGTCGGTGTAGCTCAGTGGTAGAGCACTGCCCTCATAAAGCAGTTGTCGGAGGTTCGATCCCTCCCACCGACACAAAAACCAAGTTGTTTAACAAGGAGCATGTATGGATTTTATGGCGGTTGTTGTTATTTTTATTTTGATGGGTTTATCCTTAATTTTATTTGCCCGCTACCGTAACCGCAGAAACAGGATTAAGCGCGAAGAAGAAAAAAAGAAATTCAGCCAGACAGCCGACAGCAAAGCGGAAGAGTTCGTTCTGCTGGGTCACTTCAATCCTTTTCACAACGAGTATCCCGCGCCGGTTGACGCGATTGGTATTCTTGGCGGGGTTGCTCTGGTGTCCGTAATGATAGCGAGAAAAGAGGGCGGTGTTCCGGTTATCAGGCAAGTGGGAAAGGATTTTCTCTATCAGCGGCATAATGCCGAGACAACTGCCGGATTGGCCGGCTTTGACTATTGGAACGACTTCCTGTTTGCTTTTAGCGAAGAAAGGGTTATTTGCCCAAAAATATCCCGACAGCTGGAATTCTATAACGACCTTTTGAAAGATCACAAGTTTTGCAAAGACAAGTCCCCGATGAGATTATACTTGGCGATGTGTCTTATGGCAGCCGAACTGATCATCCCCGAACTGATTGCCACATTGAAATGGCAGTTAGCCCGAGGTTATACGGAAGAGTTCGTAACCCAATGGTACGGCCACAAAATCTACGCTTTGTTTGATAAAGATACGAAAGAACTGTTGCCAAAAGATTGGCGTGACTTATTAAAAATGCCCAGCTAAATTAGCCGGGCTTTTATAATAACGCAATCTTTGCGGGCGCTTGTTTTAAACCAACAGGGCGTCCCCACGATTGGCACATGCCAATTACGGAGATGTCCCTGTTGGTGATACCCGTTCGGTGACAGTGTTACCTATGTACCCATCCGGTACAGATTGTTGTCAAATTGGCGCTATTATGCTATAATTACAGATACGGGAGCGATCGGCTTCGACGTTGTTCTTAGCTAATTAGATGCTGGGAGTGGACGGCTTGTTTAACCACTATAAAACACCGGCCAATCAAAATAGGTGCAAATTATTCACCTAATTACGCTTTCGCTTAAGTAATTTTGCGAAGCCGTTCTGTCTGCGATGCTCGCTAGCAGAATCAGGACGTCATTAGCGAGCTGGGCAGCCCGTTTTGTTTTCTCGCGACGCTGCCGAGAAATTAGAGGAGACTAGCTCAAAGTAATTTTGTTGATTTCACATCTCTGGGCGAAATAATCAAATCAGATATCCCGGTACACATCTATTGGCGCGAACTGCGGACTGGGGTTCAATTCCCCACGCTTCCACAATTTTAAATAGGCCCGTCGGGCCTATTTAAAATTGTGGGAGCGAGCAAGCAAAATGTTTTGCTTGCGGTGGGAATTGAAGACCGCAGCGATGCGCGATGAGCAATTGGCGAATCGTGCCGCGAGGGGGGTCTGCGAGCGAATTGTCGGAAAACAATTCGACTTGTAGGCAATTCCCTACGCTTTTGATAGAAACAGAGCTCTTTTTTGACATTTGTCCGTTTTTGCGCTAAAATATATTGCTCTGTTTAATTTAATGTCCCTACGAGATGCAGATACGAAATATCGCAATTATCGCGCACGTTGACCATGGCAAGACCACGCTCACCGACGCGCTCATGAAACAAACCGGCACTGTCGGCGAGGATTTTAGCATGGACACGAATGCTCTTGAGAAAGAGCGCGGCATCACTATTTATGCCAAGAATGCGTCTTTGATGTATAAAGACACCAAAATAAACATCGTGGACACTCCCGGCCATGCCGACTTTGGTTCGGAGGTGGAACGGGTATTGCGTTCAATTGATTCGGTGCTTCTAGTCGTTGATGCGCAGGAAGGCCCAATGCCGCAGACCAAGTTTGTCCTTAAGAAATCGCTGGAACTGGGACTCAAGCCGATTGTTATCATTAATAAGATTGATAAGCCGGCGGCAAAACCCGAAGAAACGCATGAGAAAGTGTTGGAACTTTTTATGGATTTGGGCGCCAATGACGAACAGCTTGATTTCAAAGTAGTTTACACTATCGGAAAGCAGGGTATCGCCAAGATTAATCTTGGCGACGACTCCCGCGACCTTGCGCCGTTGCTGGATACGATTTTAGAGGAAGTCCGTCCGGCCGCCGCCGACACTTTGGCTTCTTTCAGATTCCAGCCCTTTAATCTTGGCTATGACAATTTTTTGGGACGGCTGGGTATCGGACGGATATATTTTGGTTCGGTCAGGGAGGGCGATAATGTTTTTGTGAAAAAAGCGGATGGCGAAACCCATAGCGGCAAAGTGGCCAAAATTTTTACTTTTCACGGCACCGAGCGCCGTGAGATACCGGAGGCCTTCGCGGGAGATATTGTGATGATCGCCGGTTTGCCGGATATTTATATCGGCGATACGGTTTGCACTTCGGCCGATGCCGAACTTCTGGCGGCGATTAAAATTGACGAACCGACCATATCGCTTAATTTTCTTGTCAACGATTCGCCCTTTGCCGGCCGTGACGGAAAATTCGTCACCACCCGCCAGTTAAAAGAACGACTGGAGCGTGAGTTGGAAGTCAATGTCGGGCTTAAAGTAGATTTTTCATCCAACGAATTTTATAAGGTCTGCGGGCGCGGCGAACTTCACATCGCCATTTTGCTTGAGAACATGCGCCGCGAGGGCTATGAACTTCAGGTCTCCCAACCGCAGGTGATTACCAAAGAAATTGATGGCGTAAAAATGGAACCGTTTGAAGAGGCGATCGTTGACTTGCCGGAGAATCTATCGGGAGTTGTCATTCAAAAATTATCAAAACGCGCCGGCAAGATGATGAAGATGGAACAGCACCATGGCGAGATGCGGCTGACTTTTGAAATACCGACGCGGGGGCTGTTGGGTTTTCGCAATGAATTTACGATTGATACCCGCGGCGAGGGCATTTTAGCCAACCATTTCATCGGCTTTCGTCCTTGGGCTGGGGATATCAAGCGCAAAGACGTCGGTTCAATGGTTTCAATGGAAACGGGCAAGGCGCTGGGCTTTTCGCTTTACAACCTGCAAGACCGCGGCAAGCTTTACATTGCCCCCAACACCGAGGTCTATGAGGGCATGGTTATCGGAGACGCTTCCAAGGGCCATGATATGGCGGTGAACCCCATCAAGGGCAAGAAACTGACCAATATGCGCGCGGCTGGTTCGGATGAAAATATTGTCCTCGCCCCGCCGTTTGAAGTCAGCTTAGAACGGGGTCTGGAAATAATGAACCATGACGAGTATTTGGAAGTTACGCCCAAAAACATCCGCTTGAGGAAAAAGTATCTCACCTCCATGTCTCGCGAAAAAGCCAAGAAAGCGGGATTAATATAATCCTTGCTTCACCCACCTCCTTCTCTCAACTGCGCGATGTCTCGAAGAAATTCTTCTCCGCCAGCTATGATTCCTCAGTGAATAGGTCACCTTGCCTCCCCCACACTCATGCATAAGTGTGGGGGGCGAGAGCGAGGTGGGGCGATGCTACTTGAAAAAGGTATTCCAGCTGTCAGGGTGGTGGATTTTGAGGGTTTTGGTTTCGCCGGTGGTGGCGGTTTGAAAAGTCAGTTCGGTGGCGCAAAGAGCCATCCCATTAGAACCCGCGGCCGCACCCCCATATTTCGCATCTCCCATGATTGGGTGGCCGGCGGCGGCGAATTGGGCGCGGATTTGGTGGAATCGTCCGGTAATAAGCTCAATCCGTAAAAGTGAATAGCGGCCGTTAGATTTTATAGTTTTATAATGCAGTTCGGCCATGTCCCCTATTTTCAGCATATGCTGAAAATAGGGGACAGTTGATTCATCGGTGTTACCCGGAGATCCAACAATTTTGGCAATCCGGCGCTTGGTATCTTTTGAAATATAATTTCTAAGAACTCCATTGGGTGGTATAATTTTACCGGCAATGACGGCGTGGTAAATTTTGGTAATCTCTCGCTCGCGGATCTGCTCTGACAGTCGCGCCGCGCCTTTAGATGTTTTAGCGAAAAGGACGATTCCTGAAACCGGCCGGTCCAAACGGTGTAACAGTCCCAGGAAAACATTGCCCGGCTTTTTGTATTTTTCTTTGAGGTGTTTTTTTACTTCATCCATTAAACTAATATCTCCGCTTTTGTCTCCCTGCACCAAAACCCCTGCCGGCTTAAAAACGGCGATTAAATGGTTGTCTTCGTAGAGAATTTTTAATTGAAAACTCATTTGCGTCATCCTAGCATAGAATGCGCCAATAATATAGAATAGATTTATGCAGAAAGGATTTGACCACAAACTCTATAATTTTGATTCCGGCCTGCGTCTGATTGCCGTGCCGATGCCGGCGACCAAGTCGGTTACCGTTTTGGTTTTGGCTGGCACCGGTTCAAAATATGAAACTAAGGAAATCAACGGCATTTCTCATTTTTTGGAGCATATGATGTTCAAGGGCACCGCCAAGCGGCCGGGCAAAATGGACATATCCCGCGAGCTGGACTCCATCGGTGCCGACTACAATGCCTTCACATCCAAAGAATATACCGGCTACTACGCCAAAGCGAGCTCCGACAAACTGCCGGTGGTGATGGACGTGATCTCGGATATTTTTCTTAATTCAAAACTTGATGCCGGCGAGATTGAGATTGAGAAAGGAGTCGTGATTGAAGAATTGAACATGTATCGGGATACGCCCCAGCGTTATGTCGGGGATTTGTTTGAGAAACTGCTGTACGGCGATCAGCCGGCGGGCTGGGACATCGGCGGTGACAAGGAGACCCTTCTGAAAATGAAGCGTGATAATTTTACGGACTATTTTAACTCTCACTACATCGCTGGCAATACCGTTGTCGCCGTTGCCGGGGACATTGATCCAGAGGATATTAAAACGCGCATCCCTGAATATTTCCGCAACATCAGAGACGGGCGGGCTCCGGCCAAGGCACCGACACGGGAATCACAGAGCGAACCCACGCTTTTAGTTCATTGGAAAGAAACCGACCAGACCCACTTCAATCTGGGATTTCGCTCCTATCATATGTTTGACGAGCGTAAGTATGCCCTTGGAATGCTGGCCGCGATTATGGGCGGCGGCATGAGTTCGCGGCTGTTTGAGGAAGTGCGCGATAAGAGGGGACTTGCCTATTACATCGGAGCAAGCGGCAACGAATATACTGATACGGGGTTTTTTCTCGTCCGCGCTGGAGTCAACAAAGAAAAGACCTTGGACGCGCTCAAAATTGTATTGGAAGAATTGCGCAAGGTGCGGGATAATGGAGTGACGGAGGACGAGCTGAAAAGAGTCAAAGACCAGGTTCGGGGCCAGATGGTTCTGGGCCTTGAAAGTTCGGATAATGTGGCTGAAGCTTACGCCGACCCCGTTCTTTTTGAAAATAGGGTATTGACACCAGAAGAAAAACTTGATAAAATAAACAAGTTAAGCGTAGCGGATGTAAATACGGTTGCGCGGGAGGTTCTAAAAAACGAGAAATTGAATTTAGCGTTGATCGGCCCGTTCAAAGATTTGGAAGAATTTAGGAAAATTCTCCGAATCTAACGGGCAACCTAAAACATTTAACCGTTGACTTTCAAATGTCAATTGTCAAATGTCAATTATCAAATGTCAGCCGAATCCCACACTCACATAGAAATATCATTAGCCAGCGTATTGAAGTTTGTTTTAGTAATCGTGGCTTTGCTGGCGCTCTATCTGCTTAAAGAAGTAATAGGAATTTTCCTTTTTGCCCTGATAATCGCTTCCGCCATTGCGCCTTTTGCCGACTGGCTGGAATCCAAAGGATTGCCCCGCGTCCTCGGAGTTTTACTGCTCTATTTAGTGGTTTTCGGCTTGGCGGCGTTACTGCTTTCACTGATTGTTCCTTATGTGTCCCAGGAATTACTGCAGTTAACGGTGAATCTTCCCATAATTTTAACCAAAGTTACGACTTCTTTGGACACGGTTCAACAACAATCCTCAAAATATTTTGATTTCGCCAGCGAAATCCAGAATATGCTTGATTATTTCAGCGCTTATCTTCAGCAATTCTCGCAGTCAGCGATAGGCATCATTGTCAGCATCTTTGGCGGCATTTTCTCTTTTGCCGCGATAGTCATCATATCGTTTTATCTCTCGGTTATGAAAGGCGGCATAGATACTTTTATGAAATCGGTCATGCCGGAAAAATACGAGGCCTATGTCGTCAGTTTGTGGAAACGCTCCGAAGCCAAAGTCGGGCGTTGGCTGCAGGGGCAGATGCTGTTGGCCCTGATAGTCGGGCTGGCGGTTTATGTGGGTCTTTCTTTAATGCATGTTAAGTTTGCCTTGATATTAGGCGTGCTTGCCATGATATTGGAGATCGTGCCGATAGCCGGACCGGTGCTGGCGGCAATTCCGGGAGTGATTCTCGGTTTTTTGGGTTCTCCGGTGCAGGGATTCTGGATATTGCTTTTCTATTTTGCCGTTCAACAGCTGGAAAATCACATCCTTGCTCCGATTATTTTAGGCAAAACCACCGGCCTTAATCCGGTTACGGTTATCATTGCTCTTTTGGTTGGCGGCCAGCTGGCCGGCATCTCGGGCATGCTTTTGGCTGTGCCGATTGCCACGGTTATTGTGGAGATTCTTGACGATCTGGCAAAGCGCAAAGAACTTAAACGTGGCAGTGTTTGACAATTCAAAATTAAAAATGGCCTACTCCACCGAAGCAGCTTCGGCTGCGAAGGCTGGGAAAAATTAAAAATTCAGGAAAGCGTAAATTGCGTAAACGAAATTTGCGCTGGCATTAATTTTACATTTTTCATTTTGAGTTTTTAATTTGCTTTACATCGTCTCCACCCCAATTGGTAATTTAGAAGACATTACTCTTCGGGCTATTACCGTGCTTGGCAATGTTGATTTGATATTAGCCGAAGATACGCGGGTTACCAAAATTCTCCTTGACCGATACAATATTAAAAAGGGGTTAGTGAGTTATCATCAGCACAGCACGCTTAATAAAATAGAACGCGTCATTGATGAGTTGCGAAAGGGCAAAGACATTGCCCTTGTTTCCGATGCCGGAACCCCGGGCATTAACGATCCCGGCGGTTTTCTGGTCAGAAAAATCTTGGAAGCGTTGCCGGATGTGAAAATCATTCCCATTCCGGGAGCCAATGCGGCTATCGCCGCTTTGAGCATCAGCGGTGTTCCGGCCGATGAGTTTTTGTATCTTGGTTTTCCGCCGCACAAAAAAGGCCGGAAGAAATTTTTTGAACAAATCAGTCAAGCGAAACAGACCATTGTATTTTACGAATCAAAATATAGAATATTAAAGGCGCTCAAAGAATTGAAGGATATTGCCAAAATAGGTGAGCGACCGCTTATTGTGGCTCGGGAACTAACCAAACAATTTGAGACGATTTACCGCGGCACTGCGGATGAGATATTAATGCATTTAGGCCGCGGGAATGTGCTGGGGGAGTTTGTGGTCGTAGTTAGTCCAAAGTATAAAGTGAAAAGTGAAAAGCCCGATGAATAAAGGAATTGAGATATTTGAAGATGTAATAGTGTGGCAACGATCCCGAGAACTAGTCTTATTCGTGTATAATTTGTTTAGGGGCTCAAAAAACTTTGGTTTTAAAGATCAGATTCAAAGAGCGGCGATCAGTATGGGAAATAATATTGCGGAAGGATTTATCAAAAAGCTTTAATTCTATAACTTTTTACTTATGTCAAAGTTTTATATCACGACCGCCATTGCCTACACCAACGCCCCGCCTCATATCGGCCATGCTTTGGAGTTGATTCAGGCGGATGCTTTTGCCAGATGTCATCGTCAAAAAGGCGAGGAGGTCTTCTTTTTGACCGGAACCGATGAACACGGCACAAAAATTGCGCGCGCCGCCAGAGATGCCGATGTTGCGCCCCGGCAATTTACGGACGAAATTTCAACCAAGTTCAGAGAGTTATGCGGTATTTTGAATATCTCCAATGATGATTTTATCAGAACTACCGACCGCGAACGCCACTGGCCGGCGGTAAAGTTGATTTGGGAGCGGCTCGCCGAATCCGGCGATTTGTATAAGAAAAAGTATGAGGGACTATATTGCGCCGGCTGCGAATCATTTAAGAAGAAAAGCGACTTGGAAGACGGGCGATGTTCGGTTCATAAAATTGAACCGGAAAAAATTGAAGAAGAAAATTGGTTTTTCAAGATTTCCAAATACAAGGATAAGGTAAAGGAGCGGATAGCCGATGGCGAATTGCGAATAGTGCCGGAACTGCGCAAGCAAGAAATCTTGAATCTTATTGATGACGCTGAAGATGTCAGTTTTTCCCGTCCGCGGGAAAATCTGGAATGGGGGATACCGGTTCCAAATGACTCCTCGCAAACCATCTATGTCTGGGCCGACGCTTTAACCAACTATATCTCCGCTCTCGGATATGGTCAAATGTCAAATATCAAAGGTCAAATGTTGTTTGAAAAATACTGGCCTGCCGATATTCACTTAATCGGCAAAGATATTCTACGCTTTCACGCTTTGATTTGGCCGGCGATACTTTTATCCGCCGGGCTGGAATTGCCAAAAGCAATTTACGCGCATGGCTTTATAACCGTTGACGGCCAGAAAATGTCAAAGACGGTAGGCAATGTGATTGACCCCTTTGACTTAATAAAAAAATACGGAACCGATGCCGTGCGTTACTTCCTATTGCGCGAGATTCCGTCAAACGAAGACGGTGATTTCTCGTATAAAAATCTGGAGGCGCGCTATAACAGCGACCTTGCCAACGGTCTGGGAAACTTGGCGGCGCGGATTTTAACTTTGGCCGAAGGGGAGAACCTTTCCGGCGGCCAATTGCCAAGCCACGAAATTACTCACAAGATTGAGGCGGCGCAAAGGGCGGTTGATGAAAAAATTGCGGAGTTTAAACTGCATGAGGCCTTGGCGGCAATTTGGGACTTAATCGGCTTCGCCAATGGCTATGTGAATGACAAACAGCCATGGAAAACCCGCAACAAGGAGGTTATCTTTGATCTCGTTGTCCTGTTAGAGAATATCGCGCGGCTTCTCGCGCCTTTCATGTCTCAAACCGCCGAGAAAATACTGGCCTCCACCAGGGACAAGAATGGCAATATTCGGATTAAAAAAGGCGAAGCGCTATTTCCCAGACTCTAGCGTGTTAGGCCACTGGGCTGTTAGATGCCCAATGCCTAACAGTCGGATCCGTCTGAATATTGAATAAATCCAGTAAATTCGCGGTTTTATGCAATATTAAGAGGCAGGCCGCTAGACGCCTCAACATACATATGCCAAAAAGCAGATTTTTCTATCTCGGCCTAATTTTCTGGATCGGATTCGTATCTTTGATGTACGAAATCTACAGCACCCGCGTGCTCTTTTTGTTTTTTACCGAAACTAGCTGGGCGATTACCATTGCTATCTCGGCGTTTCTGGGCGGTTTGGCTTTCTCCAGTTTATTTTTCTCCTCTCTGGCGCATAAAAATCCAAGCCGTATTTTTCTGTTGATCTGGGCCATGCAAATGGCGGCGGCGGTTTACGGATTTTTTATTCTGCGGAATTATGAACTGATACCTCGCCTGATCGACCATTTGCAAGTTGCCGTTGGCGGCGGTTCGCTGGCTGTCATCGCCAGGAATGCGTTGATGTGGATTTATCTTTTTGTTCCGGCGTTTTTTATCGGGGGAGCGTTTCCGTTGGTTAATGGTTTGTTTCTGGAAAGTAAAGAACGGGGCGTGCGCGACACAGGATTGGTTTATTTCTGGGATACCGTCGGTTCTATATTGGGCGCGTTCATGGCCGGATTCTGGCTTCTGCCCCGTGTTGGGTTTGAGGCGACCATATTGGTTGCGGTTTTCTTGAATATAATCATCGCGGCCGTTGTTGCTCCTCGCGTAAGACAACGTCAAATTATCCTCGCGCTTTTAGTAATTCTTTCTCTAGTTAAAATTCAGCATATTTTAAAAACTGACAGCCAATCACTTACTTCGCCCGCGGACGGGGAACAGCAAAATACGCTGTCTGAATTTTCGTATCTTAGCAAAAGATTCGGGGACGTGCTTTTTCGGGAACCATCGCCTTTCGGCCAGATTACGATAGGGAACAATGCTTTCGGCAGGCCGGGCAATAAGGTCTTGTTTATTAATTATCGCGATATGTGCTGGAGCGCTGAACATGGTTCGGAATCGCGGATGGCCAATATCGCCATCGCGCCGTTGCCGGTTAACTCGCGGGTATTGAATATCGGTCTGGGCTGCGGATTTACCGCTGCTGAAGTTCTGCGCCAGCCCAATGTCGCCGAATTGGATATTGCCGAGATAAATCCGGTGGTTGCCAAGGGGACCGCGCGGTATTTTAAGGCGGAGAATCAGGATGTTCTCGGCTCTCCTAAGACGAACCTTTATCTTCGGGATGGCGCCGAATATATCCGGCAGACCGGCAAGCGTTACGACGCCGTCGTTATTGATATTGAAGAACCGACAGTTTTATATTCTTCTCCGCTTTATACCAAAGAGTATTTTCAGATATTTCGGAAAAAGCTGGGTTCGCGGGGAGTATTGGCAGTTTGGGCGCACAATGGCAGCGCCGAATTTGAGAAGGTCATGTATAACACTCTGCAGTCGGTTTTTAAGCACGTAACTATCCGTGTTCTAGACGCTTACTACACTTATTACGCTTCCGACGAGGACTACAACTTCGGCTCGCCAGAAACGGCGGAAAAACAATTTATTTCTTCTGTGCTTCAGGCCAATATCAGCACAGTCAACACGCTGGACAATCGCGCGCTGGAGAAGTATTTTAATCTGCAAAGTTTCTTCAACCTGCCGGCCGATTATAAAGAGAAGTACATTACAGACAACTAACAACTAACAACGATGAGTAAATTTAGATTTTTAGAGCGGACGGGGCATTCTATGGTTTTAAGAAAAAATTAGTTGTAAGTCGTAAGTTGTAAGTTATGAAAATATTTGACACTCACTGCCACCTTCAATTCTCCCAATACGACTCCGACCGTGAGGAAGTAATTAAGCGCGCTCTTGATGCCGATATGGGCATGACTTGCGTTGGCACGGACTATGAAACATCGCGCAAAGCCGTAGAATTGGCTGAAAGATATGATAACATCTGGGCTTCGGTCGGCTTGCACCCTAACGATATAGAGCAGATGCCGCATGTCAATTGCCAAATGTTTGAAGTTCTTTTGGCTTCGCCAAAAGTAGTGGCGGTGGGGGAGGTGGGGCTGGATTATTATCGAACTCCCGAACCGGAGAAACAAAAACTACAACGCGAAGTTCTTTGCCAGTTTAGTGACATCGCAAGTCACCATAATAAGCCCCTGATTATTCATTGTCGTAATGGTTCGGCCGGGCTCGCCACAAGCACCCATGAGGATATGGTTGAGATCTTAAGTCAAAGAGCAAACTCCAAGGGTCAAGTGTTGAGTGGAGTGATTCACTCCTTCACCGGCACATGGCTTCAAGCGCAAAAATATTTAGAGCTTGGATTTTATATCGGCCTGAACGGCATAATTACTTTTACCGTCCAACATAACGAATCAGTTATTAAAATTCCTCTTGAAAAAATTCTTTTGGAAACGGATGCACCGTTTTTAGCTCCGGCATCGCACAGAGGAGAGAGAAACGAGCCGGTATTTGTGTCGGAAGTAGCCCGAAAGGTAGGGGATTTGAAAGGAATTAATATTGAAAAAGTTTTAGCGCAGACAACGCATAACGCAAAAACTCTTTTTGGACGCTAACGACCTATTCTTGTTTGTACAACGCTCGGCCTTGTAAATAACCGCGTAAAACGCGGTTGGTTTATCCACTTGTTTGCACGACGTAAGTATATTAATATTGATATATTACCGTGGTACAGCAACCTATCAGATACAAAAAAGGCATTACCATTGAGCTTCGAAAGAAGGGACTTTCTTATGCCGATATCCAGAACGCGATTAATGTCCCCAAGTCCACCATCGCCTACTGGCTGAAGGGAATAAAATTGACTGATTTTCAGTCCCAAAAATTGAGAGAAAGGCAGATTCGGATAGCCAGAAAGAATGTTAAAAAAAGGATTTTAAAAATTGCCAAAAAGGCCGAAGAAATTAAAAATTTGTCCAAAGATATAGGCCAGATTTCTAGGAGAGAACTGTGGCTTATGGGGCTGGCGCTTTATTGGAAATCCGCGGCTGATCCCCAAAAAGGAGTTCATTTTACCAGCGGCAATCCCGACCTCATCAAGTTATTTTTAAGGTGGCTCCGCGAAGTTGGAAAGATTGAAAACAGCGAAATCAGATGCGATATTTTATCCCGCGGCAAAAGCTCTAATATCCAAAAATACTGGTCTGACATTGTCGGCTTGCCTATTGGACGGATATATGTTCAAAAAATGGCGGCTAGGCATGGATTGCTTCGGATTAGGGTAAGAGCAAGTTCAATGCTGGCCAGACAGATTGCCGGCTGGCTCAATGGAATAAAAACTATCCTAAACTGACCGCGCCGTATTCATATACGATTAGGAGTGTTTTATAAACTTTTGAGACGGCTATTATGTATCTTTATTAATATATTTCACTTATCAATGTTGGATAATGAAATACCCTGTTTTTAAATCTGCTGTTTTTATCCGCCAAATGTCCGCTAACCAGCGGATTTGTCGTTTTCGGGGCTTATTTTGTCCTAAAAATTTGATAAAAGGAGGATTGCAAAGGCATCAAAACTTATCAACAAAATTAAGCTTTTTTTCTATTGCCGCCATGTTATAATTTAAAGGATTCTAACTGATACACTTTCATGCTCAATATGGCGCATTGGTTTTTGCTGAAAGTTAAAAAAGTTAAATTAAAACGAACGATCGGAAGATTAAAGTTTTTGCTTATTTCCCTTCTTGTTCTCGGCGGGCTTTATCTTACCGCGACGGGAGGTTCTCTCACTCCTTCCGCCTCTCCCGCAGGCACCTTCCACACTCTCGCCGAAATATGGAATTCCATCGCCGCCACCGACTACGATTCTTCTTCCATTTCCGCCTCCACCACCGGCTCCCTTTTACAGGGATTAAAATAT
>MGKV01000018.1 GCA_001795795.1 Candidatus Yanofskybacteria bacterium RIFCSPLOWO2_02_FULL_45_18
TAGTCGCCGGGAGCTACCGCTGAAGCTCGGGGAGCCAGCATAACTCCGGACAACGACATGACAGTCGTTACGGCCGTAAAGACCGCCAGTGCTTTTAATAATTTATTACTCATTATAATTTTCTTATCTCTGAACTGCCGCTGGTTCACCGCTAAATTCATAGCGATAAAATCGACTAGCGCAGGTCAGGGTTTAATTTCTAAATAATACTTTTGTGAATCTTGTTTTTGAATCATGGCCCGCCGGATGCTTTGATTCGACCAAGCAACCGCGCAGACCGGATTCGGATATTGACCGCA
Organism: Candidatus Yanofskybacteria bacterium RIFCSPLOWO2_02_FULL_45_18; assembly: GCA_001795795.1. Taxonomy (GTDB): domain Bacteria; phylum Patescibacteriota; class Minisyncoccia; order 2-02-FULL-40-12; family GWA2-44-9; genus 2-02-FULL-46-19. The sequence goes on from MGKV01000018.1 coordinate 300, forward strand.
AGATTCGCTTATAACAATTTAATAAGGCATTTAATTTATCCGTGCATCATTGTTTTCGTTTCCGCTTGCCTGATTTTTAATGTCCTGTCGTGGACTGCCTACTGTTACTAACCTCTGGACTGACAACTGACCTTTGACAATTGACAGCTGACAACGCTGGCAACAGTAGGCGGTTCAAGCTTCCCGCAACAGCTCAAAAGAACCCAAATTGGTTCTTTTTAAAACTCCGGTGATATCTTCAAAATCATGTTAATTTAAACAGTTTTTTCGCCTTGATATTATTAAATTTTGCCCACCGTTCATGCTATATTATTCAACTAATAAAGTCAATGAAAGGGGCTGTTCTCATATCAAGCTGATATCATTATAACTTGCTATTTAGCCGACAACAATAGCAAAGTTGTGGATAACCCAACACCGCCATTTTATTGATTTGCGCTGTTCCGCGACTTCGGGGTGCCCCTAATGGCATTGCCGGAACCGTCATGGCCATTCACAACAAAACCGTTATTTGATGCCCAATTTGACTGGCTGGCTCCCGGTTGTGCCAAATCAACGCGCTCCATCGTTGATTTGGCAGTATTGTCGCCGGCATACCAAGAACCGGCGCAATCTACGAAATCTCTAACATTTCCGCCATTATCCCGCAACTCCAAACTTTCACAAGCGTTATTCAATGCTCCGGTATAAAGCTGGCTCGCCGCAATATCAGATATTGTCGTATCGTCAGTTCTTTCCAATAAAAAATATCCAAATGGTTCAATAAGCCCCGCTAAGTTAATAACCGGGTCAGGATTGGAACCGGTTGTAGATTGAAGTTTCCAACCGTTTAAATCCACCGCGCTGGCAGTATTATTGTACAACTCAATCCATTCGTCATTAGCTGACGCTGATGTGCCCATCCAAGCAATTTCGTTAATCACCACCGCCAGACCGGTTGGTGATGGTGATGGTGTCACAGTAGGGGGAACAGTAGGAACACCTGGTGTCGGCGTAGTGGCAGGTGTCACCGATGGTGACATTGATGTTTGCGGTGTGTTAGGGGGGGCTGGTGTTGGTGCCTTGGTTGAAAGTGGTGTTTTGCTTGGATTTATAGCAGTTGGCAACGGAGTGGGCACACTTGTGGCACTTGGTGCCAAAGATGGTGACATGGTGATGTCACCTGGTGTCATTGGTGATGTCACCTTGGCACTCGGTGCCAAAGATGGTGACATGGTGATGTCACCTGGTGTCATTGGTGATGTCACCAAGTTAGTTAATTTGGTAAAGGGAGTGCTGGTGGCAAGGATATCTGTAATACCGGCCTTTAAATTACTCTCCGGCGAACTACGAATAATTTTACTGCCAAGTTTAAAGAAACCTAAAAAAGCAACGGCCAAACCCAAAATAATCAATATCCTTTTATAACTTTCCTCCATAGCGCTTTTAACTTGCTGTGATTTTGAAAACTATCGGATAAAGGAGGGACTATGGTCCGATAGTTTTCAAAATCACGACAGGATACAAATGCTAAAGAGTGTATTGAACTCCGCTGTCTGTTAATAATTTCTTAAGAACCCCATCTTTAACCAATTCCGCCAGATAGCGTTTCACGGTGCGCGGAGCAAAGGTTAATTGTGAGATAATCTCCTTAACCCTTATCTCGGGATTCTGTCTTATCAGGTTGATTATTTTTTCTTTTGCTTGGCCAAGCTCTTTGGGAGACTGTGGGGAGGGGATTACCGCGGTTTTGTTTTTTGTTTCAACCGGATGGAGTTCCGGCACAAGAGAAAGTTTGAGATTCAACAGATTTTTTTTGGCAACAAAGAGGGGAGTGTCATCCGCCAATTTCAGATATTCCAAATAATCCAAAAACTCCAGCGCGCCGTCAATGGCCGCGACCAGTTCTTGTTTTGGCCGTTCATCTGTCGCAAAAGAAATAAAACACGAGATCAAGTCAACTAATTTGGAGTACGCTCTTTTAATAAAAAACTGGTCCTTAAGATTAAGGCACAGCTTGGCCAGTGAAATAATAGAATAAGAAAATACTTTTATGTCGTCCTCTCGCGTTGCGAAGCTGGGATTCATAGCCCCACAATTTAGCATCTTACCGTAGAGATTACAATCAAAAAGTTATCCACAGGTTGTGAACATGCCCTATTTTTTAACTTCCTGAACCGCGAGAAGCTCAACTTCAAAGATAAGAGTCGCATTGGCCGGTATGGGACCGTGGTCCCGACTTCCATAACCCAGTTCCGGCGGGATCACCAATCGCCTTTTGCCGCCAACTTTCATGCCAAGCAAACCGATATCCCATCCTTGTATTACCTGCCCCGCGCCCAGAATAAAAGAAAGTGGCTCTCCCCTATCATAAGAACTGTCAAATTTAGCTCCATCTGTAAGCGTGCCGGCATAATTTACCTTAACAACATTGCCCGCTCTGGCTTCCTGTCCGTAACCGTCAGTCAGGTCGGTAATATCCAGTCCGTTGTCCAGTTTGATTGTTTTATTGTTTTTCACAGATTCGGACGGTTGGGGCGTTGCCGTAACGCTGACCGAAGGAGTTGGCGGCAACTCATTGCCTTTAAAAGTATTCCGCAACAAAAATAAGATTGTTACTACAAAAAATATGCCGACAATTAAAAGATATTTTGAAACCTTGTTCATAAGACACGGGTTAATTTATCTTTTCGGAACCGGAGGATTTAGGCGCTGGGAGTCAATTGTTCTTTCAAAACAAGTATCGCCAATTTCGTGCTGCCAGTATTGATAGCCGGAATAATACGGGTCGGGATAAGCGCTGACGGAAATTGCCCGGTCTTTGGTTTCCACATTAAAAGAAGTCTCAAAATCAGCGCAAAGTTTAAATTTCAAGTTCCCCAGAACTAGATACTGATACGGCAAGTCGGTCTGCGTATCAACCGGTATGGTAATGCCCAGAGTGGCGCTTTTAAGCTCCTCCAAATTGAGCGGTAGCCGGTTTTTGGCGCGCCAGAATTCAATCACTTGATTTTGAATCGTCTGGAGCGCGGATATTTTCTGTTCATCCAATCTGACTAGGCGCTGACTTTGAGGCAATCCGGCAGTGTAAAATCCGAAAACAACTATCGCTCCGACGACAGCAATCATCATCCGTGAAAATATTTTCATCAGCGCCGGCGAAATCTCGGTATCTTTAAGCTGTTTGAAATAATAAAAGAAGACAAAAGCGGCGATAAGCAGTATTGAGCCGGACTTTAAAATGAATCTTGAAGTAAGCTCGCCCTGCAAAAAGCCGCGCAACACCGCAACCATATCACCGATTATAACCAGCGCCGCCACAAATAATGTCAGATACAAAAGCCACTTGCGTATCCGCAATTCCCGTTTTTCCGGATTCTTGGCAATATCTTTAGACAAAAACCGTAAAATCAAAGCATAAACCGGAAAGACAACAATCAGCACGGCCAGAGTATTGCGGACAATATCTTTGTAGTAAAAAGCCGGCGGTTGGTATTCGCTCTGAAGAATGTCCGGAATGTAGATATTAATATACTGGAAAAGCAAAACCCCCGCGCTGATGGCGCTGGCCGCCAAAGTTACAATGGACAAGAGATACAAAAACACATCCCGAGGCAAAGTTTTGTGAACATTTTCCATGGAGTTGATTATAACCTATGCCTCAATATGATTCAAGGCATACTCAAAATTTACGCCAACCTTCTTCCCGGGGTTAAAAATATTGTTTGGGTCAAAAATTTTCTTTACTTCCTCAAAAAGACTGTAAATTTCCGAGCCATACATTTGTTTAAGGTATGTCCCGCGGATAAGACCGTCGTTATGTTCGCCAGTGATAGAGCCGTCAAAACCTAAAACCAGTTCATAAACTTTTTTGGAAAGTTCGGGAATAATTTGGCGCAAGTTCGGGTCATGAAGCTTCACCAAAGGTATGATATGGAAGTTCCCGTCGCCAATGTGGCCGGCAACAGTATAATTAAGTTTATAGCGGTTCAGTATTTCCTCAAGCTTGGGTAAAAACTCCGGCAACCGCTCCGGCCGGACAATTACATCATCAATGAAGGGCGCTGTGCGTTTGCCTTTAACTTTCCGCAAGAGGTTAAAACTTTCCCGCCGGATTATCCAATATTTATTGGCTTCGGCGGCATCTTTAGTAATACGGCTGGCTAGACTCATATCCGCGAGATTTTTCCGGGCTTGGCCAACTTGGCGCACAACCTCATCCGAATCGTCGCCGGTAAATTCAGCCAGCAAAACCAGTTTGGGCAATCCGCCCGTTAAAAGCATCTTCAACTCCGGCAGAAACTTCCAGCCAAGCGAAATTAGATTTTTCGCCCCCATCAGCTTAAGCATGTCGGGCAGGAAACGGAAGACAAGTTTCAGCGTCTTATCGTCATACGACTCAAAACTTTCCGGCTTGTATTTTAATACTCGGTTAACTACCTCGGCTAGTGGTTTTAAGTCCTTCAAAAAAACAACCAGCATTCTGGAATACGGCTTGGGTTTAATCAGACGGAATTTTATTTCGGTAATGACGCCGAGAGTCCCCTGCGAACCGGCAAATAATTTGGTGAGGTCAAAAGTGTTTCGGTCCCAGATGTCCCACAAGAGATAGCCAGCCGAATTTTTGGATACCTTAGGTTTGGCATTTTTAATCAAATCATAGTTTTCCTCCAGAAGACGATACGCGCGGCGGTAAATCTCGCCCTCAAAATTCTCCTGTTTCATTTTTCCTTCCAATTCCGCGCGGTTCAACGCCTGAAATAAATACTCATTGCCGTCGGACAAAACTACTTTGAGTTCTTCAACATAATCCCCCGTGTCGCCATAAGTCAAAGTTTTCTCGCCGCCGGAATTGTTGGCGACCATTCCGCCGACACTGCAAATCTCCCGCGAGGCGGGATAAGACGGCAACAAAAATCCGCGTTTTAAGGTTTCTTTCTCAAAATCGCGGTAAAATACTCCGGGCTGGGTAACGGCATAGCCGTCCCCCACTTCCTTTATCCGGCTAATATGAGGCAGAAAATCCAAAATTATTGATTCATTCAGGGGACCGCCGGTCATATCCGTACCCGCCGAACGAGCCGTCAGCGATAGGTTTTTCTCCGTATTATCATTAACAAACCTAACTAAACTTTGAATATCCTCGCTGTCTTTGGGCCAGACGGCTATTTGAGGTTTTATCTTGAAAAGGCTGGCATCGCGGCTATATTTTGTCAGCGCATCCTCGTCGTCCAGCACCTCGCCTTTAACAACTTTTTGCAGTTCTGATTTCAACATTGACTCAAATCTTACCGACTAATTTAAGGCCGGGTTTTAGGGTTTTATCACCCGGCTCCCAGCTTGCCGGACAAACCAAGCCAGAATGTTCGCTGGTAAATTTGGCCGCCTGAAGTTTGCGCAGGATTTCTTTTATACTGCGGCCAATGCTGTTGTCATGCATCTCATAAGCTTTCAAAATGCCTTTAGGGTCAGCGATAAAAGTCGCGCGTAAAGACAAACCTTCATTCTCAACATAGGTTCCCATGTCGCGGCAGAGTTTTCCGGCCGGGTCGGCAATCATCGGAAATTTTATTTTTCTAATCGCCGGCGAGTTATCATGCCACGCTTTATGCGTAAAGACGGTATCGGTGCTGATGCTCAATATCTCCGCGCCCAGCTTTTTGAATTGGGGATAATGGCGCGCCGCTTCCTCAAGTTCGGTGGGGCAAATAAATGTGAAATCAGCCGGATAGAACAGCAAGACAAGCCACTTGCCCTTGAAGTCAGCCGATTTTATTTTCTTGACGGCCTCGTTCTGAAAAGCTTCCAACGCAAACTTGGGGATTTTTTCGCCAATTTTTACCATAGAAATCAACTATAAATTATTATCCGTCGCTTTTCAAATGCTTGAAATACTCTATCTGACGCAGATGGTTTTGCGCTTCTTTCCGCGTTTTATAGCGGCCTAAAACTTTATGAACCTTCCGCCCGTTTTTTATATGCGTAGATTCGGACAATATTACATACTGACTGCCTCGTTTTCTAATCACGCTTACATTGTAACACAGGTTAAACAAAAAGGCGGCACAAGGTGCCGCCCAGAGGACTGCTGGCTTAGTGGTAGGTGACCACACTGTGCCAGCGACTGGCTGACAGGTTGCCGGGATTCCCTCCCGGCGGAGTGACATAACTGTCACCTCCCACCGAAAGCGACCCGAACACAGCCGCCTGCCGCCACTTGCCGGAGCTTCTGGTGGAGACATCGCAGTACTGTCCCCAGTACCTGTAGAAGTCAGCAAAACGCTCGGCTTGTCCGGAGCCGGTGAAGGTCATACTACCAATGACAGTAATCAGGGTCTGATTACCGTCCTGATCCATCATGGTAGCCATGACATTCATATTGAGCTGGGCCGAATCCAGCTCCTCCACCACGAAGTCGGCGTCATACAGGTCAAAGAATCCAGATGACCAGCCGACCTGTATCTGGGTACAGGCATCCCAATCGCCGATGTAGATGTTGCCGGGTGAGGACACTTTGGTCCCAACGGGATCGGTATATTCATTATCCGAGACCCCCAAGGAAATAGACCTGACAACACACCCGTCCATCCATTTGCTGAAAAATGCATTGGCGGACGAGTCAACAAAATTGAATTCTTCAATCTTGCCAGCGGGTTGGACTTTAGAAACGATTGCGGAGATTCTATCCGCAATCGCCTTTTCCACGGGTTGTCCGACAATTTTTGAAACATTGTCGGATTTTTCGGCGGCAAATGCCGCCAGCACGCACAGCGTGAAAAAAAAGAACACAAAAAACAAGTTTTTTCTCATTTTTGGGCCCTCCTTTGGCCCTTTTGTAAATCCTAAACTATCTTACATTATATCGCAATATGAGAAAAAAGTCAATAGTTTACGGGCTAATACATCGGCAATGCGGCTTTTTTGTTTTCAGTCGCTCCCACCATCTCCCTGTCTCACCGGCGCGGATTACAGTAGGGCAAAATCTGCCTCGGCAGCTACAATTTCGGGTAAAAATGCAGGTGCCCCGTCATTGGTATTCCGACCCATTTTTACCACCCATCCGAAATCGTTTAACGCTGACCTCGTGGATATTTGCTCCTACTGCCGCGATGGTTCACCATGAAGATGGTGGTCGCTTAAATTTATAAAATAAAAACCCGCTGAGCAGGATGCGGGGTTAATTTGAATAATTGAAGAAGTACGAAGGAATTAATTTTTTGACTTCGAATTCTTTGCGCATTTTATCACGCAAATAGGCTTTTCCCGGAATGCGATCCCACGGCGGGCCATCTCCAGTTGTACACGAAAGATCTTTATAATCCGGCGGGTTAATGATACAGGTAATCTCGGCGTGCGTAAGTTTACACCATTCTCCCGCAGTCATTTTCTTGGGATGGTATGGAATGTAAAGCACATCTTCTCGGACTCCAATCATGCTACCATCGTTATCGTTATTGCGGGTAAACCACCAGAGTCTTTCTGCTCCAAATGGATTTGGCCAGGATTTTTTACTTATCTCGGCAAGATACTCCGTCTGATACCAGCTCGATCCATTGACACGATAAATCTTTGTCGTAAGCACTGCCGGCCTTCCAAAATTAACTCGGATGCTCCAGGACACAAACTCTAATGCAGTTGAAAAAAGAACTAAAAACACGAATAGACAAAATATCCTCCGCATTTTACCTCCTACACAAAACTTTCAAGATAATATGCCAATTAAAATCTCCAGTCAAGTAAGTTCTGTTCTATCTTTTTTAAGCCGTTGTGCCCAAAGCCATTGTCGCGCAGCTCATTATCCCTGAAAGTAACTGCTATAACCCAGGCACAGGCTAAGCCACTATGCAGACCTTGCGGAGCCCCGAGCGGGCATGGTTTGAGATATCAGAGAGCGAACCTATGCACCTTCTCGGCAAGCTTTCGCATGCCAATTGCATGGTTTGTCATAGAGTGAAACTCTTGACAAAATTGGCACGAGAACGCAGCGAACAAATCTCGCTAGGATTTGTGAGCGGTTGCCGAAAGGTACTAGGTGAGAGATTGGATATTCTATGCCTTCAGTAATTTGGCGAGATTATAGATGAGTTCGCCTTGGAGAGGCTTGGCCACATGCAACTTACCTCGGCGTTTGCCGTCGTGGTCATCGGAGCCGATGGTCGCTATGAGTTTGTAGCGTCGCGAGAGATTGTAGAAAAGCTTCCGCTGTTGCGGGCTGTGGGCATTAGAGAAACACTCCAAACCATCCAATCCGGCATGTTTGAGTCCGCCCAAAACACGCAAAAGATTTCGTTGACTGCCAATCTCTTTCTCCGCGCCGGGATGCGCCCAGACGGCAATGCCGCCGGCACGGTGAATTAAAGAAATGGCGGTCTGGCCGTAAACCTTGCTTTTCATGAAATAACCGATTTGCCCCGGTTCAGACATAAAACGGTCAATAAACCTGCCCATGCTGTTGGGGTCGACCTTGAACTTAAATTTTTGCGCCAGAAAATGCCGGTTCTGTTGCGCATCGCAGATAAGCGCGACAATGTGCGGTTTGGTAACGGTTTTCAGCTGACGTAAATAGTGAAATTTTCTTTGGTCAACATAAAAACCGGCGCGGTGAAAATGCTTAACCGTTTCAATGAAACTTCTGCGGCGTTCAACTGATTGGCGGCGAAAAAGCTCTTTCAAGCCCGGGTGATTAATATCAATTCCGTAACCCAAAATATGCAAACCGATATTTTCATAGAGAGTGCTGATCTCAACACCACTAATCGCCACAATGCCCGACTTGGAAGCTAAAAGACGAAATTCTCTTACGCCGTCGGTGGAGTCGTGGTCGGTAAGCGCGGCAACTTTGATACCGCACTTTTTCAAATTACGCACCACCTCCGGCACTTTTAATTTGCCGTCGGAATGGATTGAGTGGAAATGCAGGTCAATGATGGGTTTCATGGTTAAGGGCTAGCTCAATTTGGCGAGAGTATACCTAGACGGAATAGTACCTTTGTGACATACCGAGCTTTTTAAGGGTCTCGGTCACTCTCACAAGGCTGCTGTGTATCTTGAAGATAGTCCGAACACATTTTGCCGCCTTCGGCGGCGGTGGCCAAAACTCTGAAAAATTGATTGGAAAAAGTGAATCGCAATTCTGAATCAGACAATTTCAAGTTTTTCTTTGGCGGGATTCGGATTTACTGAAATTATAACAAATTTCAGTAATGATGACAAATTTTCGCCCAAGATACCTTATGATTTAATCGCCGAGTGAGGCGAGGCGACTTCCAAAAACTTGCAATTTTCTGACTGGCTGGCCTCCTCGTTCTAGAATTTTTGAAACGCTAGGCCCCATTTGGGTTTTCAAGGTGTATTTTTAATCTTGTTTTTGACCCTCCTCGGACTGATTTATTTTTCGAATTTAAATACCACAACTTCTCGATCATCCCAATCTGATTTACGGAAATTCTCGAGTAAGTTTTTAATTTGATCAGGTTTGTTTCTGGTGATTACAAATAAGGTGCTCTTCGGTAAGCGGGCGTAATTCTCATGCCATTGACGGACTTTTTCAAGATATTCTGGTGTATAGTAATCCTCAGGACTACTGCCTTGCAAATAGTCTTTATCAAATAGTGTTTCCACCTCATCACAGATAACAACACCCGGTGAACCTTTCGATAATTCACTCCCGTCCTTCAAATATTCAACTTTATTATTAAGGGATTCCAGATGTGGAATAAGTGTATTCTGAATCCAATATGTTTTCCCTGAATCAGTAGATCCTACAAGTACAACAGACTTCTGTCTTAGAAGATTCTCGGTGATTTTGGAAAGCAGATTATCCATAGTTTTTTTCATACTCCTTGGAAGCCGAGCCCATCTCAACGTAGCTGGCATCCTCGGTCTGGAACCGATGATATACGAGTATTGTAAGGGTATTTGGAGGTCTTTTCCAGTGGCCATTTGACCCGTCTTGGTCGTGATTATTTCGCCATTCGTGGCAATAAAGAGCCAGCGGGCATTTTTAACTTTCGCAATATATTCAATGCGGCTTCAGCCCCATTAATCGCTCTGTGGGGATCGGGTTCGGGCGGAGTACCGAAGAATTCAGAAACTGCCTTTAGATTAAAATGCTCAAGACTATCGCCGCCCATTGTCCACGCCAATGTTAAAATATCTAAACGATGGTAGTCCATTAAATTAGGAGCACCCGTTACACGAAAGGCATTTTTAATAAATGCCCAGTCAAAAGTAACATTAAAAGCAGTGAAAATCGCATTTTGGGTTTTTTCTGAAAATATTGGCATAACCTTAGAGAGCTCTTCTGCGTCTCGCCAGTCGTAATCGTTGTAACCATTTCTACTAAGAGCGGCGTGAATTGCGTTTTCAATATGGTGTGGCTTTATGAGCCAGTTTCCTGAATCAATCACTTCAAAATTTTTCTGCCGAACAATCAAAAATCCGATTTCCAAAATCTCATGTTTCAACTCGTCATCTCCTGATGTTTCAATATCTACTATTGCAAGTGGTCGTTCTCTGAAATCCATTTTTGGTTTTGATTAAAAAATCTCAAGTTAGCATATTTTTTATCCGCCAACCCGTCGTGGTCGCAAGAACCTATCACAGGACTGCTGCCGGGCTAGGACTCGAACCTAGATTCCATGATTCAGAGTCATGTATCCTACCATTAGATGACCCGGCAAATACGTAATTTCGACTTATAATACAACAAAAAAGACGTTTTTTCAACATCTTTTCTTATTCCTATAAGGTTGTAGCTAGACTTTCAAAAATCTTTTTAAAATTTCATGGTTATTTTTTATCCACAAAGGTAAGATTAATTCTATTTCGCTCCGGTTGCCGCTGGGAATACCCAATCTTTTACTAATTTTATTTTGATAAATACTGATCCTTACACAGTCAGAATTGTAAACTTTTATTGCCGTGGGTTCTTTATCAAAAAGCTTCTTAACCAAACCGCGGTAACGTTTAATAAATCCTTTGTTGTTTGAATTAGTCGCTATAATAAGTCTTTCCGTTCTTGGAAACACGCTTATGTTTCCATCTCCGTACGCTACTCCCATTAGTTCGGCAAGGTTACCATCTCGTTTAAATTTGGGGTAACTGGATGGTGTAATGCCTAGAGATTTTGCCCGTTCCCGCCAAGTCGAAAAATTATCTATCTTTTTACGCCTCATCGTTTCGGACATCTTACGGACAGAGGGGTGTGTATCTTTGGTAAAACCATTGGACCAGACGCTCGGCATATTATAATTGTACCACGGAATTAATTACTTTACTACCATTAGACGATCTCGCAGTTTTGTATAATTCTACGACAAAACCCCGCCCTTGAAAACCCCGCCCTTATTTTTTTAAGAGCGCGGCTGTGTTCAAAAGCGAGGCGAGAAAGCGTTTTTCCAACGCTACTTTTTTGAGATTTGTTGCCAGAGCCAGATGCCGACGAGAACCAAATCGATGACGACCACAAGCCATGTGATCGCGCCGACAGGCCCTATGCCGCTCATCATGCCCCAGTTTCCGCCGTAGTTCATCATATTACAACTAATATACCACATAACCAAACGGCAAGAAACCCCACTTTAAGACAAACGCGGAGCGCCTTGAAAAAAACGCGCATTAAATCTACAATTACGGAATGTTAACGGCATTGAGGAAATTGAGGAACAAAAAATCATTCGGAATATTCAGGAACCTTGTTGTCGCCGAAGCGCTTGTTTATCTGATTTTCATGGCCTTGGCTTTATCGGCCGACTGGGGAGAAATATACGAAACTTTTGTTTTATCCCGTTATGTTCATTTTGAAATCATTGAATTTTCACTTTTAGGGTTCTTCCAGCTGGGACTGATAATTTTGGTCTTTGCCAAATCGCTGGCTGAAGAAAATGATGTCAACGAAATGCTCAAAGGCGGAGAACACGAAAAGTTGGAATTTAAAACATCCCTCCGCTGGGATGTTGCGCGCAATCAAATAAATAAGGAACTGGAAAAAACGGTTATGAAAACCGTAACGGCATTTTTAAATTCAAACGGTGGCTACCTTGTAATCGGCGTGAACGACAAGGGTGAGCCCATGGGGCTGGAGAAGGATTTTGCGTCCCTGGTCAGACAAGACGCCGACGGATTTGAAAATCATTTTAACAATCTTTTTAACAGCATGGTCGGCCCCGAATTCAGGCGGCTGGTCAAACTGACTTTTAATAATGTCGGCGGTAAAACCGTCTGTTTGGCCAATGTTGAGTCAAGCAATAAGCCGGCGTATTTAAAAACAGGAGGCGGAGAAGATTTTTATATCCGCACGGGCAATGTTACCACCCCTCTTAAAATGAGCGAGGTCGCCGCCTATATCTCTTCGGAATGGCGCCGGAAATAGATCAAACAAATTAAACTTTCAAAAATCTCCTTATAGCCACCGAACTTGATACTACGCCCAGAAAAATGCCGATAGCGGCAATAACAACTACATATTGGACGGCGTTGGCCGTAAAATAACCAAAAACGTTCAGGTTGGGAATGAGAGCCGAAATTCGGGGAGAGATAAAATACAGAGTCGGATAAAAAATAGCGGTCGTCACTATTGCGGCAAAAGCTCCGTAAAGCCCGCCTTCAATAAGATACGGCGCGCGGATAAACCAGTTGGAACCGCCGACAAGACGCATCACTTCAATTTCCTGCTTTTGGTTGTAGATGGTAAGGCGGATGGTATTGAAAGTAACTAAAACAGCTATGCCGGCTAGGAAAAATATGGCCACCAAGCCCCAAGTTTTAGCGGCGCCGGCAATCCCCTCAACTTTTTTGATAACCGCCTCGTTTTCGTAATAATCAATTTTATTGATTATGCCGCGGAATCTGTTGGCTTCAAGCGAAGCGGCAATAGCCGGATAGTCTTCAGAGCTGACTGCTTTGATGTTAAGCGCCGCCGGCAAAGGATTTTCGTTCAATTCGGCCAATGACTCTTGTATCAGCGGGTCGCCGGCATGGCGCGCCTTGAAATCCGCCAGAGCTTGGTCGCGCGAGATGTAAGTTACGCTTTTGACATCCGAAAGTTTCTCAATGTCCGATTTAATTTTAAGGATTTGGTCTTCCGGAGCGCTGGTTTCAAGATAAACGCTGACATCTATCTTGTCCCGCAAAGAACTAATCACCGACTGCGAGACGAAATTGAGAAGCATCAGAGCCGAAAAAATCAAAAGCACCAGCCCCATAACGCCAGCCGTGCCGACGCTTGAATAGCTGTTCCGTTTTAAGTTAGTCCACCCCGAATTGAAAACCCTTTTGAATGATTCCCTCATCGCTTCGCTTAAATGTAAAATTTAAAATGAAAAATGGATTCGACGGGCTCACCATCCTGAGCAAAGTCGAATGGATTAAAAATTCAGGAAAGTGAAAATTCCGTATATGGAATTTTCACTTACATTAATTTTGCATTTTAATTTTTGCATTTTGAATTTCAGATAATGTATTTGCCTTTCTCTATCTGATCCCGCATGATTTTGCCGCTCTCCATGCTGACGACGCGGCGTCCGACTGAATTTACGATGTCTTTGTTGTGCGTTACCAGCACCACGGTTGTTCCCAGTTCGTTGACCTTCATTAATAATTTTAACACATCATAGCTGTTTACCAAATCCAAATTGCCGGTCGGTTCGTCGGCCAAAATTATCCGTGGACGATGGATCATCGCCCGCGCAGTGGCCAATCTCTGTTTTTCTCCGCCGGAGAGTTGATTCGGAAATCGCTCGGCTTTGTCAGCCAAACCGACAATGGCCAAAACCTTGGGCACATCATGCGTTATTTCCTTATCGTCGGCCCCGCAGACCTCAAGAGCAAAAGCGACATTTTCATAAGCATTTTTGGTTGCCAATAACTTAAAATCTTGAAAAATC
>MGKV01000019.1:0-14025 GCA_001795795.1 Candidatus Yanofskybacteria bacterium RIFCSPLOWO2_02_FULL_45_18
GCAGAGGCGCGCCGAGCGGTTGGCCAAGACGAGGTTCGAAATCCTTTGCGGTTTTGTATTTACTTTGCCCCCAAAAGAATTTTTGCTATAGTGAGTATGTACTCAATCGCCAAAGTTGTCTTTTTTAATGGCCGTCTCGGTCAGTTCAGGGCAACTTGGATTGAGTACAACCGGGGCGGCCATTTAAGTTTTTAATCTTATGAATAACGACACACAAAATATCTCGCAAAAATTCTTTTTGTATGCCCGCAAATCCACCGATGTTGAGGACAAGCAAGTGCGTTCCATCGAGGACCAAATTACAGAATTGCGCGCCTTTGCGAAACAAGAAAATCTCAACATTGTTGATGAGTTGGTGGAAAAACAATCGGCCAAAATTCCGGGCCGCCCCATTTTTAACGAAATGCTCAATCGGATAGAGAGTGGCGAAGCGAACGGAATTTTGGCGTGGCACCCCGACAGATTGGCGCGCAATTCTGTTGACGGCGGAAAAATAATTTATCTTTTGGATTGCGGGCATTTGGCGATGTTGAAATTTCCCACATTTTGGATGGAAAATACATCTCAAGGGAAATTTATGCTCAACATCGCCTTTGGGCAAAGCAAATACTATGTGGATTCTCTTTCCGAAAATACAAAACGAGGATTGCGCCAAAAAGTTAAACGCGGAGAATATCCAAGCCTTGCGCCAGTGGGATATCTCAATGATTCTCGCAATAAAACTGTGGTGGTGGATAAAAAGCAAGCTCCGGTTGTTCGCAAAGCGTTTGAACTCTACGCGCAAGGTGATCAGCGGCTGGAAGATATCGGTGAGTTTTTGGCGCAACACCACTTAGTTTCCCGAAGCGGAAAGAGAATCCACATCTCAAGAGCGACCTTTATCCTCTCTAATCCATTTTACACCGGATTATTTCGCTATGCTGGCGAAATTTACGAAGGCAAGCACGAGCCAATCATTGCAAAGAAACTTTTTGACAGAGTGCAAGAAGTTTTGAAGCAGAGAGGAAGGCCGAGACATAAATCTAAAATCGAGCCGCAAGTATTTTGCGGACTACTCCGGTGTGCTACTTGCGGCATGATGATAACTGGCGAATACAGGGTGAAAACGCAGAAAAACGGCGCACAACATTTTTATACTTACTACCACTGCACGAAGAAGCGTAAAAACTTCAAATGTCCCGAACCCTGTATTCGCCAAGAAAAACTGGACGAGCAAATTTCCTCTCTGCTTCAAAAAGTTTCTTTGCGACCGGATTGGGCGGAAAAACTTAATACAAGATTGGAAAAAGATAAATCAAAGTCCGCCCAATCCGTTTCTGCTTTTGTTCAAAAAAACCAAGAGAGAATAAAAATCATCATTGCCAAGCTCCAGCGACTTCTGGACGGCTATTTGGAGCAAGATATAGACCGAGAAATCTATCGTACCGAAAAAGCCAAACTCATTTCCGAAAAGAAGTCGTTGGAGGAGCAAATGGCCAATCTTGAACAAAAGCAGAATGGTTGGCTCGAACCGATGAGAGAATGGATAAAAGTCGCTTCAACTCTTGAGAAAACCGCAAGGGATGGCAACCTTTTTGCTAAAAAGGTTGCTGCCGAACAAGTGTTCGGCTCGAACCTCGTCTTGGCCAACCGCGAGGCGCGCCTGCGCGCGCCGAGCGGCCTTGATTTCCCCCCACAAAACCAATGGGCGGCACTGCGTGCCGCCCACCGATTCGTCGGTCAAAAAGACGAAAGTACAATCTTGGAGCCGTTGGTCGGAATTGAACCGACGACCTACTCCTTACCATGGAGTTGCTCTACCAACTGAGCTACAACGGCAATTATTATTTTGTACAATAGACCCCGCCTCGCGGTATCGCCTGCTGGCGATACATCGCTCCGCCTTGCAAATCCTACCGCTGTCACTAACTGATGCCAAAGTATATACCAAATGGTATATACTTTGGCATTTGTGGGGGCGGTAGGATTTGCACCTACGTAGGCCGTTCGGCCAGCAGATTTACAGTCTGCCCTCGTTGACTGCTTGAGTACACCCCCCTTCTTAAAACCCCTGGAACCCGTGGAAGGAATCGGACCTCCGTCGACGATTTATCCTGTTTTTACAAATTTTGCCCTATCGGAGCCACCTCACGGATTCGAACCGTGGACCTACTGTTTACAAAACAGTTGCTCTTCCGCTGAGCTAAGGTGGCTTATACACAATTAACACATAACCGGAGAATCTTTCTAAGATTCCGGCGATTTCAATTTGGCCGATACTTTCTTTAAGTTTTCTTTGGCTGTTGAGTTGCCGGAATCAAGCTTGAGAACCGTTTCAAAAGCTTCTTTCGCGTCGGTCAAGCTATTCATCTTAACATACAACTCCCCGAGCTGGACATAAAAATCGGAATTTTTGGGATCCTTGGCGATTTCAACAATTAGTTCCTGCTCTTTCTGCTTTATTTCTTCCGGACTCATTTTTCTGATTTTTTTCACTTTAACTGAAGTGGTTAAATCTTCAGCCGTTGGCTTTAAAAATGACGGCATATCCGTAGCGGGGACGGCTGGATTTTCTGCCGGTATGCGGTTAATCCGATGGCTTCGCCTTATTTTCTTTATCAGCGACTCCGCCAAAGCGTCAAATTTAAGAAAAAAAAGTCTTATCCGCCGAAGAAACTTTTCCAATTCAACCAAAAATCGGTCTTTATACTCTTTCAACTTGATTTTTTCCGAAAAAACTCTGGCTTCCGGCGCCAATTCAAATATAAAATTACCTCCGGTGTCATGAGATTCCAGAGTCAGTTTTTTCATATACGGAAGCTTTCGCCAAATAATTGCAGTAATTCCGGCAAAGGAGATCAGCAGAATTGCCAGAGGGACGGTCAGATAAAACATGGCAAATGGCCAATAAGAGGCGGGCTAGATTTCAAAAATCGTGAAATGTCCCACTTGGATGTTTTCTCCAAGTTTTGCCACAGATTGGTTGATTATGTCGCGAATCGTCTTACTGGGGTCTTTTACAAATTCCTGGCCCAGCAGTTCTTCCAAATCAGCCGGCTTAAGAGCGGCGATGTGCAATGCCAGATCATAAGCCAACGCCTGAAACTCGCTGTTTCTGGCGACAAAGTCGGTTTCGCACAAAAGCTCAACCATCACGCCGAGTTTTTTGGTTGAATGAATATAGGTGGAAATAACCCCCTCTTTGACCTCGCGGGAGGCCTTTTTGGCTGCCATCAAGACGCCCAACCGCTGAAGCGTTTCCAACGCTTTGGTCTCGTCTTCGCCACTTTCGTCAAGAGCTTTTTTAATCTCATTGAAAGAAAGCCCTGTTGATTCACGCAACTTTTTTACCTTGTCTAAATCAGACATTGCTCAAGTGGTCTTTTAACGCATTTATAATTAGGTCAACTGATTTCTTGGAACGGTCATTCGCGGGAATTGCGTAATCAATACCGGACGGATCGGAGTCGGTATTGGCGATACCGACAACCTTCACCTTCATCAGCCGCGCTTCCCTGATAGGCAAGGCGCTTTCTTTAAGCGAAGTAACGAATACCGCATCCGGTATTCTGGTAAGACGCTTAAGCCCTTCGAATTTTTGCCTCATTTTCTTCAATTCGTTCTCAATTACCAGCTTTTCTTTTTTGGTATATTTTTCAAGAGCGCCTTCTTTCTGCGATTTCTCCAGTTCTTCAAATTGCTTGATCCTGCCGGAAATAACTTTGAAATTGGTCAATGTGCCGCCCAGCCATCTTTCAACGACATACGGCATATTCAATGCCTCAGCCAATTCTTTGGTGGCGGTTATTGACTGCTTGGTCAGCGCTACGAAAAGTATAAGGCCACCTTTCTGCGTTATCTCCTTCATAAACTCGGTCGCTTGGCCAAGCTGGCTTTGCGTTTTCAGCAGGTCAATAATGCAAATGCCGTCCCGCACGATAAAAACATAGTCCTTCATTTTGGGATTGAACACCGTCTTTTTGCGCCCAAAATGCATGCCAGACTTAAGCATATCTTCGTAAGGGATTGCGTTGGTTGATGACTGAGCCGTATCCGCCATAATTAATAGCATCCTACCTTAATATACGGCAAGACGCCACAATAAACATCATAACAAATCACCATAAAAAAGCAACCTTTCAGTCGTTATCGGTTGCCGTAGTTTTGGGCTTAATGCCCCGCTCTACCCAATCTTCTATTTCCTTATAACTGACCCCCCTGATTACTTTTATATTCTCGCTCCGCGGATGCCTTTTTATGTATGTAGCTCCGGTCGGATCTTTGTAAACTTCGTAAGTGATTCGATACTCATACATTTCATAAGGCCGCTTGGGAGTTGCAAAAACAGTCCTTCGGACAAGTATCATAAGTGCCTCGGATTATTCTCATTCTTATCAATAATGACCAATTCTCCTTTGGCATAATCTTTATAGATGAACAGCGGCAGACTTTCATTAAAAGGGTTACGGAAAACACGGTCAACAACCAAACTGTCGCCCGCCTCCAGTATTTCCCGGCGGAATTTCCTTGTTACCAGCCGGTTATGTCGGTCGTAAAGATGCACAATCTCAAAATATCTTCCCAGTTCCGCCATCCTGTCCGGATGGATTATCGCCATCCGCGGCCCAAAAGTATGATAGAAGCGCAATTCCACGGCTGACCCGTTCCGTCCGGGTTCAATATAACAATAATCAATATAAAGTAACCGGCTGACAAACTTATCCAACCACGCCAGCATCTTCTGCCATTTTGACGCCATAATCGCCTCTCAACGAGCTAAAATAATATTATTCCTTTGCCCCGCTTTTGGCAAAGTCGGGCTACCGTGCCCCGCCGCAAAAAGAAAAGCCCCGCATGGGAGGCTATTTTTGGTATTGCTCAAAAAAATTATGAACCAGTTCGGGAACTGTGCCGTCGTTTTGAATATAGCGGAACGGGACAACAGAGTTTTTGGCTCTTTGGAACCAGCCGCGGCATTCAACCATTCTTTTGGCTATAAATTCGGGGCTTTCTTTTCCGCGCAAACTTTCCTCGATCAACGGTTCGGGCCGCTGGATAAAAATCGGGGTTATTTTCCCGCCGGTATACTGCCATAGCGTTTCAACGGCCTCAATAGTAAGCACGGCTATCGACACATAAGCCGCTCGCATCGCTTCGTCAACCGACTGTCGCATGGTTCCATACCAATTGCCGTGGACGAATATATGCCACAAAA
Organism: Candidatus Yanofskybacteria bacterium RIFCSPLOWO2_02_FULL_45_18; assembly: GCA_001795795.1. Lineage (GTDB taxonomy): Bacteria > Patescibacteriota > Minisyncoccia > 2-02-FULL-40-12 > GWA2-44-9 > 2-02-FULL-46-19. The sequence continues at coordinate 5,195 of MGKV01000019.1, forward strand.
ACTTATCCTCCGCCAAAATCCGTTCAAACTCGGCCTTACTGATGCAGTTATATTCCCCCGGCAAATCTTTTCTTGAACCTTCCGTCCGCGGTGGACGGGTTGTTTGGCTAATTAGGAGTCTAAATGCGTTGGGATAAAGACAGAGATAAAAGTTGAAAAGCGCGCCAGCGAGGGTTGTCTTGCCGGCTCCGGATGGCCCGGTTAAAGTTACGATGTTGCCCATAATCCACCTCAAAAGTTGATAAGGAACAAGAAAAAAATAATATCAAAAAACCGAGCATTGAACAAGCTCAATGTATTTATAAAAGCAAGACGTATTTATCCCAGCCAATCACGCAACTTGGGAAATTTGGAGCATACCGGCAGATCGGAACACCATTTTTCCAGTCCCAGAACGCGTCCGGCGCGGATGGAACCCAGCGACAGCAACGCAAAGATGTAGATTATATGCTCGTCCACGATAAAGGAGTGCGCATTAGGATACGGGAACTGCAATATCGGCAAGTAAAAAAGCAACATCAAAAACGCACCAAGAGTTGAGCTCAGCCGCACGAAAATACCAAGAACCAAAGATACACCCAAAAGCGTTAAGCCCCATTCGTTGACGAAATTCGTCACCGGCAGTATGCCCGGACTGGCCAGCCAATGATAAAAACCGGCAAATGTTTTAGCGCCATTTAAGTAGCCCTCCGCCGACCATGCCGGATTAATGACCTTGGTAATACCGGCATAGAAAAACATCCACCCCAAAGACACCCGCAACAAAAACAATGATATTTTTTGAAATTTAGCCATATTGAATTATAAAGTTAAAGATTAAATTTTGCGGCGTACCGACCGACAACAACGCCGACAACGACAGCAAAACCGCCAATAATCAGAGTTCTGAAACCATTTTTCCAAACACTCGCTCCGGATATTCTGGCTCCGACAACTCCCAAAGCGAACAAAGCCATCAGGGAAAATAACAGCGAGAACGCAAGCGATGAGTCCCCCGCAAACAAAATATAGGGCGCCAGGGGGATAAAACCGGAAATAAAATATGAGAAAAACATTATCGTTCCGGAATTGAACGAAGTGCGCAAGTTACTCTTGCTTACGCTTAGATAATTTTCGGCTGAATATTCAGAAAGAAAAATCCCGACCGCCATAGAGAACGACTCCACGAAAATAAGCACCAGACCTGACAGAATAATTATCTGGCTGTTAATTCCGGCGGCCGCAATGCCCGAGAGAAACCCGACCGTAGAAACCAAGCTGTCTTCAACGCCGAAAGTAAAACTTCTTAAATAAGAGGCGTAAACTTGTTTGCCGTCCATATACTTTATTCTATCTTATTTTTACCTTGCGCAAAAGCGTGGCATAAACCCTCGATTGATTCTACACTGCCGCCCTCTTTAATCGCAGAGAGTTAAGCACTACCGATACCGAGCTGAAGGCCATGGCGCCGCCCGCCAAGATGGGATTAAGAAGAATGCCGAACCACGGCCACAAGACGCCGGCCGCCACAGGAATGAGAATTATGTTGTAAATATAAGCCCAGAATAAGTTTTGCTTTATGTTGGAGAGAGTGCGACGGCTTAATTTAATCGCGTAGTAAACTCCCAGAGGATCGCCGGATATCAGAGTGATGTCCCCCGCTTCAATCGCAATATCGGTGCCAGTGCCGATGGCAATTCCGACATCCGCCTGCGTCAGGGCCGGAGCATCGTTGATACCATCGCCCACCATGGCGACTTTTCTGCCTTTGCCCTGGAGCTCCTTGATTTTGGCTGACTTATCCTGCGGCAAAACTCGCGCCATCACATTAGTTACGCCAAGCCGGCTGGCGATGGCTTTCGCTGTCCGCTCGTTATCTCCGGTAATCATCCACACCTCAACTCCGATTTTATTAAGCCACGATATCGCTTCCGCAGAATTATCCTTGAGAGTGTCAGCCACCGCAATTACTCCCACGAGATTTTCCGCATCCGCGAGAAAAAGCAGGGTCTTCCCATCGCTTTCCAAGTATTCGGCCTTTTCCCTGATTATTTGCGCAATCTCAATGCGTTTTTCTTCAAGGAGAGCGTAGTTGCCAAGAAATATCTTTTTATTCGCCTCATCCGCCGCATCGCCGGAAATTTCTCCTTCAATCCCTTTGCCGGGTATAGCCAAAAAATTCTTTATCTCATATACACCGGCATTTATCTCTTTCGCCTTCTTTTGAATGGCCGTGTCCAGCGGATGCGACGATTGCTTTCCCAAACTTGCCGCATAGGCGACAATGGCTTTGGCGATAGGATGCTCGGAAAATTTCTCTAAACTTGCCGCAATCTGGACTATTTTATTTTTGTCGCCGGAATCAAACGAAATAACGTCCGTCACCGTTGGTTCGCCTTTGGTCAAAGTGCCGGTTTTATCAAGAACAACCGTATCTATTTTACCGGCCAATTCCAAGGCCTCGGCGTCGCGGATGATAATCCATCTTTCCGCCGCTTTGCCAGTGCCAACCATTATCGCCGTGGGAGTCGCGAGTCCCAAGGCGCAAGGACAGGCCACTACCATTACCGCCACGGCATTTATCAAAGCAAAGCTCAACGCCGGCTGGGGACCAAGGAACAGCCAGACGACGAATGCCAATATGGCAATTCCAAGCACAAGCGGCACAAAATATGCCGTAATTTTGTCGGCTAACTTTTGAATAGGCGCTTTAGATGCCTGCGCCTCCTCTACCATCTTCACAATATGAGCCAGAAATGTCTCTTTGCCAACTTTGGTCGCTCGAAATTTAAACGCGCCGGTTTTATTTATTGTCGCGCCAATAACTTCATCGCCTTCTTTTTTATCCACAGGGAGAGATTCTCCGGTCACCATTGATTCATCAAGCGCGGAATGTCCCTCAACAATGATACCGTCCACCGGAACTTTCTCGCCGGGTTTTACTAAAATGATGTCCCCCGCCTTTACCTCCTCAATCGGCATTTCCATCTCGCGTCCGCCTTCGTATATAACATGGGCTGTTTTTGCTTGAAGCTTCAAAAGTTTTTTAATCGCTTCAGAAGCCGACCCTTTCGCGCGGGCTTCCAAAAATTTCCCCAAAATCACCAAAGTTACAACCACCGCCGCGACGTCAAAATACGCATCCAGACCGGCTCCGCCGGCAATTTCAAACTGCCGATTTCCAATTGCCAAAAGTGTGACAACCGCACTGTATGTAAAAGCCGCTCCCGTGCCCATCGCAACCAAAGTATCCATATTGGCCGTGAAATTTTTAAACCCGTACCATGCCCCCCGCCAGAATTGCCAACCAACCCAAAATTCAACCGGAACGGTCAAGACCAGAAGAACGAGAAGGCGTGGCGCAACGGGAATAACCTCTCCCAGAAATCGGAAATAGTCAGGAAAGCTCAACAATACCACTAAGACGGATAAAACCGCTCCCACAGTAAACTTACGTTTTAAAAGCGCGATTTCCGCTTCCTTAAGCATCCGGTGATGGTCATGCTCCGCTTCGCTGCCAGTTTTCACGCCCCGCATCTCACCCGTCTTATGACTCATATGAACTCCCTCCGCCGAAGCCCCGCTTGAAACAATCAATTTATAGCCGGTTTTTGCCACCGCGTTCTTTAACATATCAGTGCTAACCGAGTCCCCATATTCAATCGTGGCTTTCTCCGACACGGAATTAACCGAAACACTTTTAACGCCCGGCACTTCTTTTATCGCTCCCTCTATCGTCAAAGCGCAGCTGACGCAGTGCATCCCTTGTATTGGAAATGTTTCTTTTTTCATATTACTTTTGTAAGCTACCATCCATATGGCGGCTAAAGTCAAAAACCAAAAGCGGACGCCTTGGACTTTTGACTTTTGATATTACTTCATCGCCTTATTATGCAACCATGCAAAAACATATGCGCTCGCATAGGTAAGAATAACCACCTCAATAAATCCGTAAATTACTTCGGGAAAGCTCACGCCGGGCTGAAGATTAACCAGATGCACCATCCAGCCGAAAAGTTTCACAGCCAAATCGGGTGCTAACGCCACCAAAAGCGCACAAATAACATACCAGATACCCAGAACTTTCGCCGCCGCCATGGCAAACTTGTTTTTATTTAGTTCCATAACAGTTTAAAATTATATTATTTTTAACACGGGGAATAATCGACCCCATTCCCTTCCTAAATTCTAATTCCTATTGGCTAATCTTACACTCCGCAGCACATTCGCACTGCTGTGCTCAGTACTTTGTCGTCTACACTCCGCAGCCGCCGCCGCTTTTTGTATCCGGCGGAGTGACCTGCTGTAAAATTTTACGATACCCCGTCGCGCTAGAAAAATTCGCGCCCAATACACTTTTTGGGTCAACCTTATTCCATTTGACACCCTTCATGTCCATATATTTGGCGATGGTAAGATAAGTGTCGGGGAACCAGTAGGAATTGGCGGCCAGCGCGGCTTTATACATATCGGCCTCGCCAACCCCCTGCGATGCCATCAGTTCCAGCAACCCCAGCATCGCCATGCCGTGATTGCAGTCGGGAAAATATGTTGAATTGCCGCAACAGGGACGAAAAATATTCTTGGAAACGTTTTCCACGAATTTCTGCTGTTCGTAAGTAAGTTTAAAGAAAAGATGCTTGGAATAATGATTCATGGCGCCGCCTTTGGCCAGCGTCCAGCCGCCGGTAGAAGCGAAGCCGCCTGCACCGCCATACTTTGGATCGGTCATTGGCCCTTTTTCTAAAATTGTATTCTTTTGACCCAGTCCCAGCGCCCACAAGAGATTTAATATCTCGCCGGAGTTGTCAGCTGTAATTTTCAGGTTACCGTTGCCATCACCGTAAAGAAAGGCCTTGGCTTCATCGCTCAATCCTCCGCGAGAAGCATACAGGTCTTCAAATTTTTTAGCGTCAATCACTCCGGCGGCGACCATCTTCTTGCCCAGATCGCCCCACCTTGCCGGCACAACCACACCCTCGGACGGTAAAACTATTTTTTCAAGCTTGGCTAAACCGGCATCTTTGCCCAGCCCCAAAAAATCAGACATAAAAGGTTTTCCTTTTATTGAAACATTCACATCAAACAAAAAGTAAACGGCTAAAACCAGAACGGCAATTAGTCCGCCATAAGTTTTAATATGAGTCACCAGTCCGGGTTTTGTTTCTTTCGGCTCAACCATCTCAACTGTTTCGGGGTTTGTTATTGCTTGATTTCCCGAAGTGTCTTCCGCCAAATTATTTTTATTTTCCATGTTAATAATTAAAAATTCAGGAAAGTGAAAATTCCGCTTGCGGAATTTTCACTGACATTAATTTTGAATTTTGATTTTTGCATTTTGATTTTTGTTAACAGCACTTATCCATCTGTTTTTTTAGTTCTTCAACTTTCTGATCGGGTTGAACTTCGTGATGCGCTTTACCGGCCGCTCCTTTAGAGAATACCCAAAAAAGCAGGCCGAGAAAAGCCCCCGAAAGCGCGAACTCCAGCCACCAAGACATAATTAGGGCGTAGGCGGTTAAAAATCCGATGGGGATAAAAACGGCCTTCCAAAGCGCGCCCGGTGACGGCCGCGCAAGAATTATCTTCTTTTCCAGCTGATAAGCGATTCCGACCACCGAACCGCCCATGAGCAATGCCAGCACCGTGTTCCAATCTCCTGTTAGCCAACCAGAATCGCGCCCGGCCAAAATCAAGAGCCAAGCGCCGCTGACGCCAGCGCAAATCGGACAGATTGCTACCTTAAAAATCTTGCGCGTTCGCCAAGCAATGCCAGTTATAATTAAAATAACAATTAGTGTAAAGATAATCATGTTATAAGAGCAAAATTAAAAGTCCCAGCGCAATCATCGTCGCTCCGCCCCAAAGACGCATGCCTTGCCTTTCTTGTTGCTGCCATGCCCTGATTTTGCCCAAAAGCGCGTTGTCGCCCGCGATGAGCAGAATTATTACCAATGGTGATATGAAAATGAGATTATAGAAGATTAGATAAGCCAGACCTTTAAGGTAAGTCGCCTGATCATGCAACAGCCCCAGTATCATAAGATATGGCCCGCCGGTGCAGGGAAATTCGCAAATACCCACCAGCGCGCCCAAAGCAAATGCCGTCGGCACCGATGCTTTTTCCATTAATTCGGCCATCTTCTGGTGTGCCGCGTGGGGTATACGAAGTTTGACAGGAAATGCGGGGAAAAATTCATTTATCAGATTTATCAACCCCAGCAATATCAGTAGCAACGCGCCAACTTTAGCCATAAAGTGCGGGGTATCAAAGAGGTGCAGTGTTTGCAGAATTCCCAAACCAATCAAGATATAGATGACGAATATCCCCGCGATATACGCGCCGCCGATCTTGAGAATACCGGAGCGCATTTTTCCCAAGCTTAAAAGAAAAGCAATCGTCAGAATCAAGATTGAGAAGGCGCAGGGATTAATGCTATCCAACAACGCCGCCACGCTTACCAACGGCAGAAGCCACTTGCCGCCGTCGCTCAAGTTCCAAAGCGCTTGCGTCCCAATATTGCCCAGTCGGAACAAGGCCACCAAAACCACCAGCACAACTGCCAACATAACAAGCAATTTAAATTTTGATTTCACATTATTCATTGGTTAGTCATTCATGGTTCAGCTACGGCGTTACCATTGCCGTAAATTGCAACTCGAGTTTGTTGCCGGACTTTTCTTCAAGATATACAACCCTATCAATTCGCCCAACTCCCGCCGGCCCGTGAGCCGCCGGATCAAAAACCACTTCCACATCCGCCGAACCGCTTGCTCTAATCTCTCCTTTAATGCTCGGAACAAAACCATGCCCCGGCATGCCAAAAGGTCCCAGCCGTTTATCTTCCGTTATCAGAGATGCTTCAGTGCACATGCAGGAAGTATAAAGCTTGGATACGATAACCGGACCGGCTGACGAATTGGTAACCTTAAAAATATGAGTTACCTTCCCTTTAGACATAGGCACGGTGCCAAAATCATAACTGGTTTCTGCGGCGCTCAAAGCGCCGCCGTCAGCCGGATTAGTAAGTTCGGTTTGCTGTTGGTCAGATTTGGGCGCGCCGGAATTAGCCAGCCAGATTAAACCGCCCAAAAATAATACAATCGCCAGTGTCGTATAAATTGTGTTTTTGTATTTAGCCATAATTTTATAATTAATTTTTACGCAAAACAAAACCCGCCTAAGTTTTTGGATTACCCATAACGCAAAGCGCGTTAATCTAAAATGCTAGGCAATCCAAAAAATTTGGCGGGGGTCTCTTTTCTCGTGCAAAGAAAGCCAGCGATAAAACTGCCGTTTCTGCGCTGAAGTTACAAATTTAAAGTCAGGCCGTCCGATAAATACAAATGAAGCCGTAACTGGAGGCGACTGTTTTAGAAAATACACCGCCAGCACGGCCAACAATAATAATATCGCCGATAAAATACTCGCCCCAAATACAGCTGTTGAGAAAATCCTGAAGGCGTTCAGGTGGAAATTGACATAAGCCAGCGGACCGCCGGGGCAAAGAGTTCCTTGAGCTATTTTGGCAAAGCAATCAAAATGGCTGGAAGCGTGTCCCATCGCCATAAAACTAAAAACAGCCATACCGCTAAAGCCAACTATTGCTGCAATTGTCAGCCACTTTTTCATATGATATCTCCCATTATACAACACCCCCGATTCTTATTCAACTTCTTGGATTTACTTTGTTTTTTCCTTGCCGTGAGTCGCCAAACTGGCCATAGTTACCAGTATAAAGATTGTTGTGGACGACGCGGCAGAAACTAAACAGTAAAAACAAAAGGCGCGCAAAATAAACAGCTGGATGTAGATGAATGCCGTTGATGCCCCAAAACCGACAAAACTCACCAGCATCAGCCAAATCCAGAATTTTTCTTTCTTAAATTCGGCATAGACGAAGCTCAAAACCAGAATGCTTAAATAAAAAATGCTCCCGAAAAGGGCCAGTGGAACGCCGAATATCTGCGAATAAACGCTGGTCAGAACTCTTTCACAGCCGTTAACCACAAAACAAGTTGGAATTTTTCCCAAAAAATGCTCCAGCGTCAGGTAGGTTGCATCAATAAAACCCAAAAGACTGACAACCCTGATGGCGTTAAGCCAGCGTTTACTTAATGTTTGAGAGGGCCGCGTCCAAAGCAGCTTTAATATCTTCATATCCTCGGAGATTAGTAAGCTCTTTCCCATTTAGGAAAAAAGTGGGTGTGCCGGGAATTTTTGACAAACTGCCGCTCCGGCTGTCGTTATTTACTTTGTCTTTAATTTCAGAAGAGTCCATGTCCGCGAGAAATTTTTCTTTATTCAGTCCCAGCGATACGGCATATCCGGTTAAAATATCTCTTACATTACTCGCCGATTCCCAATCTTTTTGCTTTTCAAACAAAAGAGAAGACATCTCCCAGAATTTGCCTTGTTGTCCGGCCGCTTCGGAACCCTGCGCCATTAGCTGGGCGTTTTTGTGCTGGCTAAGCGGAAAGTGCCTTAAAACAAACCCTACTCTATCGCCGTAATCTTGATAAAGACCCTCTAAAATCGGGTGCCAAAATCGGCAGGCAGGACATTGAAAATCCGAGTATTCCACCAAAATTACCTTTGAATCCGCCTTCCCTCGTATCCGGTCTGCCAGACCTACCGGAACAGCCAAATCTCCAGCTACGCCGGAATTGCCGCTTTGATTGGAAATTAATAAAGCAATCAACCCTCCCACCGCCCCAAAAATAATCAGCCAAATAATAAGATTTTTCATGGTTTGATAAACAATTACTCAACCACCATATCATGTCGGGTTAAATTTTTCAAGAATTGTGCATTAAGTAAAGTGTCCCCCCCATTTTCAGCATATGCTGAA
>MGKV01000019.1:14036-21467 GCA_001795795.1 Candidatus Yanofskybacteria bacterium RIFCSPLOWO2_02_FULL_45_18
GGGGACACTTTAGCAAAACCGGTAAAATCTAGCAATTTTTTTATATTTAGAATATGGTAGGAATGGAGCGTTAAAAATATGGACCGAAGAGCTATTGTCATAATCGGCGACGACAGGCGTTTTCTGCTTGAATCAAAAGAATTCCTTCATTTCTTGACCAGTGAACTTGGCCTGACGGATATTCGCGTCATTAAAACTGCTTACATGAATCAGGGGCATTTTAAGCAGATACTGAAAGATGCCATTTATTACGGCAATATTGAGAAACCGATGTTGATGGTCTATAACGGCCACGCCGAAAAAGGCGGTTGGAAAATCAACGACTACAACTACTTTCCCTATGATGAGCTAGCGAGAGTAGTGGCCGGTTACGGCGGCCCTTTACTAATAATCAACTCCTGTTGCCATGCTTATTCGTTGGCCTCTTTTCTTGAGTGTTTGCCTCCGCAGGAAATTGGCCTTCTGGCGGCTTGCGATACAAACCAAAAAGAGTACGACGGATTTACCGAAGACATTGCCAACAGCTGGCGAAGAGGCAAATGTTCAGATGACGGACCAGCTATCACTTTTAAAGACGAGAAACCGCGCAGGCGCCGATGCTGGGGCGTAAAACTTGACTGTTACTTTTTCAAACAACAAAAAGCCCCGCCATGGCGGAACTAAAATGGGTTGTAAGATTCCCGTTCCCCACATTTTTGCACAAGTGTGGGGATTTGTTTACGCAAATCCCGCCAGAGTGGCGGGATTTAGGTGAGACCCGAGATTACTATCAATATTGCTATTGAGGCTTTTCCTTGCGGTCCAGCTTTCATTTTCCCGGACCTCAATGGCATTATAACCCCTCTCTCTTATCTGTAAATAGCCGCCTGTGGATAACTCTTAGCGTCAAAAAGCCCGCTTGCGGCGGACTTATCAGTCATATCTTCTCAACAATGAATCATAGGGGCCATAAACATCTCTTTCAGTTTGGTCATAGAGTTCTTTGCCGTCTGCGCGTTCAGTCAATTTTGATTTTATTTCGGGCCAAGAAGCACTTTCAGGCAAACCAACAGTTTCGGCCAATTTTTTGCGATGCAATTCTTCAAAAACTCCGGTAAGCCGTTCCCATGAAACGTCATTTTCAACAACTCCGCCCCGCTGACGCAAGTGCTTAACGGCTTCCAATCGCTCATTTTCTATATTTTGTTTGGTATATTCCCAGAGTTCCATTTTAAAAGTATACCTCCGCAAATTTTATTTAGCAATTTTGGAAGGCAGTTTGGGCGGTGGCAGTTTATAGAATTTGTACCGTCCCGAGTGTGTCCCCGTATCAACGCCGTCTTCTTCGCCGTTAATAGCCGGACTTTGATTTTGTTTATCAGCTTTGGACACATTTTCTCCGACAACCGCTTCGCCATTCCCAAGCATTTTCAGCGCCTTTTCCATTTGCTGATGCATGCCGCGAGAATATGGTAATTCGTAAAGCCGCGGTTCCGCCGGTTTGCTCTTATAGTCCAAAACACCGCGTTCCTCGCTTGCTTTCAGCACTCGGACCATAAGATAAAAGGCGCCCTCGTCGCTGGCGCGGTCGTTTGGTTCCCGAATGTCCACCCAGATAATTTCAAACTTGGCTGGTAGTTTTTCGCGCGTCGGCCAGCCCAAGTAGCTGTCCAAGGGCGACCATATCGCTAGTCCAAACCATGTACCCGCAAGGATAAGCGCCAGTTTGGCCCACCATCGGCCTTTCCCCCAGCTGACAATTACCCAAGCCAGCATCGCGCCGACAATGGTCAGAGCGATCGGGATGGCAATAGTGTTAGCACCCATGGCGGAACCTCCGAAAATTCATTATATCGTCGTCAATGCTGGGAGTGTCGCTTCTTACACTTTCGGTTGTCAGTTTTCTCTGAAGTTCGTTTAACTCCGTAATCACGCCTTCGGCATTAAGGGTAAAACGAAAAGCCGTTCTTTCCGAGCCATATTGTTCCAGAATCACTTCTTTTTGAATTATAATCGTCCCGTCTTTGATTTTGGACAGCTCCACGGTAACAGCTCGAGGTTCTGGTTCGTACTTGTCAAACATATGCACATTGACAATATACTCTCCCGGCACTATCCCGCGGATAATCACATGCTCCTCGTTTTTATATAGTTGGGTTGCTTGCCCATCAGGACCCCTAGTGAGGTCATTTTCTTTGCCCAAATCGTCACGGTCAAGATGCATCAATCCATCTTCTTTGCGGCGGTAGCAGACGAGATGACCGTCTGGATCCATGACATAAGTATCAATGTCATCATCCGATTTGTCGTCCCAGCGCACAGTTACGGCATATTCCCCTTCCATGCGAACAGAGTTTGCGGCGCCTTCTTTAACTTCTTTTGTTTCCTTGAGAAATGCCGAAACCGCCATTTTCAAGGTCAGAATTATCAGGAAAATCAGCAAGATATTCCAGGCCGTATCGTGTATTGCCGTTTTGGGAAGTAATTCTTCCTGTTCATAATCCATTTTTCAGCTTCCTTAAGATGAATTTAAAAAAGTGATTCTGGCATCCCAGAAGTATGCTCGTCACGATTCCGGCGTAAGTAGTTACAAGCGCCGTCCCAAGGTTGGGTATGCCATCTGAAAGCATCCTGCCCAGTTGCGCGATGTCGCTAATGTTAACCAGCCCCGCCAAGGGACCCATAATGAACATCAGCATACCATGGATAGTGCCCAAAAAGCCCAGAAGCTGGCAAACCTCGCCGGCAAAACTGACATGAGCCGCGTCAATAAAAAAACCTTCAACCCGAGGCGCGTCGCCCTTGAAAACATTCTTGCGCCCTATCCGCATAATCAATTGGCTCAACTGCCAATAAAGACGGCCGGACCAAAGAGAGGCCGCCAAGAAAATGCCGATAATGATAAAGCTGATGTGCGACGAATCCAGCTGGTTGACTTTCTGGTAAAGACCTAGAAAATAACCATAGGCCATAGCCACTAGAACCAAACTCATAAAAAGCGACCAGCAGAGAAACACTTTCCTTTGCAGCATTTTTGCTCCTTATCGGTTTTTAATGAACCAAAAAAAAACCGCTTCAATGCGGTTAGGGTATCATTTCGCCTTTTTCTTGTCCACTATCATTTCAAACGATTTTGGCTTACAATGGCAATATGAAAACTGCCAGCATAATCATTTCCTTGGCCGTAGTATTTGGAGCTGTCTTATATTTACAAAACAAATCCGCCGCGCCGGTTTTGACTTCTCCCACCACAACTGCGCCATCGGTTACCAAAACGCCCATAGGCACATCTTCGCCGACATCATCTCCGATGTGCGACTTTGCGGCTCCGCCGACGGGTTGCCATTACGAAAACATCAGCCAGACGCCCTGCCACGCCGATCTGGTCTGCATTCAATCGGTTAGCATTTCCGGCTTCCAATTCGCGCCCGGCAGTATGGTTGTCAAAACCGGCACCAAGGTTACTTGGCAGAACAACGACAATGTCCCTCACAACATTGTCGCCAGTGATAATTCTTTCCACAGTCCGAATTTAAACAAAGGCGACAAGTTTGAGTTCATCTTTACCCAGCCCGGCCAATTTGACTATATCTGCGGCATTCATCCCTCAATGCACGGCAAAGTAATCGTCCGATAACATGGGCTCTTTATTTAAAAAATCACTTATCGTCGCCGCCACAACCGTAGCCGTTGATTTTGCGTTCCATTATTTCCTGACGCGGCCGATGGAGACGCTAACTTATTTTGTCATAAAGTTTCTGCTGGCCTTTTTCGTGGCCGCGGCGCTGTTTGACTCGTATTCTTTTGTTAAAAACCCGGCAGTCAAAAAATATGTTTTGGCTGGACTAATTTTCAGCACTCTTATGAGCGCCTACTACCGCGCGTGGGAGTTGTTTGAGATCTTTGCTCCGTGGGGTTCGCGCGCACCCGATATTTACGGCATCAGCCGAGACAACCTGCTTTTTTTCAGCGGCGCTTGGTGGCTTGCTCATACCTCATTTTTCGTTCTCGGGGTTATTTTAGCAAGAAGGTGGATTAAGAATTAAAAACGGCTAACTTGAGTCAGCCGTAAGATGTGTCTAACGCTTTTTTTGCCTAACCGCTTGGGCAAACTGTTCCAGCGCGTCGCGCGAGGAATACCTTGTATGATAGAGATGGCGCAATTTGTGCGTATTTCCTACCCAAGGATATCTAATCAAATCAATCAGACTCGCAGGAAATTTTAGGATACGCAACCTCCACAGCAGTTCCGCCAGCGGGTATAAAAGCCATGCCGGAAGCACAATCGGTTTTCGTCCCAGAGCGCGGATGACTTCGGAATACTTTACCGTGCCGAATCCCGCCGCATTCACCGGCCCTTGCCACTTTTCGGGATTGATACATGCGCGGTAAAGGATTGCCGCCATATCAAACTCGGAAAGGAACTGCATTGGCGGATCACAGCCCCGCACGCGGAACATGAATTTACCGAAGGTAAATGGCGACTCGGCAACATAAGTGACAATATTCCGCGTATTTTCTCCAAGAACGATTGCCCCGCGCACCCAAAATACGTTCATTTTAGGATGTCTTTCTTTGAATCTCTGCATATAGCCATCTGCAATCGCCTTGTTGCGAGCGTAACGATATGCAGTTGATTGCCGCCTGTTTTTATTTCGTTCATAGTCGTCTTCCCAAAGAAACGGCGGTTCCGCCGGGTTATCTGCTAGCGGCGCATAGGCCGTAGTACTGCCAAGATAAATGAAGTTGCTCGCATTCAAATCTACGGCCATCTCCGAAACATTAATCGTGCCCCCAATATCAACCGTGTCCTGACGCGCAATATCATGGGTTGGGTTAAAAGTCCACGCAGCGTGGACTACTGTCAGAAAATCACTCGCGGGAACCCACTCTCTCACCACATAACTGATGTGGCGTTCTGTTACATCCGCATGAACATACTGGTATTTAGGCAGGTTGATTTCGCTTTTTTCACGGATATCAATGCCGATGATTTTCTGAACTTCAGGCGCATCGTCCAGCCGCGCAATAAGCTGGCGCATCAAATATCCTTCACTGCCGGTTACAATAACTGTCAAAGTACTCACAATTTCCTCCTATGGAAACTTGCATACCCTATCACCCAATCACAACTTCGTCAATATCAAGTTTTTCCAAAGTGGATAACCTAATTTTAAATTTTTGATATATTGTATGTTGTATGGAGTCCGAACAAAAACCAGATTCCCTTTTGCGCAACCTGCCGATAGTTTTTGTCGTTACATTTTTGGCGGTTTTTGTCGGTGTTTTTAGGGTGGAGCCAACCGCGCGGCAGAACGAAAGAGCCGCCAACTCGTCGGCGTTAACCCAAGGCCCGCTTGAAGTCCTATCCCCGAACAAAAACGAAAGGTGGACATTCGGCAGTGAGCAGGAGATAAAATGGCAAGGCGGTGTGCCTGCTTCTTCGATTAATGTTTATCTGACCAGTGAAAACGGGCAACAGCTCTACCGCACTCTTTTATCCGAGACACAAAATGACGGCACGGAAAAATGGATAGTTGACGTGCCGCCAAGGGAATATAAGATTCAAATCCAATCCTGTCCGGGTTGCGCGACTGGCTCGGGTTGGGATTCCAGTAACGGCTCTTTTACTGTTGTAGCGGACGAAAAGGCGTCTATTCCGCTTCCTCCCCGCTTTCCAGCAAATGAAAGCTTGGTTGTGTTTTCACCCATAAGCGGAGAGGCCTTTTACCGAACCGAAACAATGGATATCCGATGGTTCGGCGGTTATGAAACATGGCAATTGAAAATAACTCTTATTCCGGTTGCGTTGTCCAGCGCTACGCCTTCCCATGTCGCCGCCGAGGGAGTATTGAATGACGGCAAATTTGAATGGAGCATCCCCACCACTATTAAGGCCGGCGATTACTATTTGAAACTTGAGTGTTCAAACTGCGCGGATAACGCATTCAAGGCCAGCGCCCACTCTTTCAGTTACATAACGATCAGATCCTCCTATTAGCCAAGTTAGCCAAGAAATTGCTCTTGCTTATATTCTTTCGCACGAAAAAATATAAGCATCATGGGCATACACGACAAGCATAGTAACACGAGTTGCAGATTATTTGGCTTTTCGTTTAAATAATCTGAATACATTATAACCAACAACTCCCAGCACTCCCCCTGCCGTTCCAAACCCAATCGCGTAAATTACCAAGATGGCCGGTGCCAAAGCAATAACGCCCAACCCGATGTCTTTTGTAATCGCCGACTCCACTAGCGGTTTCGCCAAAAGCAGAACGGCCAGCACGCCCAAAATCCCGCCCGCCAGAAAAGCAAGAAGGTTTTTAATGACCGCAAGAAATATTTTATAAATCTTTTGTTTCATAACTACAATATATTCTATCGCGCGGCCGTTTATGATACAATGAATACGTGCAACATCTTGGTTTTACATATTTAATCAAAAATGTTTCTGTCGCCATCGGCATTGTTTTGATTTGGCGAGGCGTTTGGGTCGCGCTTGATTTAATTGACCGCTGGCTGTTCGGCGGCGACCACATCATTACCGCAATACTCGGAATTGTCGCCGGCCTATTGATTCTCTATCTGCCGGAAAATAACCTCAAGGCCCTAGAGAGATTATAGGCGCGCCACCATCAATTAATTGCCGTCGGAAATTCCCGAAAAACCGGGTGTTTTTGCTTTCCGTTGGTCTCGCCGGAATACCCTCTGCCGAGCATTCCAAGCCAATCGCCTTCTTTCAATTGGACGCTAACCTCTCCAGCGACGCTCGCCAAGGTTTGGTCGCGCCGGCCCGCCAGAGTCCCAGACCCAAATCAAAAATCCCGCTTGTCTAATTTTGCCCTACTCTGCACAGGTCTTGAACTGATTTTTTCTTAGCAATTACTGATTAGGAGTAGGTGTGGGTAAATATCGCTTAACCAGTTCTTCAAGGGCTTGATCATCCTTGGTAACTAAATATCGATTGACTAATTGTTCATTCGCAAGACTTTTCATAAAAGTACACATACCATAACAGAAAACGTTTCAAAAATAAAGGGTCTCAAAGATAACAAAAATCGCCTTTCGGTGGTTTTTTGTTCTTGAATACCACACTCAGCAGGTATGCATTATAACGGCGTAGAACTTGAGATGGGTTCCGACCTAAATAAGAACGTTGTCTAACTCGCTCTTTCCTTTGATCTTTTGCGACGGAAAATCCATTTCCCAAATTCAACCGCTAGAATATTTAGTAGACCGATCAGCACAACCCCCAAAAGCCAGTAGAAAGGCAGCGGGGTTGTCTTTAGCAAAGACTGCATAAATGGAACATAGATAGCCGCGGTCATAAGAACCAATCCGATGCCCACACCGATAACCAGATAACGATTTGAAAAAACAGGGTATTTGAAGATATTTTTATCTAAGCTTCTAAGTGAAAAAGCTAAAAATAAGGTATAACTTCCGAAA
>MGKV01000020.1:0-20639 GCA_001795795.1 Candidatus Yanofskybacteria bacterium RIFCSPLOWO2_02_FULL_45_18
GAAGAACAAAAAACCTCCAGAAAAAGGAGGTATTTAAAACAGTTGTTAAAGAATTTAAAAAGCTAGTTGTTGCGGGTAAATTTGATGATGCCAAGAAAATATTGCCCCTTGTCTACAAAAAGCTGGACAAGGCGGCCAAGAGCGGGGTTATCAAGAAAAATAAAGCATCCCGCCTAAAATCACGGGCAACCAAACTTCTTAAAAAATAATCCAACTCCCTCCGCTGTTAGCTGGGGGAGTTTTAAGTTTTTCTAGCAATATTCAGGGCAATGCCCAAACCGGTTAAAATTATCAGCGTTGACGTGCCGCCGTAACTTATAAGCGGCAGAGGAATGCCGGTTAACGGAGCAATGCCGGACATGGCCGCCATATTCAGCAAAGCTTGCCCAATAATCCAAACGGTAATGCCCAAAACAAACAGTTTTCCGAAGTCGTCGTCAGCGGCTCTGGCTGTGCGTATCAAAAGAATGCAAAGAAAGAGATAAAGGCCAAGCGTAAGCATTGCCCCGACAAGCCCTAGCTCCTCCGCGATTACGGCAAAAATTGAATCGCCGACCACTTCCGGCAGAAATCCTAACTTTTGGGTGCTGTGGCCAAAACCGACGCCGAAAACACCTCCCGAACCGATAGCGATCAGCGACTGGTTGATCTGATATGAAATTCCATGAGGGTCTATTGACGGGTCAAGAAAGGCCTTAATTCTGTTGATGCGATACGGTTCTATCATAATAAGAACTCCGACCACCAAAACCGCCGCCAAAATTATCATTGAAAAATGCTTTAAACTGGCTCCGGCAAAAAGATAAACAGCCAATGCGACGGTCATAACCACCAACAGTGTGCCGATATCCGGCTGTAAGACCAAAAGAGCGCCCACAAAACTCATAACTACCAAAAATGGGAAGATTCCATATTGCAAATGACTTATCCTGCGATCATTTCCGCCGAACCAAGCCGCTAAATATATCACTAGAGCAAGCTTCAAAAATTCCGACGGTTGGAAAGTAATATCAAAAAGGTTTACCCAGCGGGTTGCTCCGCGCAAGCCGTATCCGAACCGCGGGATAAAAACCAGGATCATTGCCACCAGCGCCATGAACAATATCGGCATGGCCAGCTTTTTCCACAATTTATAATTTATTCTGGAAAACAAAAATAACAAGCCCAGCCCCGGCAAAATGCTAAAAAGAAACTGATGATATACATAATAGTATGGCGAACCGAATTTTTTCTGCGCGTCAATAATTCCAGCCGAAGACAGCATGATAAGGCCAAAGGCGAGCAGAATAATGATACCGGCAAAAAGACTCTTGACCATAATCACATTGTATCATATCTGCTGAATTTTTCTCCTCAAAATTAAATACAAAATTATCGCTTCCAGATTAAATATCGCCGCGTAGCTTAAGGGCAATGCCGGCAGGGACAGAAGCGGAACAAGCAGTTTGGCCAAAAGCGCGATAAGTCCCAGACCGGGAACCGTTATAAGAAGCGGCGTCCAGGTGTCTTTCAGCGCGTAGAATGACCGCGCAATAAGATGAAGAAAGCTCTCGGCCGGTATGGCAAAAGAAAATATGGCCAAAAGCCGGCCGGTCTCAACAACGCTGGTTTCCGTGAACCTGCCTCCGCCCAAAAAGATTTTGATTATCAGCTCCCCGAAGAAAAATAAAAATATTGCCGCCGGAATCGTGGTAAAGACCAGTGCCTTGGCGGTTTCTCCAAAATGATACCGGAAACCAGCCTTATCTCCCAGCGCGGCTTTGCGCGATAAAGAAGCAAAGACCGCAGTTGAAAAAGAAATGCCAAAAAGACTGACCGGAACGCTTTGGAAATTCCTGGCAAAACTTAAAATTGCGATTGAACCGGCAAAAAGGCCGGACGCCATATTGGTAAAAATAAAAAATATCAGCTGTTCAATCGGCTGGCCGGCCATGCGCGGAATCATCATCTTCAGAATTTTTAAAAAGTGGGTATTGCCGAAATCAGGTTTCTGCAGATTAAATCTACGCTTATAAATTTCCCAAACCCGTATCGTCAGATGCAGTAAAGCGCCGATGACTACACCATAAACAAGCCCCGCTGACCCGAAAATTTTGGTTAACGGAATACCAGCAATTATGCCAAGGTTATATAGTATCGGAGACAGACCGTAACTTAGAAATCTTTCGCTGGAAATAAGCATATTGCCCAATGTGTTGGAAAGAGCAAAAATTATGGGCGAGAGTAACATCAGACGGGTCATCATTAAAAGCAGTTCTTTGTCCGGTCCGATAAATCCTGGCGCCACTATGCCTGAAAGCCAAGGCATAAAAGCAAATACCGCAAGGCCGATAGCCAGCATTGACAAGGGAGCGCTAAAAATCATTGTAGTAGCAACCTCATCAGCTTCGCGTTCTTTGCCAACAGCCCGAAGATGCATGAAAATTGGCACAAACGCGGCGGTCAATGCCCCAGCCACAAAAATATTGAGCATCAAATCGGGAATGATAAAAGCGGCGTTATAAATATCCAGCAGACGCGAGGCGCCGAATACCCGCGCAAACAGCATATCCCGCGCCAAACCGAGCAGATAACTGCCGAAGGTCAAAAGTGTAAGCACTGTCGCTCCCCGCCTGAAAATAGTGCCAAACAAATAATACTTTAGTTTGCCGAGCATAATTAGATTATAACAAGCCGCTCCGTTAAGCCCATATTGACAAATTTATTTATGAATATTAGAGTAGACAAACGGACAGACAGGAGGTTTGTTTTATGGATGACTGCTGTGAGTATTGTGAAAACAACAAGGCTACCTTGCGCATCAGGCACCGGAAATTTCAAAATATAGAACTGGGCGTATGCCCGATATGTTTTACAAAAGAAAAGGAAAACGAGTTCAGCCGCTTTGAGGTTGTTGAGGCAGTAAACAACCAACTAAATAAATAACGCGGCGACAGCGCCCCAAAAGGCGCTTTTTTATCGGAAAAGAGGAGGGATTTTAGAATCAACGAGAAAGATGATTAAACCGATTATTGAACCAATGGCGCTAACGACCCAGAATCTCATGGTCACCTGCGTTTCCGGCCAGCCCAACGCCTCAAAATGATGGTGAATCGGCGTTGAAAGAAATATTTTTTTCTTGCGAATTTTTTTAGAGCCCACCTGAACAATTACGGATAACGATTCAACAAGAGGAATAATTGCAATAAAAGGCAGGAGGAAGATGGTATTGGTTAGGACGGCGATTACTCCCAGCGTAAACCCAAGCGCCATGACTCCCGTATCGCCCATAAAAAATTTGGCTGGATAAATATTAAACCATAAAAAAGCAATCAATGCTCCCATTATCGCCGCTATAAAAACGACCAAATCCATTTTGCCTTGGTCAAAAGCAATAACGGCATAAGCGGCAAACATGGTTAGGAAAACACCTCCCGACAAACCGTCCAAGCCGTCAGTTTCATTAGCCGAAAAAGCGGTAGCGATAATTATAAAAATAAACACCAGAGCAAAATAGAACTTGCCGATAACCACATCTCCGACAAAAGGAATATTTATAAAATCCCAGCCAAGTTTATTGTAGAACCACCACGCCCCGCCGATAGCAACCAGTGTGTAGATAAGGAGGCGTTTTTTAATGCTCAATCCCTTGCGCTTAAATATACCCAGCATGTCGTCTGCCATACCCACCAGAGCCGCTAACAAAAGGAAACCCAAAGGCAAATATGTTTCGCCACGGGATAAGAAATTGACACGGGACCAAAAACCGTCCATGGTTTTTGAAAAATACCAGAACGTCAGCGCCAACAAAATAACCGTAAACCAAACAATAACGCCTCCCATTACCGGCGTGCCTTCTTTTTTCTTGTGCAAAGACATAAATATCGGGGCGTCCTTGCGCTCCACTTCCTTGCCCGGCCTGAAATATTTAAAAAGAATCCTGCTCCACAAGGGGGTAATGGCTATGGCCACAAAAAAAGAGAGCGTCGCAATGACAAACATCCTGACTGCGTTGAAAATGGTGAAAACTGTTTGTTCCATAACTTTTAACTTCCAACTTGTCGGCTTCTGCCGACTATTGCCAATGGTATGCCACCTTAATCCATTCTATCACCTTTTGGGTATCGCCAAAACGGTCATCGCTTCCCAAAACTACGCTGATAATTTTGCTGTCATAACCCGGCAAATCCACTATCAGAATCAGGCAACCTAACGCTTGGTCGGTATAGCCGGTTTTGCCTCCGACGATATCCGGTATTACCCCCAAAAGCTGATTGGTATTCTTAACCGTGTGGGCAATCCGGCCGTCCTCCGATTTGACTAAGATCTCTTTCTCCCGCGAAAACTCCCACATTACATCATATTGCAGGGAATATGCCACTAATTTTATCATATCTTCGGCGGTAGAAAAAGCGTCATCGTCCAAACCGGCCGGATCGGTAAAACTTGAGTCAAACATACCGATAGAAAGAGACTTTTCGTTTATTTTTTGGATAAAATCAATGCCTTTCTTTTGGGCATAATCGGCTAAGGCATAGGCGGCATCGTTGGAAGATTCCACTATCATAACCCTTATGAGATTCCTCACGCTTATATTTTCGCCCAAGTAAAGATCCTGTCTCTCATTATCCACGCGAACCGCTTCTTTGGGAATGGTGACAACATCGTCCTGATCCAGATTCTCCAGAGCCACGATAGCGCTTAAAACTTTAGTTAACGAGGCAACCGGCAGCTTTTCTTTGATATTTTTTTCAAAAAGATATTTGCCTGAACGCAAATCATAAAACAGAACTGCTTTGGAGTTTATTTCCGGTTTAAGCGCCGAGTCGTCCAATATCGGCACGAGAGTTGGCTGGGAAATCGGCAAAACATACGCCTTGACGTTGTCTCCCCCGCCAATAATGCTCGCCGTCTCTCCATTTCCGGAATTATGATTCGCTGAAAAAAGAAAAAAGCCGCCTAACGCCAGCAATACGCCCGCCACTATTGTGAGGAGATAAGTTGAATATTTCATAATCCATCCCGCACTTATACTGATATATGCGGGATTGCGAAATTGCAATGTATAGCCTAGCCTTTCGATTTCTCCACTTTAAGATGGAGTTCTTCTAACTGCTTGGCGGAAATTTCCGAAGGCCCGTCCATCATCAAATCCCGCGCATCCCCTGTCTTGGGAAAAGCGATTACCTCGCGGATGTTGGGCTCGTTACGCAATAAAGCAATGATGCGGTCCAACCCCCAGGCAATCCCGCCATGCGGTGGCGTACCGAGTCTAAAGGCTTCCAGCATGTGCCCGAAATTACTCTCAATGCGCGACTTTTCAAAACCCATAATTTCAAATACCGCCTGCAGGGCTTCAGCTTGATGGTTACGGATACTGCCGCCGCCGATCTCCCAGCCGTTTAAGACAACGTCGTATTGCGTCGTGAGTATCTCGCCGATATTTTTCTTATCCAGTAAATCCGCCATCGCTTCCGGCTTAGGCGCCGAAAAGGGATTATGAGTAAAAGTCCAGGAATCGCCTAGCTCATCCGCCTTTTCAAAGAATGGAAAATCAATTATCCAACACAAAGCCAGAAGATCCTTGTCATCTTTATCCTTGCGCAGATCCGGACGGTCAGTTTGATACTTTTCTATTGCCTCTTTGTGGGTCAGCCGCGGGAATGGAATTTCCTGAATCCTCTTCTCCGGAAAAACAGTCTTGATCATATCGATCAGCAACACCTCGTTAAGCGCCATGACATCCTCGCGCGCAACAAAACTCATTTCCAGATCCAGCTGGGTAAATTCCGGCTGGCGGTCGCCGCGGGTGTCTTCATCGCGGAAACAACGGGCGATCTGAAAATATTTCTCAACTCCCGCGGCCATCAATAGTTGCTTATATTGCTGGGGCGACTGTGGCAAAGCATAAAACTTGCCCGCATAAAGACGCGAGGGTACCACGTAGTCACGCGCGCCTTCAGGCGTAGATTTGGTCAGGATCGGCGTTTCAACTTCAACAAATTCCTTCTTATCCAACCAATTACGGATAAAGGTTATCAGCTTGTGCCTGATTACCAAATTTCCGGCTAGGCGCGGACGTCGTAAATCAAGGTAGCGGTACTTCATACGGTTCTCTTCGCCGATCTCATAGCCATCGGTATCTAAAGCAAAAGGTGGCGTTAACGCTTCATTCAACACTTCCAGCTCCTGCGGTTCTATTTCCACTTTACCAGTGGGAATATCAGCGTTGACCATTTTTTCCGGCCGCGCTTTCACCAAACCCTTGATGCGGACAACCCATTCGGGACGAAGCTTTTCGGCTGTGGCATACATATCGCCTTGTTGGGGGACAAAAACAACCTGCGCGATGCCGGAGCGGTCGCGCAAATCAATAAAAATAATTTTGCCGTGGTCGCGCCGCGTCGCCACCCAGCCAAAAAGTTCAACCGTTTCGCCGACCATATCTTTAGTTTGAAGTATCTGAGTGCGCTGCATAAAATTATTCTATCACACTCTCATATTTCATCCAGCCCTTCTTTGCCTTCGGCAAAACCAAGTGAAGGGCTGGGTTTCAGTTACTCCGCCGGGGCTAAGGCGGCTTGGGTATGTTGCATGAGTTACTTTCGGGGATTATGGACTGCGCATTGATTAATAAGTTATCTTAACCTAATGGAGTTATTTGCATTAAAAAAGGGGCCACCTGTGTCAACGGTAGATTGGTTGTGGGTATTAAGCGACCACCATCTCCCTGTCGAACCATTGCGGCAGTAGGAATCAAATATCGGCAAGCCCCCACACTCATGCATGAGTGTGGGGGCGAGAGCGCTGGGAGCGGAATGAGAATTGAATGAATACAATAAAACCGGAGGGTTGGTCCGGCAAAAAAAAGAGAGTGGACAGGCATTGGATTAATGCCGCTGTCCACTCTCAAAAGGAGGTCTAGGTTTCTTGCCTTTGGGTCTTAACCCTCATACTGCGCTTTACGCAGTATTGTAAAGGTGAGGTTGAGTAGCCCGCCGCCCAGGGGCAGCCCTTAGATGGCATAGGGAGCGCAACCTTCCACGAAGCTCCACACTTAAAGAGTTTCACGAATCAACCGAAACCCTCGGAGCTTGCCGCATAGTAGTCCTGGCCGGGGCTAAAATTGGCAATACTCCTCTACTAGAGAAGCGGGCCGAAGAACGGCAGAAGAATCACTCAGAATTGTGAGCTGATACGAAATGTCATTACAATAGTCCGGATCATTTCCGGCTAGACAACAAAAAAAAGACAGTCAATACGACTGCCTGAAAAATTTAACACGGCTTAATTCTTAACCTTCCAGCATCCTGGCCGTCTGATATGAGGTTTCCCCTATCAGCTTGGCGCTGTTCTCAAGCTCAATAAAATCGACATGATCTGATTTAGTCACAGTTTTAGCCACAGTCAGGTAGCATGTTTCCTCCAGGGCGTTAATCAACACCCTGAAACTATGTCTGAAAGATTCCATCTCCTTTTCAACGAAAGCCAGGGTTTCCTCCCTCAAACCGAGGTTTTTGTCAGATATTGAGGCGATTTCTTCGTCCGGGGAAAGACGGGAGAAGATTTTTTCAAACATGGGCAGATGGGACTCAAAGAGATTTAGTTTCTCAAGAAGTTCGGACTTGCTTGAGATAAGCTCGCTGTGGCTTTGCTCAATCTCCGCGGCCGCGTCCTCAACAACTTTGAGGCGGGGCAGGATATATTCCCGCTCTTCGCCCGCCGCCAGCATGCCTTTCATCCGGGCGATAAGGGTTTGAGCCCTTTCCAGATTCTTCTCCGCGTCTGTCAGACGCTTGGCGAATTCCGAATCGGCGTTGAGGGCTCTGCTTCGGTGTTTTTGAACGGTTTCCTTTGTTTTCCGCTCCACAAATCTGTGAAGCTCGGAAACAGTCTGGGGCAGAGCTTCCGGCTTGGGCTTAATGCCTAGGGCACCCTTGATGCCGTTCCAAAGGTAACAGCCAAGCATGGCAAGGACAGCGGCAAGAGACGGAAAAACGGAAAATCCAGCAAGTGGCGCAATTATGGTCAGGATAATACATTCAACAAGAACTGCGTAGAAGAAGGGTTTATTCTCATTAAGTGTTGCAAAGGTATTGACCAGGAAACGCTCCACCACAAGTGGCCCGCAAAAGAGGGCTTTTGGGCAGTAAAATTGTCAAATTTATAAAAAACAGTTATAATCCATAAAATGCGCCCTTAGCTCAGTTGGTAGAGCAGCTCCCTTTTAAGGAGACGGTCGTAGGTTCGAATCCTACAGGGCGCACCAAAGATTTTGATGTTTCGGCAAAAGTGGCGGAGTTCAAAGAATTGAAGGGTGAAATTTACGCTTGCGGCAGTTGCCTCAAGGTGCGCGGCAAGGAAGAAAGTAAAGTATGTCCAGTTTCCACAATGTCGGACTTGCTCAAAATGGTCGAGGGGTCAGATAAAGTTTTAGTTTTTGGCTAACTTAATAAATATGAAAAAACTTATTTTCACAATTCTTGCGGCAGTCGTCATTAGCTCATTCGCTACAAGCGTAAACGCTCAAATGATGGGCGGATTTTCCAATTCCTCGGCGGATTGGAACGAAGTCATTGAACACACGCTTCGCGAAGAACAGGAAGGTAAAGAGGTTTGGGATAAACTCCAAGCCAAGGAGCTTGCTTGCGAAAATTTGAGCGATGAACAATTCGGAGTGCTCGGCGAATACTTTATGGGACAAATGGCCGGAGATTCGCACGCCGCCATGAACGCGATGATGATACAGACGCACAGCGAAGAAGGAGAAGAGCAAATCCATATTATTATGGGTAAACGGCTCTCAGGTTGCGACACCTCGGCGGCATTTCCGACCGGAAACGGCAGCTGGATGCCGATGATGAATATGATGTGGGGAGGGTGGTCGTCTCCCTTTGGTAATAATTCAACAAACAATATGATGAACTTTGGATTTGGGCCTTTTGGCGGCTTCGGCTGGATATTTATGATTCTCTGGTGGGTCTTGATAATCGCAGGAATTGTAGCGCTCATTAAATGGCTTATGGCGCAATCTCGCAGCTCTTATGATTACGAGAAGTCTCCGTTTGAAATCCTGAAAGAACGATACGCCAAAGGCGAGATAGATAAAAAGGAATTTGAAGAAAGAAAAAAAGATTTAAGCTAACATTTCTTTGGTTCTTCATCTGTGGTAAAATAATGATATGGAAAATTCTAAAAAAATTGAATGGATTCTGCGTATCGCCGTTGCCGGCGAGTTTGTTGGTCATGGCGTTTTTGCGCTTCAAGGCAAGCAAGCATGGATTGATTGGATTCGCCAACTCACGGGCGTCGAAATCGGCACAGCGGCAACCCTCCTGACGCTTATTGGTCTAGCGGATTTACTTGTTGCGCTCATTATCTTAGTGCGCCCAATCCGTGCGGTTGTTTTGTGGGCGGCGTTTTGGGGATTTTGGACCGCACTTGTACGTCCGGTTGTAGGTGAACCAATTTGGGACTTTGTGGAGCGCTGGGCAAACTGGGGCGCACCGCTTGCTTTGCTGTTGCTTCTTGGCTGGCCTAAAAATTGGAGAGAGTGGTTAAGTCGATAAAATTATACTTTAGTGCGGCGCGCCAGTTTCACTGGCACGAAATTCGGCGGCGGCGGAAAAGCGAGGGCGGGCAAAAATTCATTCCCCCCAACCCCCTTTCTTTTTGCCCGCCCGAGCGTTCAGTTTCGTTCCTGCCGCGCGTAGCGCGGCTCCCTGTCGGTTTTCAGGAATTTCGGATAAAATGAGTTCGAGCCAAACTGTAAAGACACACCAACAAAGAACTAATCGGCTTTTTTGAAGCCAACATGCGGGACGCGCGAACCTTCTTTGAACGAAACTAATGGCGCGCTCCGCCCCGCCGCCGCTCGCTGACGCTCGCCACCCAGCAAAAAAGTTTTCTTCACATTTTCTAATTTGCGCGCGACCAATTTTTTCTGCACATTAAACGCGGGCTCGGGGAGCTACTTGCTCCCCCTTTTTATTTTATTCTTCTGATTTTTCCTCTTGTTCCAGAGTGCCGAGAGACTGCTTAAGAATTTCTTTAAGGCCGACCAAATCAACCTCTTTCTTCTTGCGTGGCTGTTCCGGCGCTTTAAGCTGTTTTTGTTGTTTGGCAACCGGCTCGGATTGAAGCTGGCTTAGGGGGGCAAAGTTTTTGGGCGGTCTAACCGGAGCAGATACCGGCCGTACTGGCGCTGGCGGACGAAAAACTCTCTGGTAAGGTTTGCCCGCAGAGGGTTCAATTTGACTAACGGGTTCACGGAATTCCCGTCTCGGTTCGGATGACTCGCGTCTTTGAAAATGTTGCTCCTGCCACGGCGCAAACTGGCGGGGCATCTCGCGACGCGGAGCGCGATACTCTCTCTCATCTTGTTCCGTATGCGTTGCTACCAAGGGCTGGCGCCATTCCACAATCGCCTTTTCTACTTCTTCGCGCGATTTACCGTATTTCTTGCGTGAATTTTCAAGAACCGCCGCACGTTCGCTTTGCGCCAACGGCGCGATCGTATCCATAGTCGTTGCCGAAAAGGCTTTTGAGGTAACGCCGTCAATCAGGAGTTTCAGATAGATCTGACGGAAGCCGAGGTTGACAATGTCCGTGGCCATGAACTCAGGGGTGAATTCTTTTTCCAGCGCTTCGGCATCTTCGGCGCCAACGCGAAAGGTCACGATTGTGCCGACATTGCCGAAAACAGCGTCGCTGACCGCCTCATCCATCTGGGTAATATATTGATGCGCTATTACCAAACTTAACCGGAACTTGCGGGCTTCGGATAAAATATTGGCGAAAGAAGCGGTGGCAAAATTTTGAAATTCATCAACAACAAGGATAAAGTCCTTACGCTCAACCATTGGAGTATCAACCCGCGACATTGCCGCCAACTGAATATTGGTAATCATTAAAGCGCCTAAAAGCCGCGAAGCGTCTTCGCCAACCCGGCCTTTGGACAAGTTGACCAGCAATATCTTGCCCTCGTCCATAGCTTTACGCATATCAAAGCTGGACTTAGGCTGGCCGATCATATTACGGATCAGAGTGTTGGCAACAAATTGGCCGATTTTGTTCTGAATAGCCGCCACGGCTTCAGTGGCAAACTTATCGGTATATTTGGCAAATTCCTGCGTCCAGAAAGCTTTGACTTCGGGGTCGGTAACATTCTCCACAATATGCTTGCGATACTCCTTGTCAGAAAGCACACGGTTAATGCCCAACAAGGTTGCACCCGGTGTTTCAAGCAAAGCCAAAATAGTATACCCCAAAATATATTCCATTCGGGCTGACCAAGCATCCACCCAAATCTTTTTGAAAACGGAGAGCAGGCCGTCGGCAATCAAATGACGCTTATCAAAACTAACATGCTCCATGATATTGAAAGCAATGGGATACTCCAGATCAGCGGGGTTAATATAGATGACATCTTTTACCCTCTCTTTGGGAATATAATCCAGCAAATCTTCTACCGGGTCGCCATGCGGGTCAATAAAAGCGAGGCCGCGGCCGGCTTGAATATCTTGAATGGCGATATTCTTTAAAAGCTCGGACTTTCCCATGCCGCTCTTACCGATGATATACATATGGCGGCGGCGGTCATCCATCTTTATGCCAAAAACCGTCCGTTTGTTGCGGAAGTTCGTTTCGCCGAATAATACAATATCGTTATTTGCTTCGCTCATTATAATTAAAAATTAAAATGTAAAGTTAAAAATTACTGTATGAAATTTTCTAAAGAAAATTTCATACTTCCTAAATTTTTCATTTTGATTTTTACATTTTGCGTTACTTTGTGGGCAGTCCCGCCGGAGGCTGGCCCTTTACCGCTTCAACGCGCGGAAGAAGCGGCGCCTTTACGCCAATGCCCGGTAAATGCCACAATGTTGCCAGTTCTTCGGTGTTAAGAATATTGTTATGGTGCACGAATTCTCTTGTTTTATAAGCGTCAATTATGTTAACCTTGCGCTTATACTCCTGTTGGTCAGCTCCGAAACCGCGATTAGACGGAAACAACCAAGCAAGATAACCGTCAGCTACTGTTACGGTATAACCATTGGGCTTAAATGTATTAAGGTCGTTGGCGTATAACTGTTTAAACATCCCTATCACGGTTGGAACGCGAGCTTTGTTCATTGCTTCTCTTTTGGCAATATATATTAAGCGATGGCCGCCCTTGAAACCAAGTTTGGAAATTTTCATTTCAACCTGTTCAAGAGTGAATTTCTGGCGCGGAGTCAGTTTTTGCAAGCTAAATTCTTTATCTTCTTTCTTGACCGCTTCCGATGGTCCGCCCGAGATAAGGGCGTCAATCGCGTTAATGACGCTACCGACAAAAGGTTCTTTGACTTCTGGCTTTTTGCCGGTCATTTTATCTACGACCGCTTTGGCTTTAGCCACCCACTCGCCGCCGGTCGGTCTTATGATAAGCTGTAGCCAGATATGCTCGCCGGCATTTAGCGAACTCAAAACTTCAAGATACGGCGCCAGCGGATCGGTTCGCACGAATTCATCCTTGCCGCTTTCTTCTTCAAAAAACGGGTAGGTCTTAATGGGAAAAGCGTCGTCTTTGGTAAACATAAGTTCGGTGCCAAAAAGATCATACTCTTCATTGGGCTCGTCCGGCACCAAAGAAACGTAATCCTCCGCAATTTTTATTTCCGCTTCCGGATATTGAGAAAATATCTGCGCCTCAACCAGATTGCGGACGGTTTCCGTGCAACGAATATAAAATTTTATATCGCCGCCATTGCCGACGATTTCCAGCGAAAACCACTCGGGGACCTTTCCTTCAAAAAACTTCTTTTTCCATGAAAGCGGTTTGGAATACGTGCCATGCAATCCGGAGTATATGTTTTCCGCGATTTTGGGACTTTTCACGACATCCGGCGGCAGGGTTATTTCAAGCAAAACCCACCCCAAAGACGCGATGTATTTCTCCCGCGTATAATCCTGATACCCGGTTATTAAAAGAGCAAACAGCAAAATTGGCAGATACAGCCACCAATAATCAACGAGAAGGGAAAATGCAGTTTTAAAACTGATAAATATATCCATCATACGCTATTTTAAAGAAACGAGGAGTCTGCCCGCCGTCAGACAGGCTTTTATACTTTTTTGAGAGTGTAAGTGCCGTCTCCTCCTTTTTTGAATACTTTAGAATCCTGAAGGTTGAGAAGAATTGTGTTTTCTTTAACTCTACGGGCATTCATTATTTTAGCAACTAATTCGGCTTTGGCCAATGGTTTGGCAGATTCCTTTAAAATATCAATCAAAACGTCCTTTACTGTGCCCGGCTTATAGCCCCATTCGGAAAGTGCGTAAAGGCCTCGGCCAATTAGCACAAAACGGCCATCTTTAATCAATTCGTTGTGGACGGTCTGAATGTTGGCTTTCCTGTCGGAAAAGTTGGTTGAGTTAATAAGCTTGGCAATTTCGCCAAAGTGTCTCGGCTCTTTAGCTTTTTTAAGCACCAAATAGGCCTTGTCCTTGACGCCGCGCGGCCTAATCTCCGGCCAAACAGCCAAACCGACTTCGCCGAAAATGTTCCGGCTGATATCCTTGCTGACGGATAAAATTGCGCGGAGATATTCTTCGGAAAATCGGCCTTCGAAATCTGTAATTTTATTTTCTTTTGCCATGCCGGAAAAATTCTCCATCGACAGAACCGCTTTGTTTTCATTAAAAGCCCCAATTAGCGCCGTGGTTGAATCTCTGAAGTGTCCGGCATGTTTCTCGCTCAAAGCCCAAAACGAAGTAAAATTATTGTTTTCGTTAAACCGATAAAATTCTCCGTTCAAAGTCAAACAAAAGACAAGCGCGGAATTGGTAACGGAATCTTTTTCGTTTCCGCTAAAAGCCCTGAAAAGGTCCCGCTCTTTCATAACACCGCTGGAGCCGGCCAGTATTTTGCGGGACATTTCCACAAAGTCGTTTATTTGATTGTTCTGCCCAAGCGTCTTGGTCAGCTGGCCAAAGGTAAATTCCTCAATTTGCCGGACCCTTTCTCTGGTAATGCCGTAGCTTTGGCCGATAGATTCCAAGGTTTCTTTTTTGCCGGTTTTTAAACCGAAACGCCGCGTAATGATATCGCGGTTTCTGGAAGAAAGATTTTTTACCAACTGGCCCACCGTTTTGGCGATTGACGATATGGGTAATGCCATAAAACTATTTAAATCAATTTAACCTTTGTGTATAACACAAGCATTTCAGCAGTGCAAGCCCTTGAGTCAAGATAATCAAAACAATATCACTATCGGTTAGTTAAGTCAAGCATTCCTTTTTCTCTTGGCCCACCAGACGATTATCGGCGAAGCGACAAATATGGAAGAATACGCTCCGGAAAAAATACCGATAATCAGCGCCAAAGAAAAATATTTAATGGTCGCCCCGCCAAAAAAGTAAATGGCGAGAAGAGAAAGCAGGGTGGTAAAAGTGGTATTAAGCGAACGACTAAGCGTCTGAAGAATGCTACGATGCACTATCGCCCCGAAATCTTCTTTGAAACCATAACGGATACTGTTCTCCCGAACCCGGTCAAATACGACCACCGTATCCGATATTGAATAGCCAAGAATCGTCAGCGCCGCCGCCACGAATACGGCGCTGATCTCTATACCCGCGTAATAGCCCAGCAAAGCAAAAACCCCGAATGGGATTATAACATCATGAACCAGAGCGATAAGGCCGGCAATGCCCATCACCCACGAAGGTATAACCCGGCCTATGCGGCGAAAAACAATGGCAATATAAATAATAATCGCCAGCAAAACCAATGCAATGGCGGTGATACTCTTTTGCTTAAGTTCTTTGCCGATAGTCGGGCCGACGGATTCAAATCTTTTTTCTTCAACTCCGGGGTAATCTTTCTGAAATTTACGCAACACCTCCTGATGTTTGGCCTCGGATATTTCTAAAGACCGGGCCAAAAGCCCACGGTCGCCCACCGGACTTACGGAAACATCTTTAATTTCAAGCTGTTGGATGGCCAGCTGGACATCGGCAACAGCCGGAGTTTTATCTTTGAACTCCAGTTCAAGCAAACTGCCGCCACGAAAATCTACGCCCAACTTCAACCCATACATGGACAGTAAAATCACAGACGCAACCACCAGCGCCATTGAGACAAAGAACATGAATGTATATACTTTCGGCATATTTAACATTCGCCATTTGCCTTTAATTTACCCTTGGTCCGTTGAGTCATTGATAAATTATTGGAAACTGGAAAATGGGAACTGGAAATTAATCAGAATAGCCATTTCTTACTTTCAAACCTCGGGCGAATAAAAATCATCAGAAATGACCGCGTTACAAACAGCGCGCTGACCAAGCTCATAACCACTCCTATCCCAAGCGTTAAAGCAAAACCCTTAACAATAGAACTTGTAAACATATAGAGAATAAGAGCGCCGATAAGCGTAGTGATGTGGCTGTCGCGAATGGAAAGCCAAGCTCTAGAAAAACCTTCGCTTACCGCCTGACTAAGACTTTTGCCCGCCTTAAGTTCTTCCCGCATGCGGGAAAATATCAGGACATTGGCATCTACGGCCATGCCCATTGAAAGAATAAACCCGGCAATACCCGCCAAACCCAAAGTAACCGGAATTAATTTATAAACCGCCAGCACAACCAAAACATAAACGGCTAAAGCCGCCACAGCCAGAGCTCCCGGAAGACGGTAATAAAGAATCATGAACAACGCTACGGAAATAAAACCGTAAAGACCGGCTTTAAGACTTTTCGTCAGCGACTCAATGCCTAATGAAGCGCCGACGGTTTGCTGGGAAACCAGCTTAATCGGAACAGGCAAAGCGCCGGAATTCAACCGCGTAGCCAGCATTTTGGCTTCCGTAGGCGTAAAGCGGCCGCTGATGACCGCCTTACCGTCTGCTATTTCGCTCTGAACAATCGGAATGCTGATGGGAAAACCGTCTAAATATATGGCTACCCGCTTACCAATGTTTCTTTTGGTTATTTCTCCGAATAATTTAGCTCCGGCATCAGTCAATTCTAAACTCACCTCCGGCGAATATGTGCGCGAATCAAAAGTCAATTGGGCGCGTTTTAAGTGGCTTCCGTTAAGACCGGTGCTTTTAAAAGGACTTTCGTCAAGCCGTTTGCCTTGGGATTGCGCCTGAATAATATCGTCAGTTTGGGAAATTTCCTCCTTAAATTCCAAAAGTGGAGTTTCACCGATAAGTTCTATCGCTTGACTGACATCTTTGATGCCGGCCAGATCAACCACCAATCTGTTGCCTTCGCTGATTTGGATTACCGGCTCCGATACGCCGAAAAAATTAACTCTCCGCTCAACGACATCCCTGATCCCTTCCATAGCGCTATCCTTTTCAGCTGAATCAATTTTTGACAGATCGGCTTCGTAAACCAGATGGGTGCCGCCCAAAAGATCCAAGCCCAACTGGAATGGCCGTAAAACCGCTACTTTAGGAAGATCAAGCGACATTTTTTTATTAAAAAAATCTATAGCGCGATTGACGCCTTGCGGATATACAAAAGCCAGCAGAAGAATAGAAACAGCCACGATTGCAAAAATTTTATGCGAGTTGTTCACTTAGGATATTAAGATTTAAACATATCAAATAAAAAAAGCAAGGGAGAATATTCCTTGCTGTGAAGTAATCACATCTAACTATGCCAGATACTTCTTCAAAACTTCGCCGGCGATGAGGAGCCGCAAGATTTCGCTGGTGCCCTCAAATATCCGGATAACCCGCGAATCACGGTATAACCGGGCAATTTCGTATTCTTCCATATAACCCGAACCGCCATGAATTTGCAGGGCCATATCCACCGCCTTGAAAACGTATTCGGAGCCCATCAGTTTGGTAATCGCCGCTTCCGTGCGGGTATCTTTCCCCTTATCTATCATCCAGGTCGTCTGATATACCGCGGGCTGTAAAAGATAATACATCGCTTCGATGTCGCCGATATTTGCCTGAATAAGCTGGTGGGTATAAATCGGTTGGCCGAAAGTGCTGCGGTTTTTGGCAAACTCCAAAGCGCAATCCCGCGCCGCCCGAATCATTCCCAAACACGCAGCCGCGAGCATATTCCGCGAACGATTGAATGTTCGCATCACAATTTTGAACCCCTGGCCGACTTCGCCTAAAAGGTTCCCCTCCGGGACAAAAACGTCATCCATCTTAAAACCCGATGTTCTTGAGGCATGCAGTCCGATTTTGTGCTCCGGCTTGCCAAATGTAAATCCCTTGTTGACGCTGTCCACAATAAACGCGGCCAGAGTTTTATTGCCTCCAAGCTGGTCTGTCTGCGCGAAAGTAACCACAAAATCAGAGAGATCGCCGTTGGTAATGAACACCTTCTCACCATTGAGAAGCCAACCGCCATCAACTTTTTTTGCCATTGTTTTAATTCCGGCGATATCCGAGCCTACATCCGGTTCAGTCGTGGCCAAAGCCCCGATTTTCTCACCCTTAATTCCCGGAACCAAATAACGTTCCCTCTGTTCTTCACTGCCGAACAAATCAATGCAAAGACATCCCAGACCGACATGCGCGCCGACCATAACCGCGGTTGACGCGTGTATACGGCAAAGCTCTTCCATCATCACCGCCGTTCCCGTTTCGCCAAGACCCAGACCGCCATACTTTTCAGCAAATGGAATTCCAAAAAACCCAAGATCGGCCATTTGCTTAATCAGCTCCGCCGATACCCGTCCTTCTTTTTCCATCAGGGGGATCTGCGGTTTAATTTGTTCTTTGGCAAAATCGGCCACCAACTGGCGAACATTATCGTAATCCTCCGTCTGCCATGGCAGTATTTCAAGAACTTTTTTCTCTTGTTGGACCGGCGCTTCTGCTTTCTGTTCGGCTTTGGGCAATATTCCCTGTCCGATTACGCTGGAAAATCTCGGGGCCCGCTTTTCTAAAAACGCGGTTACGCCTTCAAGTCCGTCCGAAGAAAGAATGCATTGCAAAAAGTATTTTTGCTCCACCGCCAAAGCATTCTCCAATACGCCGCAAAGAAATCCTTCATAAACGGCCCTCTGCGCCATTCTGACCGCAAATTCCGGTTTACCCTTGGCCATGTCAAGAAGTTTGTCAAACAGCAGGGCCTCTCCCGTAAACTTATCTATTTTCCAGCCGGTCTGTTTGCGGGGCCAGTTATTCAAAACCCGAACCGCAAATTCTCTGATGCCGGCAATAAAGTCAGATTGAATAATTTCATCAACCAGATTTATGTCTTGCGCCTGACTGACGCTTAATTTTTTCGCGCCAAGAATCATTCCGAGCGCTTCTTCGGCGCCAATGCGCCGAGATAGTCTTTGGGTTCCGCCCATGCCGGGAATAATACCCAGATTTATCTCCGGAAAACTGAATTGGGCGTTGGGGCTCGTGATAATATAGTCGCAACTCAAGGCCAGTTCCAGTCCGCCGCCAAAGCAAATGCCGTTTACGGCCGCGATCACCGGTTTTTGGCAACTATCGATTTGACCGCAGAAATTCTGAAGCCGGAGCAAGAGCGACTTAATTTCTTCGGCATCTCCCTTTTTGGCCAGATCATATATCATTTTCACATCCGCGCCAGCGCAGAATACCAAACCATTCGCAGTAACAACAACCGCTTTGACATCTTTATTCAGTTCCAACTCACGAAATTGCTTTTTCAGCGCTTCAAACACTTCCAACGACAGCGCGTTCATCGGCGGATTATTCAGAAAAATAACGCCTAAATTGCCGGAAATTTTGGTTTCAACTACAGACATATTTTCACCTCTTCAATTGTTAGAGATCGGCCTTATTTTAACACAAACAAAAAAGCAGCCAATCCCGTTAGAAGTCCGGCCTGCCTTTCGGCATGGCTGGCAGGCGATCCGTCTTTGACGGACGCCTTACTTCTAATGGGATGACTGTCGTGGACGTATCCAAGGTTCGACCTTGGATGAACCTTACCAATCGGTAAAGAATCGTTCGTTCTTGGCCGCCATATCGCGCAACAGCTGATATGGAGCGAAACGCGGTTCTTTAACTGCCCATTTTTCAAGCGTCGCCAGCAGTTTAGCCGCGCCCATCTCATCAACTATGTGCAGGGGTCCGTTCTTGGGACAACCAATGCCCAACTGGCATCCAAGCTCAATATGCTCTTTTGAAGCGACCCGGTGTTCCAACGCGCCAACCGCTTCATTAAGGAATCCGGCCATCATTCTTTCGAAAATTTCTTCCGTCGCCAGCGTTACTCCCCGATTCGGATACCATTCTTCAAGAAGATTCTCAATGTCCGGCCACTCTCCATGCATTACCCTGAAACCGGCTCCGGTCTTCTCTCCAATACGGCTTAAGTCAAGCAGTTTCTTATAAACTGTCGGTATTACAATCCGCTCGGGATACGCCTCGACTATCACCTGACCGGCAAAATAAGCCACATCAATACCCACGGCGTCCAGAAGAGTAAATGGCCCCATCGGCCAGCCGAATTCCCGCGCCTGCCGGTCAATATCTTCAATAGACACGCGGCTTGCTTCAATACCCAACACCCCTTCGTTCAAATAGGGCAAAAGGAGGCAATTTACCAAAAACCCCGGTTGGTCTTTGGCGCGAATCAACTGCTTCTTGCAGGTTGAAACCAGAAAATCTTCAATCGCCGCCAATGTTTCGGCAGAAGTTTTTTCGCCCGGCACAACTTCAACCAATTGCATTGTTGTCGGCGGATTGAAAAAATGCGTTCCAATCACGCGGTCCGGTCGATTAGTTGCCGCCGCCAGTTGTGTAATCGGCAAAGTTGATGTGTTGGATGCCATGATAACTTCCGGCCTCAAAATCGCGTCAAATTCTCTAAACACGGCCAGCTTGAGCTCAAGCTTTTCCACAATTGCTTCAATCAACAAATCCACGCCAGCCAGATCGGCGCTGTTAGCCGTAACTTCAACATAGGACTTTAACTGTTCAAGGCGATGCTCATCAATCTTATTACGCTGATACCACTTTTCAAAGCGGCCATAAATACCCAGCCGTGCCTTGTCGGCAAGTTCGGGAGTTGCTTCCTTCACTACTACCGGCAGACCTTGGCGCGCGATAAGCGCGGCAATACCGCCACCCATCGCTCCGCCGCCCACGATGCCAACCTTAAAAATATTCATATCTCACCTCACTAACTGACATAACGACATCGCAAGTCCTTATAACGACTTGCGATGTCGTTAATTTAAATTGATAAGAATCTGCCGTAAACATTAATACTAACAAAAAAGGCAGTCAATACGACTGCCTAAAAATTTACAACAGCTACTTCTTAACTTCCAGTTCCAGCATCCTTGCCGCCTGATATGAGGTTTCCCCTATCAGCTTGGCGCTGTTCTCAATTTCGGGGAAAGCAACGGCGTGATCGCCGACAGTCAGATAGCATGTTTCCTCAAGAGCGTTAATTAACGCTCTGAAGCTATGTCTGAAGGAATTCATCTCCCGTTCAACGAAAGCTAGGGTTTCCTCTCTCAAACCGAGGCTTTTGTCCGATATGGAGGCAATCTCCTCGTCCAGAGAAAGGCGAGAGAAGATTTTTTCAAACACGGGCATATGGGCCTCAAAAAGATTGAGTTTCTCAAGAAGTTCTGATTTGCTTGAGATAAGCTCGCCGCGGCTTTGCTCAATCTCCGCGGCCGTATCCTCAACAACTTTGAGGCG
>MGKV01000020.1:20649-21333 GCA_001795795.1 Candidatus Yanofskybacteria bacterium RIFCSPLOWO2_02_FULL_45_18
GGCGTTTGGCGAATTCCGAATCGGCGTTGAGGGCTCTGCTTCGATATTTCTTAATGGTCTCTTCTATTCTTTGCTTTACAAATCTGTGAAGCTCCGGCGCCGTAGTCGGAAGAGACTCTGTTTTTGGCTTAATTCTAACGGCGCTCTTGATGCCATTCAAAAAATAACACCCGAGCATGACAAGCGCGGCAACAAGAGGCGGGAAAACGGAGAAGGCCGCAAAAGACGCGATTATGGTCAGGATAACACATCCGGCAAGAAGTGCGTAGAAGGCAGTTTTATTATATACTGCTCCTCCTGCTGCTGCTACTGCTGCTGCTGCTACTACTACTGCTGCTACTACTACTGCTACTGCTACTACTGCTACTACTACTGCTACTACTTCTACTACTGCTACTGCTACTACTACTGCTACTACTGCTGCCGAGTCGCTCCCTGCCCAGTCATGAGCATGACTGAACACTTTCTTTAAAAAAGAAACTACTCCGGGCTTTGTTCTTTTTTGAGAATCAACTCTTTCAATATCAAGCCCGTTGAGAAGTTCATATACTCTGACGAATGAAGGCGAGAGTGTAATTGCCTTCGTTTCCGCGCGCATTTTCTTAAACATTCTTTCCCCCTTTTTTTGTTTAGGAACACAACATTAAAGTATCATAAGAATATCGACTTGTCAAACCACAAAAT
>MGKV01000021.1:0-122 GCA_001795795.1 Candidatus Yanofskybacteria bacterium RIFCSPLOWO2_02_FULL_45_18
CAGATATTGATTTTGTCATAAAGATTCTTATACCTGGTATTGATAAGAAATTGAGACCACCAACCCATACCTTTTGGGTTGTCGATTTGTTACTTAAAATTCCTCAGTATAGAAATGAGGTT
>MGKV01000021.1:174-14087 GCA_001795795.1 Candidatus Yanofskybacteria bacterium RIFCSPLOWO2_02_FULL_45_18
CATCGATTCAAGAGAGAAATACTCATCGGCTTGAGACTGTTGAAGAAATCACAACTCGTTACGCTCATCTCGAACAACCCTACACTCTTTCATTAGACTACGTTGCGACTGTAATTGAACTATTTTGTAAGAATGAAAAAATCAACCCCAGCGCATACATGTTTCGAGATCTGTTGATAGCGTTGAGGGATTATATCGACGGCAACAAACACTACACAGAAGTACTCCAGGCGGCAATGCCCGGTTTTAGATAGTTATATCGCTATTTCGAAAATCTTTTTTACTAAATCTGTTCGTGCGTAAAAAGCTCGGCTCACTGACCCATGACCAGGACCTTTAGTCCGTGCCTGTATCCATTTACCATCTGCTCCGGTCAAAGCTTCAAAACCATGCATAATAAGCTTGTTGCGAATAAGGTCATAATCAGCCTTAATTTCTTTTATCAGCTCGTCGTCCTCG
This sequence comes from Candidatus Yanofskybacteria bacterium RIFCSPLOWO2_02_FULL_45_18, assembly GCA_001795795.1. Taxonomy (GTDB): domain Bacteria; phylum Patescibacteriota; class Minisyncoccia; order 2-02-FULL-40-12; family GWA2-44-9; genus 2-02-FULL-46-19. The sequence goes on from MGKV01000021.1 coordinate 634, forward strand.
GCAAAATCTAAACTTGTAACTTTTAGCAACTTTGCCTCCTCGGAATTTGTCCCGTTCCATTCAACTGCACAAAAGACAATGGTTTTAAGTTTTGCCCAACAATGACTCTCAAAAAACGAATGAGCATTCAACTCTCCAGGATTAATCATCGTTATCGCCATCGTTTCCTTTGGGACAAGTTTGTCTTTTACATGATGAAATGCAACCGATTTAAGTTCATAGGTAAGCCCATTCGGTGCTTTTGAGATATTGGTCTGAAGTCCTGCTAAGCGTTCCAAAACAAGACCCTTCCAGCCCTTGTTTTGTTTTCCGGTTTCGTAAGTAGTGATCCCGTTTGCCAAAGCTAAAACACGTAAGTCTTGGCCTACATATTTCTTCAAATTATTTATTGCAACTGCACGGGTGATTATTTTCATTATTTTTGAGCAAATTTATTTTTCAAATTGCGTTCCAATTCCTCAAACCGCTTTATCGATACATCTAAATATTTCGGTTCAGTATCAACACCGATGAAGTTTCGTCCTAAAAGGTGAGCAGCAATTCCAGTCGTTGAACTCCCAGTGAACGGATCAATTACTAGATCGCCCTTATTTGTACTCGCAAGCACAATTCTTTTTAACAAATCTTCCGGTTTTTGCGTCGGGTGTTTTCCAAATTTTTTCTCTATCGGTTTAGGGGTGCCCATAGACCAAACCGAACGCATCTGTAGTCCTGGTTTCTTTAAATTATCTTCAGGCCAATGGCCATTCTTCATTGAGTCGTAGTTGAAAGTGTGTTTCGCCTTTTTTTCTTTTCTCGCCCAAAGCAAAGTTTCATGACTTGCAGTAAAATAGCGGCAACTTAAATTTGGTGATGCGTTTGGTTTGAACCATGCAATGTCGTTTAGGATATGGTATCCCAATGATTGCAAGGCATGGCCACATTGATAGATAGAATGATAAGTACCACTAACCCAAAGGGTACCTTGTGGTTTTAAAACCCTTTTACATGCTTCCATCCATTTATAGTGAAAGTCATAATCATCTTTGAAACCCTTGCTTTTGTCCCAATCTCCCTTATTAACACTTACCATCCTTCCGGCATGAACGGTGAATCCACCATTAGAAAGGTTATATGGTGGATCGGCAAAAACCATATCGACAGAATTTTCCGGAAGCTGAGATAATAAATCTAAGCAATTTGCCTGATAGAGTTTAAATTTTGATTTTTCGTAATATGCCTTTAACGCAGGGGTTTTTTGTTCTTCACTTCTTAAGTCCTCCCTACCGCTTAATTTTTTATCTGGATAAATTTCTAATGGCGCAATGGCACCGTTATCGCGAATAACATCAAGCACAATGCCTTGTATTGAAACATCGCGACCATTTCGAAAAATAAGCGGCTCCATGTTCTTATTCGCGGGTTGTAATCGAATATACCCCCTCTCTTTATAAAACTTTTTTAGCGTTGCTTCATGGTTATCGATGAGGGCTACGACTTTTTGTCCATTCTCGGCGGTCTCTTGCTGTTTTACTAAAACGATATCGCCATCGTTAATATTTTCATCGATCATGCTGTTTCCAATTACGCGAAGAGCGTAGACTTCTGACGAAGAAGGTATTTGACTTTTCGGGATAGCGATAGTCTCGCTTTGCTGAATTGCCTCTATCGGCTGTCCAGCGGCAATTGTTCCCAGAAGCGGAATTTTTACCATTGGCTCTTTGGATTCAACACGAATAGCACGAGCTTTATTTTCTGTTTTACCTAAATAACCCCCATCCTTGAGTTTTGAGATATGAAAATGAATGGTTGAAACAGAGGCGAGTTTGAGTCGCTTTCTGATTTCTTCAAAAGAAGGGGCGTATCCTTTCTTTGTCGTGTAATTTTCTACGAAGTCGAGGACTTCTTTTTGGCGTTTTGTGAGCATATAGATTTGACTTGTTTACTATGCATCAATTATAATAGAACAAAAGTAGAAAATCAAAGTTAGTTATCCACACCAACCATGTTAAAGCAACAATCAAACTCGTCTGAATTTAAAACCCTAATGGAATATGCCAAGGAAATGCACCATCGGTATTTCCGAGCAATTTCGGCTTTCTACGCCCTTGAGTCTTTGAAAGAGGTTAGGGCTCCAAATATCGTCGGTCAATCAGATGCAGAAGAAAATGCAAAAACAATGGCTAGATACAATGGACTTTTCACTCCGGCGGAAGAAGCTTTGAGGGTGTATTTTTTCTTAGAACTTGCAAAAATGTTTGATTCATCGAAACAAGCCCTGCATATCAATAAGATTTTGAATTTTACCGCCAGTAATCTCAAGAAATTAACCGTTGATGCTTTTAAGGAATACAACCGGAGTCAACCACGCGCTTTTCTTGAAACGCTTGTTAATGAGTATAAAGGGATGGATCACAAGGAATTAATTGCGATAAAAGAAATGCTAAATAAGCACAAAACCACGCTCAATAAACTAGAGACATACCGAGATAAATGGCTGGCACATGATGATAAAAAGAAGCCGAGACTGCCATCGATCACGGGTGAAGAGATAAGGGATTTATTTGAAGTTCTAGCAAAAATGTTAAATATCATAACAGGACGACTAAATAGTGAATCGTGGACTTACTCGCATGTCGAAGGCGATGTAAAACATCACATCAAACTTGTGGTAGATCATCTGAGGAGATTTGAACCATATCGTCTTAAGGAGATTGAAGAAAAATACCAGATTAAGCTAAAAGAAAATTAGTCATGCAATTATCGAAAGAACAACTAGAAAAACTCAAACTCATTAAGGATTTTAAGATTGCCCTTAGGGATCTTGAGTTGATGGTGAAAAATCCCGCACACTTGTGGAACGGTCGAGATTTGAAAAATTTTAGTCTACGACCAAGAGAAGCTTGGGCGAATTGGTTAATTTGTGTTGTGCTCAGACATATGCACAAAAGAGACATTACTTTTATGGAGGATGACAAAGGAGATGGATTTATTGTTGATAAAGAAAGAATAATTATCGTTCCAACCGAGCATGTGTCTGCTCTAAATATTCCAAAGGGTAAAAAACTACCATCTGGAGAGCAGAGAGTTATTGATGCGATAGATTTAAAAATCGCAAAGGGTATTGAATATGCAAAAGGCAAGCTCCTTGTCGTATTTTTTGATGGTGCCGGAGAATTTTATAGAAATAGGATTAGAGAAAGTATATTTGGAAGGCATAGTTTTGAAGCAGTTTTCTGCGTTGGTCTTCTAGATTCTAGTGAAAAGGGGTATTCTTACTCGGTAACAGAGTTTAGAGATTCCTTCGGAGATCAGTCGGTAACCCATAAAGTCGAAATAAGTGGAGACTTTATCGACTGGAAAATTTCTCAAGTTATACAGTAGTATTTTATACTTTATGTCTAATCTAAATGGAATAATCCACTGCATTCTTGCCCTCGGTTGACTTCGGCTTCGGCGTCTCAAACCATTCCGGGTGAACTTTGTAGATAGCCCTCAATTCCTGTATACTTTGATCAATATCGTCGAATTTGAGCCACTTTCTTGGTTCAAAGTTCCGGAGATCGTGCCCGCCAGTTGGGAAATGAAATTATGAAAAACCGCCTTTCAAGAAGGCGGTTTTGTTTGTTCGCAAAATTTCAGCGATAGAACACGGGGGCTACGGACAGGACTGTTGTCCTACCGCCGTCGTGTCCGTTTCGGATGTCCCGAAATACTTTTGCTTGGCGCGCGTATTCTCTTGATACAGCGTCACGGTTGATTCCTGCAGAAATCCCGCGACATCGGAAACAATCGTGAGCGAAGTAATGTCTTGTATTTCACATCCCGGACTGGAAGGGTCAATGCTGATGAGCATTACATCCCTGCTCGTTGAAGTGGCCGAGAAACCATCGGCAACCACGACGAATCCCCCGTCAAATTCAATAACACTCTTACTGCGGTCATTATCTCCGTCGCCGTAAATCTTCGCCCATTCCAGCCAGCCGTCTTTGTCCAGCTTGACGATTATTACATCGTCAAATGCCGGCGTAGTAACACTATTGGTTGTCCCGGCCAGCAGGAACCCGCCGTCGCTGGTAGCCAAGATATGGGGGTTCAATTCATCGCAGGGCGGATAGGGGCAAATCACATCAACCTTCTTAACCCATCGAAGTTTGCCGTCAAAATCAAGATTCAGAATGACGAATGCCGTGCCGCTTGTAACTTGAAAAGTGGTGACACCGGCGACGACGATGCTATTTTTCGCTACCACCAGAGACGATGAATAGTCCGCCGCAAGGTGAAACGCCTTGGCAAAATGGATATCGCGCTGTCCGCTTAAACGGAATACTACAATGTCATCACCCGTTAACGCCCCCGAAGAGCGCGTTCCTCCGATGGCCGCACTGCCATCCGGCAATACGCCCAGCGCCATACCGAATTCCGGAATCTGCGGCAGAGAATAAAACTTTTTCTGATAAAACACTCGGCCGTCGGCGGGATTGACCTTAACTACCCAAAAGTCCCTGATATATACCGAGTCAAATGTTCCTACCATATAAAAAGTGCCGTCCGGCGCAGATGCGATGGCCTGAACCGATTCCCCCACTCCGGAATCATAGATGCGTTTGGTAATCGGCGTTCCGTTCTCGTCAAGTTTAAGTATCCACGCATCGGGAACGTTGCCTCCTTGGCCCGGATCATAGGAGTAAAATCGGACTGCCGCCATGTATCCGCCTTTGGCGATCGGAGCAATGGCGAATTCGTTTTCCGTAAGAATGGCCCCGTATCTGCGTTGCCATTCAATCTCGCCGCTCGGACTGACCTTCATAAGCCAACTGTCGGTGAAAGGTGTTGGAGGAGGAGCATCCGGCTGAACCGTTGCACCGCCGACAATGATACTGCCGTCGTCCAGCGCGATAATCGCGCTCCCTCCGGCAAAGTCATCTTGGCCAGTATCATAGAACCTGACCCAGTTATTCGCCGCTGACGCCGAGATGCCTGACCAGAAAGTCGTCAGCGCGACTAGCGTGACTGCGACAAAATAGTTATTTTTTCTCATTTCTGACCTCATTTTCTTTTGTAAATTTGCCACCCATTGGGGCTAACTGCCAATAATTATGAACCAACCGTAAAAAATGTCAATATAGGGATATTGACTTTGTGGCGGGACTGTTGTAGAATATAGTTATTATGAATAAAAACACTTTTAGCACCTTCGTATCAACCTTCACGGTAACCGCTATTTTGCTCGGTTTTTTGGCTTTCGGACTAACGGCAAATGCCGCGATTACAAGCTCCGTCAGTGTTTCCAATTCGGTGCGGAACATCTCTTCCGGCGCTTCGGAAGTTGAATCAGTGGTCGCCTACCCAAATGACACTCTTGAGCTCATTATCAGGGTAACCGGCACCAATAACGCTAATAGCGCGGAGAATGTCCGTGTTTTAAATACTCTGCCTGCCGGCCTTACATATATAAGCGGCAGTACCACTCTCGGCAATGTCAGCCGCGGAGACGCGATTGTTTCTGCGGGCTTGGATATCGGTTCCATTTTGCCTTATCAAACTAAGGAAATAAAATTCAGAGCCCGCGTGAACGCCCCTTCATACTTTTCAGTCGGCACCACCGCTCTGACTAACCGCGCGTATGTCTACGCCGACAACGCTTCAACCGTAATCGGCACCTCTTCAGCGTCAGTTTTAAGGGTAAGCGATACCACCGTCAATCCGACTTATGCCATTCAACTCCAGCAATTTGGAAAAGATGTCAGCCGCGGCGAGACAACTAATCATGCCAGCATTACAACTAGACCGAATGACACGGTGGAGTTTGTGATTAAGATTAAATCAAACTCAACAGCCAATCTTTATAATGTTATTGTCCGCGATATCCTGCCGGCCGGTTTAAATTATATAAACAACTCAACCGGCTTGAACAATGTTATCATCGCTAACGGCATTACTGGCAATGGCATTAATATCGGCACGTTGACTCCCGGACAGGAAGCAACCGTCAGAATGTTTGTCACCGTCAATCCCGCCTCTGGCTTTACCAGTGATACCACTTATCTGACCAATACGGTTCAGGTTTACGCCGACAATACCAGCACCGCCGTTTCTTCCATGTCAGTATCGGTGGTCAAGGGCGCTTTGAGCCAAGTCAGTCAGGTTCAGGCTGGCCCGGGCGAGACCTTATTCATCTCGCTTCTGACCAGCGCTTTCGTGTCCATGCTCTATATGGCTTATGCCACATCAGAAAGCTACAAGAGAAAGTCTTTGCTGGCTTTGGCAAAAGCCCAGCATGCCAATAAGACCAAGTTTAACTTCAGGTAAACCCTCGCGCCAAACAAGGCAAATCTTAAACCAAAACCGTCCCGCCTCTGGCGGGACGGTTTTGGTTTTCCTCTTTTAATTTTTTCAACGATAGAATTTTGATGTATAATGAAAAACGATGGCCCTCAACATTGTGAGGAAACATAAATTTGTCTGGAGCAACCGTTTGCTTTTGGCCAACCTTCTTCTGCTTTTGGTCATTAAGGCGGGGGTTTCTTATTCGGCTTTGCCTTTGGCCGAGATTGCGCAACCGGAAGCTTTTGACCGTGGCGATATAATTCAGCAGACCAACAAGTTGCGTTCTTTATACGGCTACTCGGCGCTTAAAGAAAACAAAATTCTTGACCGCGCGGCATCTCAACGGCTGGACGATATGGTTGGGGGTAATTATTTCAGCCACATCAGCCCCAGCGGAGTACTGCCTTGGCATTGGCTGGAAGTAAACGGCTATCAGTACTCATATGCCGGGGAAAATCTGGCAGTCGGATTTTTTGACGCCGAATCAGTTGTTGACGCTTGGAAACAGTCGCCAACCCATCGCGACAATTTGTTGAACAAAAATTACCGTGAAATTGGCGTAGCCGCAGCTCCGGCCAAAATAAAAAATTATTCCGGATTCCTTGTCGTCCAGTTGCTGGCTTCTCCCCTTTCTGAAAGCAGTGTTGCGGGAGTTTCCACGGGACCAACATCATTATCATTTGTCCAGCTTCGGCCGGAGACTTCAGATATCGGGGGCAATCCCATAATCATCGGAGTAACGGCGGGCAGATCGCCGTTATACAATCTTTCCCGTGTTTTTAACCGCACTTTTTCCCTCTACGCTCTGATGATATCTTTGCTTGCCATGACTTTGCTATTATTTTATGACTATGAGCGCAGGAAGGAATTGGCTTGGCGGGCGGCGATGCACTTATTTATTTTTGCAGTCTCTTTTGGCGTGCCGTTGCTTTCTCAAGTGAGCGAGGGCCTTATTTTCTAAAATGTTTTTCAGGTTTCTAAAAGTTTTCATTTCAGTTTTTATCCTGACATTTGCCGTTTTGAACAGCCGTTTTGTCATTGCCACCGTTCAGTATTATTGGAAAAAGTCAGAGTTTAAGGAGCATAAAGCGTCAGCCAGATTATTGCCCATTGCCGAGGCGGTAACCAAAAGGCCGTTGCCGAACAGCGCCAATTTGGTGGTTGACGGCGTTAATGTGTTCGCGCCGATTATTTTTGGCGTGGGCGACGACAACGATGTTATTTATAAAAATTTGGAAAAAGGGGTGGTGCATTATTCTAATACGCCAAAACCCGGCGAAGGCGGTGTATCAATTATTTTGGGCCACAGCTCGGCTTATCCGTGGTACCGCGGTTCCTACGGCGCAGTGTTCGCCTTGCTTAGCAAGCTAAAAGCCGGAGATAAGGTCATTGTCCAATACAGCGACGGCCGCACTTTTAATTATGTCGTCAAGAGGTCAATAATTTTTAATCCGTTCAGCGGCGATGGCCGGCTTAAAGAAATTGAATCAAGCCCTCGTTCTACTATTGTTTTGGTCAGCTGTTGGCCGGTGGGGACAAATTACCGTAGGATTGCCGTAGAAGCAGAGCTTATCTAAATTGAGTGGCCGAGAGATGTGGATAACTTTTGTTTCATTGCGCCGCATCAATCGTGTTATAATTTAAGAGAATTATGGATTGGCTAAGATACCACTTGCGCCTGTTTGTTTTTTTCCTTATTGCCGGGGCTGTTTCGTCTGGCGTTGTTTTATATTTTAGCGGCTACAAACCAGTAGTGAACTTCTTCCGCGCGGCCGAAGGCATCTTTGATGCCGACCATTTTATTAACTCACGAACTACCAACATAGATGCCGCTCACTTCGTCATATGCTCGACCAGCGGTAATCTTTATACCCCGAATGTGGGGCAGACATATTTCTACAACGCTTCGGCTACGAATACCACCGGCATAAAAGCGTATGTCCGTCTCAACCAAGCCCATCGTCCGGAAGCAATATGCGATCCGGCAAATGGCGGCACGGGTTCAGACCCGGGAGGCGTTGCCACTCTTACCGGTAAAACTGTTTTTCTCAATAACGAAAGCGGTGAGTTCAGATACGACATCAATAACTTATCCAAGTGGAATTGTGGGCGCGTTCAGGTTGACGCTTTCGTAAGCGACGCCTCAAGCGGAGCAGGCACGAATCGGATCGGTCTTTTCGGAGTTGTGTTCAAGTATAATAAAGATTGCGCGGCAACTTCTACCCCCACCCCTCTTCCGTTAAAAGTAACTTGTTCCGCCAATCCGGCTTCAGCTCCCGCTCCGTACCCATCCACTGGCAATATAACCGCCACGGTTACGGGTAGGGGGAACGACAGCGTTAAATATCGGGTTGACTGCACCAACAACGGTTCGTTTGAGAATGAAACCGCATTTCTTCCCCAAGATTCATACAGTTGGAATATCTGCAACAGTGCTTATGCCGCTCAAGGGTCTTATACCGCCCGGGTAAGAGTGACATCGCAGGATGGGAATATCAGCGATGTGAATAATTGTACCGTTACAGTAACTTCTCCTACTCCCACGCCTACGCCTACGCCCACGGCAACGGTTCTTACTTGCAGTCCGGCAAATCAGACCGTGGCTCCCGAACAAGCAGTTAATTTTACTGCTTCTGGAGGTTCCGGAGGCGCTGTCAAAACTTTTGTCTGGGGCGCTCTCGGCGGTAGTCCCGCCACGCAATCTGGCACCAGTAATACTTTCAGCACCACTTATTCAATCCCCGGAAGTAAAGTTGTAACTGTTTCTTCCGGAGTCCAGACGGCTGTTTGTCGGGTTACAGTAAGTTCTGTAGCTCAACCCCTAGTTTGTTCTCCGGTATTGCAGACTGTTCAATCCGGTCAGACGGCTAGTTTAACTGCCTCCGGCGGTAGTGGCTCATATGCTTGGTCTGGCGGCGGCAATCCCGCTACTGGTACTGGAGTGATTTTTAACACTGTTTTTACTAATTCCAGCCCCATTGCGGCTCAACACTCGGTTACCCTAAAGAGTGGCACGCTAACAAAGACCTGTGTGGTTAATGTTACACGAGTTGGTACCCCCACACCTACGCCAACCGATATGTTAACCCCCACACCAACCCCTACCCCCACACTGGGTAACAACCCAGTCATTACCATTGAAAAGATGGCCAAAAACATATCAAGCGGAGGCGCCGAGGGCGATAATGTTTCGGCTTCGCCTAATGATGTCATTGAATTTTCAATCAAAGTTACTTCCAGCGGCAACGCCATCGCTACGGATGTAACCGTCACGGATGTTCTGCCGTCCAACATGACCTATATTGACGGTTCTGCCACGGTAGACGGCTCTGGAATTCCTGATGGTATTACAACCAGCGGTGTCCTTCTTGGAAATATGCCCGCCGGAACATCCAAGGCCATTCGTTTCCGTGCATTGATCGCTGGTCCTTCGGCATTTGCTCAAGGGAACACTTCTTTGGTTGATAACGCTATCGCCGTTTCCACCAATAGTGGCACGGTTACTGATTCGGCTTCGGTCAACGTAACCATTACTGTTCCCGGCGGAGCAACTTTAACTATACAAAAACTGGGCCGCAACTCTTCGCGCGGGGAAGCTACCGCCAATTCTAGCGTTACGGCTTATTCCGGCAATACCTTAGAATTTACGATAAATATCAGAAACAACTCTTCGGGCATTCTGGCCAGCGTTAAGGTTAGAGATGTTTTGCCTAACCACCTTTCTTATGTTAATAACAGCACTAGTCTCAATGGCGTGGGAGTCGCTGACGGTATTACGACTGCTTCCGGAATTAATATCGGCAACCTCTCCCCGAGTCAGGAATCGGTCGTTAAATTCTTTGTTACTGTAGCGCCCGCCTCTTCTTTGCCGGCCGGCCAGACCTATCTGCTCAATGTCGTCTACGTCAGCGCCAATGATGTGCCGGAAATTAGAGCTGACTTGCCCATCACGGTAGTCAATGGCGGTGGCGCCAGCCAAGTTCCTACCGGCCCGGCTGACACCCTTTGGCTTTCTCTCTTTACCAGCGGTTTCGTCACTTTCATGTATATGCTCTATACCCGCACCACCTTCTTTAAGAAACATGAGATTGAAGGATTGATCGAAGAGCAATCTAAAGACAAGGAGAAGTTCAACTTTGAGAAGTAGGTATTATAATATATACAAAACAGCCCAGCCATGGCTGGGCTGTTTTGTGTTGGCGGTGTATCTACGACTTAGCTCGAACCCATTATATCAAAAACCCGTAGCAAACGGAAAACCTAAAATGGTGCGTCCGCCCCGAATTGCCAGTGGCAAGTCGCAGAGCAATACGGCGGTCTCCGTCTCTTGATGTCGCGGCGGTATGAAATATGTGAACCTGAAACTTTGCCATGGTTGGCAGAGTGAATGGAACGCCAACAATCTCCAAAGGAGGGAAACTATGAACAGTGTTCGTGTGTTTCGGCTCCAGGTGCCGGTAAACTACGACCTGGAATGGGCGGAAGCGATCCGGCGTGGTGCGCCGAACACATCGGAAAGCTCACTCATTTGGACCGTTAGTGACCAGTTCCCCACGGACAAGAAGGGAACGGTCACGGAGAGCGTGTTCGTCACGCAACTCGGCCCTAGTTTCCGCCACCAGGCGGCACTCAACTACGCCGTGGCGGAAAAGAAGCCTCACGCGCATCCGCGGGTGATCTGGGCGATCGGCGAGTGCCACCCGAAGCTGGCTCGCGAGCAGGGCAAGAACTGGATGTTCCTCAACTCCGGTCTGACCTGCGCGGTCGACGGCTACGTGTTCGTCCCGTTCCTCGTCGTCCTCGAGGACGGCCTCCGCGGGGCCGACGTGTACGTCGTCCAGTGCGTGTTCCGCGAGCTCTCTTCGTGCGTTTTCGGAGAGTAAGCTGGCGATGGGTCTCTGGAACTCTCGGGTTCTCAAGACCCTTGGTTCCTTTGACCCTCAACCCTCGGACAGTTGGTCGCAATCCTGCGATTGGCTGTCCGAGGTGTTTTCTTTTGTGGAAGAAGGTGAAGCAATTTCCAACAAAGATTTTTTCATTTTGTCTGTACTCCCATGACTCAATGGTCCGCACCCCGTTTCTTACAAGACCTGTCCTCAGTCTAGAGTATAGCGTGCTGATAGTTAGTTGTTAATGTTTGCCGTTGGCTGAATTGAGCCGGCGGCATTTTTAATTTGGTATGGATTCTAAGATTCTCGAACCGTACTTTTTGAGCCACGCGGAGCGTGGCGAACCCTTTCAGATTCAGGATTTTGTGGGGGGAATACATTTGTGTCGGCACTTCGTGCCGACCCCATTTCGGCTTCCGATTCCGATTTTCAATTTTGGCGGTGTTTTTTGATTGATGTTCGAACATTTTTTGACGAAAATCCGAATTCTTAATTCTGAAATCCAATCGCTCGGGCGGGCAGAAAGGAAGGGGGTTGGGGGGAAGGAATTTTTGCCCGCCCTCGCTTTCCGATTCCAATTTTTTTCCGCCGCCGCCGAATTTCGTGCCAATAAAATTGGCATGTCGCCTATATTTTATTCGACAACAATTAACGGCACAAACATTTCTTCTTCGCTCACTCCGCCGTGATTTCCGATAAAGATACTCTGGTCTTCTCCCAAAACTAAATCCTTCATTATGTAATTTTCTTTCATTATCAAAACATAATCGCCTATTCTGTCTTTAAGTTTTTTGTTCGGTTCAAACAAACCAAAATAATTATTTTTTACCAAATCATCGCTCTTGTAAATTTCGCAGGCATTTTTAAATTCTGTTTTTACATAATTTTCAAATTCTTTAACTTTCTGTGGCTTTACATAACAATAAACAACTCTTGGCTCGCCAGAGAGAGGCATCGCCAAAGTTTCAACAAATCGTGGATGGTTTTTTAATTCAATAATTTTATTTTTTTCTTTCGTATCAATCAAGCCATGGTCAGCAGAAATAATAATCGCCGTATTTTTATTTTTTAATGAATCAGCAAGAGATTTTACCTTTTTGTCTAATTCATTAAAATGCCCTTTCGCCTCTTGGCTATCTGCTCCCTTTTCATGGCACAATGAATCCAGTTTAGCCCAATAGGCAAGAATATATTTTTTATTATCTGTTGTATTTAATGCTTTATTTATTTGCCTAAAAAAACCATTGAGATTTGAAAAAGGAAGTTTTTTTGCTCCCTTATCAACTAAGCGAGAATATTCTGAATCAATATATGCCTTATGTTTAATAGAAGTTGAAGCTGTTTTCAAATCCTCAAAAAAACTTTTTTCATTATAAATGTCTTTATATTTAATTTTTCCTTTCGTTAATTTCAAATCTCCAGCGCGAGAAGTAAAGGGCAAAATAACCGATACCGCCCCAATTTCTTTTAAATACATAAACCAACCTGTCAAAGCGTGTTGTTGCGGGGCAAGGCCAGTTGAAAAGGTGGTCATGGCCGAAGCAGTTGTAGCGGGAAAAACAGATGTCATTTTTCCTTTTAAATTTTTATACAGAAAGCTATCTTTCCCGTATTTTGTTAAATAGTTGTAGCCAAGCCCATCAATAACAATCAAAACAATATTCTTTTTAGAAATATTAGAAAAATCAAAAATATCGAGTGGTTTATATCTAGATTTACCACCCAAAACTTCTTTGATTGAGCTCATTAAATTAACAATACTTCCATTTTGATAATTTGGTTTATACATATTTGATTTTTCTATTTTAATAAATCATCAACCTGAACCTCTAACGCCTTGGCAATTTTTTGCAAAGTTTCAATCGTTGGATTAGTAATTCCGCCAGTTTCAAGTTTGATGATTGAATTATAAGAAACATCCGCCGCTTTTGAGAGACGATCTTGCGACAAGCCTTTGGCTTGTCTTAGTTTCTTTATGTTCTTGCCGATTTTATTCTCTTGTGACATACTTGTATTATAATACTGCTATGATAAAATAGTGTTATGCAAACCTATATTGAAATCATATTATTAGGATACATCTTTTCTTTAATCTTTACAAGGGAGTTTTTGTTGTGTGCGCACGGGTGGGCGGAGCGAACACAACTGTATTATTGGCGGCACATTTCGCAAAGCGAAATACGAAATTCGGCGGCGGCGGAAAAGCGAGGGCGGGCAAAAATTCCTTCCCCCCAACCCCCTTCCTTTTTGCCCGCC
>MGKV01000021.1:14117-15839 GCA_001795795.1 Candidatus Yanofskybacteria bacterium RIFCSPLOWO2_02_FULL_45_18
TTTGCCCGCCCGAGCGAAAATTATCAAAATTCAGCGTCCGGATTTTCGTCAAAAAAAGTTCGGATTTTAACCAAAAGGCACCGCCAATTTTCAGAATTCGGATTTTGGGCGATTGTTGCCTCGCCCTCGCTACGCTCGGGCTCGGCAGAAACGAGGATTTTGAAGGGATTTTTGAAGTCGCAAAACAATTTCTGCCCGCTCAAACGGAAGTTCGGTTTGCCGAAGGCAAACATAAATTTAAAAATTTATCAACCAATCTTTTTTCTTTCGCCTTTGGCGAAAGGCAAAGCGATAATTTAATTTTGACTGCCCAAACAATATGACAAACGAAAATCAAACCAGAAAGTTTTTCATCTACGCCCGCAAAAGTACCGATACGGAAGATCGGCAAGTGCGGAGCATTGGCGACCAGATTTCTGAATTGCAAGAATTGGCGAGAAAAGAGAATGTGGAAATAGTGGACACTATCGTTGAAAAACAGACCGCAAAGAAACCTGGTCGCCCCATGTTTGCCGATATGCTCAAGCGAATTGAGGCGGGCGAAGCTGTGGGAATTTTAGCATGGCATCCCGACAGATTGGCTCGCAATTCCGTTGATGGTGGACAAATTATTTACATGGTTGATACCGGAGTTATCCAAGAGCTAAAATTTCCGACTTTCTGGTTTGATCCGACACCGCAAGGAAAATTTATGCTCTCCATAGCGTTCGGGCAGTCAAAATATTATGTTGATAATCTTTCGGAGAACATCAAGCGCGGACATCGCCAAAAGTTAAAGCAGGGGTTATGGCCTCAAATGGCTCCACTGGGATATTTGAACAATCGGGAAACAAAACAGATTTATGTGGACAAAGAGAAAGCTCCACTTATCAAAAAGACATTTGAGGCTTACGCTTCGGGAAACTACACCCTGAAAAATCTCCGAAAGATTATCAACGGGCTTGGTTTGCTGGGGCGGCGAGGCGGCTTGCTTTCCACTTCAAATTTTCAGTATCTTTTGCAAAATCCGTTTTACTACGGCGTTATCCGCTACAACGGCGAATTGTACGAAGGAAAGCACGAACCGATTATCACAAAGAAACTTTTTGACCAAGTGCAGGAAGTGATGAAGCGAAAAAGCAAACCGCAAAAGGCGGACAAGATGAAATTTTTTCTCTATCGCGGATTTTTCAAGTGCGGCGAGTGCGGATTTACAATCACCGCCGACAAAAAGATAAAACCAAGCGGTAAGGAATATATTTATTACTACTGCACCAAGAAAAATCCGCTCCACGACTGCTCGCAAAATGTCTTTACACGAGAAGAAAAAATTTCATCTCAAATCAAAACGGAAATTCAAAAAGTTTCTTTGTCTGACGATTGCGCTGATTGGATGTTAGCGGAAAATGAGAAAGACAAATCAGCGGAAGCGCAATCGTCAAGCTTTTTTGCTCAAAAAACCAAAACGGATATTTCAAAACTTGATGAAAAGTTGGAAAAGCTGATGACCGCCTATCTTGAAAGTGTCTTGAATGTCCGAGAATACCAAGAGGCGAAAAACAAGCTCGTCAATCAAAAACAAGTTTTGAAAGACAAATTGAACGCTTTTGAGCAAAAAAGCAATAATCGGTTCGAACTCGCCGCCCGATTCATAAATACCGTAAAACAAGCCGAAATTATCGCTTTGCAAGAAAATCCCGAACAGGGTCGGGATTTTCTAAAAAAGATTGGTTCGAACTTCCG
>MGKV01000021.1:15854-68033 GCA_001795795.1 Candidatus Yanofskybacteria bacterium RIFCSPLOWO2_02_FULL_45_18
ATCGCCCAAAATCCGAATTCTGAAAATTGGCGGAGGGTGCAGGACTCGAACCTGCAAGGGATTGCTCCCGTCGGTTTTCAAGACCGATGCCATACCATTAGGCGAACCCTCCATATAAACTTTGTTATTTTACCACAGATTTGGGGTGCTTTCCAGCTCGGATTGCTTTTGCAAACTTGGCGAAAAGACGGTCCAGTTTGCTGTTCCTCATCGCTTCAAGGTGGCATTGGATGCCGAAGCAAAAATAGTTGGTATCGCGATGCTCAATGATCTCCGCTATCCCCTCCTTTGACCTCGCGGAGACGGCGAAATCGGCTCCTGTCGTTTTGACCGCCTGATGGTGGGCGGAGTTAACTTTTAGCGATACTGTTTTTAATATCCGACGGGTTTTACTTTTGGGGTCTATGAAAATTTCGTGGCCGTTATCTTTGGCGAAAAGTTCGGCATATATTCGGGTGCCGTGGTTTTCTTTAAGTTTAAGGTCGGGAAGATGCTGGTGAAGAGTCCCGCCCGAAGCGATAGCCAGCGCCTGGCATCCGCGGCAGATGCCCAGAAATGGTTTTCGGTCGCGCAATATCTTTTTGAGCAAATAAAGTTCAAGTTTGTCCCGCGCCGGCTCAAGACGGTCGTTTCGGGGATGGTTTTTCTCGCCATAATATTTAGCGTCAAAGTCCCCTCCGCCGATGAGTAGCGCCCCCTGGCATTCGTTATAAAGGCAATCAACCGTTTTTCTGCTCATTAATGGTGAAACAAAGATCGGCGCCAGATCAAAACGGCGCATTTTTTCAAGGTATGTTTCACGGATGAGATTTATGGCAATATTAGTTTTATCAGTTTTTTTGGTGGCAAGCGGAACGATAATCTTGCGCATAATAAATTATTGATTTAAACTATCTTAACAAAGGAGTGGCACCTTGAAAAGAAACCTCGTTCGGTGCTTTTTAATCGCTTTTTTTAGCGTCTTCACGATCTGTGCCGAGAATACTTATACGGCCAAACAAGCCAGCGTGATTCTTATTGATTTGCCGGCGCAGACTGCCGACACTTCTGTTTTTCTAATTATCTTTCGATGGCCTTTCTATCAGGTTGCGGCCAATAGGGTTTTGGTTGCGGTTGACGTTGAACAGGAGCCGGGAATTTATCCGATATCTTTGGTCCAAAACCTGCGGCCGCGGCCATTTGGCCAGCTGACGGTGAGAAAGGGCGTATTTCCGAAGATAAACTTGCCCCGAATTTATGTGGATTCGCAAAAAAAAGTCCGGCTTGAAGAAGAAGAAAGCGCCATTGTCCAAGCATTGGGGTCAGGCCCGTTACTTTATCCCAGTCAGCAACTTAAAGACAGGTTCGATTATCCGCTTGAGAAGTTGTCGGCGGATAATGTCCGCAGTTACGTAAGCGATGGCATCGGTTCAGTTAGGACACGCCTCCGAGTTTGGCCGGATCGCCGCAAGGAATGGCATACCGCCGTTCATCGCGGCGTGGATTTAAAAGCCAGATATGAAAATGTTAAAGCAATTAATCCGGGCATGGTGGTTTTAACCGGTAATTATCTGGCCGAGGGCCAGTTTATTGTCATCTACCATGGCAGTGATGTCTACTCGCTTTATATGCATCTTTCCAAAATCTATGCGTTGACGGAACAGTATGTTGCCAAAGGTGAGATTATTGCTCAAAGCGGTGAGAGCGGCAATGCCACAGGACCGTGCCTCCACTTTGCTATTCGCGCCTTTGGCGCTTCAGTGAATCCGTTGGAATTTATTGAGATTTATAACCCCTTCCTTGAGTAGAGGCGGGCTTGCCTGCTAAGGTTTTGCTCATCACAAAATCTTGGCAGGCTTTTTAATTTGACAGATTGAACGTGAATCCGACTGGCGCATTCGATACAATCCGATAAGAGATTTGGCGGAAAACAAGTAACAGGACGACGCTCAACAGTGAGCGTCTTTTAATTTTGTTTTTTATTATGAAATTTTTCATGCACCTCCCGAAGTTGTTTGTCGGTAACATGAGTATAGATTTGGGTGGTGGTAACATTGGCGTGGCCGAGCATGGCCTGAACCGAGCGGATGTCGGCGCCGTTGCGCAAAAGGTCGGTGGCCATGGAATGTCTTAGCGAGTGCGGCGAAACATGCTTGCCGACAATTCCGGCCCTGACGGCGTGCTTGGCCACAATACGCTGAATCGTGCGGGGGGTTAGGCGCAGATTTGACTCCTTGCCCTGATTTTTGGGAAAGCGGATAAATAGGGCTTCATCGGCATCGCTACGCCCCCCCAAATATTTATTTAGGTGATTCTTTGCTTCGTACGACAGAAACACCAGCCGTATTTTACTGCCCTTGCCTCGGATTGAGAACTCCCCCCTTTTCAGGTCTATCTTATCGCGGTCTAGCGAACACAGCTCGGAAACACGCATACCGGTGGAGAAAAGCGTGGCAAGAATTGCGCGGTCGCGCAAAGTATCCAGCTTATCTCCTTTGGGCGAATCAAGCAACCTCTTCAGCTCGCCCTCTTCTAAAAAAGTCACCTCACGGTCCTCTTGTTTGCCAAGTTCCACCCTCTCGGCCGGGACAGTTTTTACACCAATCTTTGCCAGATACTTGAGAAAATTGCGCAGGGCGATGACATGGTAGTTTTGGGTAACCTTTTTGAGCGGTTCTCCGTTGGCATCTATAATACGGTTTAGATAAAGGCGGTATTGGCGGATTTTTTCTTCGCCCAAGTCCCTAATGTCGTTGACCTTGGCAAACGACAAAAACCGCTCCAAATAGCGGCCATAGTTCTCCAATGTTTTGGCCGAACGATTCTTTTCAATCTCCAGATATTCAAGATATTGGATTTTGAGTTTTTTGATATTCGCCTCCACGATTTCATTCTATACCATTATTGTGCGACAAGTAAGAGCGCAAGTTTGCAACTCTACAATTTTTATGATATGATAAGCAAATACTAACTTAATCCCTGCGTTGGCTTGAGCGTAGCGAAAGCCAGTCCCGAGGCAACTTCTAACTAATCAACGCCGAGGGGCTGGGACCGCTTACTTTTTAGCTGGTTCAGCGGGTATTTTATAATGTTAACCCCCAAACAGAAAAGCAAGGTCATTGAGCCGCACAAGCTTCACGAGAAAGATACCGGTTCGGCATCAGCGCAAATTGCGTTATTTACCGAAGAGATAGAAAAATTGGCTAAGCATTTGAAGAAAAATCCCAAGGACAACAGCTCCCGCGTCGGTCTTTTAAAAATGGTTGCTAAGCGCAAGCGGCTTCTGGATTATTTAAAGTGCGTCGATTCCAAGCGATATGCTTCTTTAACCAAATCTCTTGGCTTAAAGCCTAAAGCCTAACGCCTAATTTCTAAGTTCTATTCTTCATGACTGATAAAATCTCTATCTCCCAAAGGAAAAACCACCGTGTCGGTGTGTTTGTTGATGTGTCTAACATGTATCATTCGGCCAGAAACCTTTATAATTCAAGAGTAAATTTCGGCGAACTTCTGAAGGTTGCAGCCACCGGTCGCGAGCTTGTCCGCGCCGTGGCTTATGTTATTAAGTCCGACACGCCCGAAGAAAAATCGTTCTTTGAAGCTCTTGGCAAGGCTGGTTTTGAACTGAAAATGAAAGACCTTCAAATTTTCCCCGGCGGCATGAAAAAGGGCGACTGGGATGTGGGCATCTCCATTGACGCAATCAGTCTTTCTAAACAACTGGATGTGGTAGTAATTGTTTCGGGCGACGGCGACTTTGTGCCATTAGTAGATTATCTTCAGCATAGCGGTTTGATCGTAGAGGTGGTTGGTTTTGAAAGAAGCACCAGCGCCAAAGTGATTGAAGCGGCTAATAATTTCATTGACCTTGACCAGCAGCGGAAAGTTTTAATGCGCGCTCCGCGCAGAAAGCCCAAAACCAGCTAAAAATCCAGCGGGAGCTGGATTTTTAAATTGGTTTATGTTAAGCTGAAGTATGGGTGAAACTAATTAACAAATAAGTGTATAGGGATGGGGAACGAAAGTGTATGGGGCTTTGGCCCGCCTAAGTTTTGTTAAACAAAATTTAGGCGGGCCAGAATCTTGTTACTCATCCTCTCCTATTTATTTGTCTGTTTACATGGTAGCAAAAACATATAAGAAAGAGTTTGCTGGCAGGACTCTTTTCGTGGAAATCGGTCGTCTGGCCGGGCAAGCCAACGGTTCTTGCCGTGTTCAGTTTGGTGAAACTAATGTTTTGGTAACGGCGACTATGGGTGGAAAAGCTAAGGAAATTGATTACTTTCCCCTCTCGGTGGATTACGAAGAAAAGTATTATGCCGCTGGCAAAATAAAAGGTTCAAAATGGATAAAGCGTGAAACCCGTCCTTCGGACGAGGCTATCTTATCGGGCCGCTTGATTGACCGCGCTCTGCGCCCGAGATTTAATCACTTTATGCGCAATGATGTGCAGGTGGTGGCCACCATTCTAACCTTTGACGGCATCAATGATCCGGATGTTCCGGCTCTTTTCGGCGCGTCTTTGGCGTTGATGATTTCGGATATTCCATTTGATGGTCCGGTAGCAGGGATAAGAGTCGGACGCGTAGACGGAAAGTTAGTATACAATCCAACCTACGAAGAACGCGAAAAAAGCGATTTTGATATTGTTGTCGCCGGCACTGCCAACAAAATAAACATGATAGAAGCTGGCGCCAAGATTGTTCCTGAAAAAGATATTGCCAGCGCTATTGCCTCAGGATTTAAGGAAATGCAGGCATTAATTGATTTTCAGAAAGAAATTGCAAAGGATATTGCGCCAAAAAAGAAAGAAATCGCTATCCTTGGCCACGACGAGGCGTTGGTTAAAATGGTAAGAGATTTTGTTGGCGCTAAACTTGAAAAGGCCATTTATACCCACTCAAAGCAGGAATATATGGAAAGCGTAGATGCGATTGGTTTGGAGTTGCAAGCTTATATCAAGAAACAATTTAACGGTCAGGATGATGTGGCAAAAAAACTTAGCGAATCACTGGTTATCTTTGAAGAGGAAATGGATCGTATCGTCCACAAGAATATACTTGAATCCGAAAAACGCCCCGATGGCCGGAAGTTGGACCAATTGAGGGAAATTACGGCGGAAATTGCCGTTCTTCCCCATTCGCATGGCACCGGGCTTTTTCAGCGCGGCACGACTCAAGCCCTCTCTTCGTTGACATTGGCTTCTCCCGGTATGGAACAATGGGTTGAAACGATGGAAATTGAACTGACCAAGAAACGCTTTATGCACCACTATGTTTTTCCGCCTTTTTGTGTCGGCGAAGTTGGTCGTATGGGCGGTTCGGGCCGGCGCGAGATTGGTCACGGCGCCCTAGCAGAACGTGCATTATTGCCTATCATACCGTCCAAAGACGACTTTCCTTATACAATCCGTGTTGTTTCGGAGATATTGTCTTCCAACGGTTCATCTTCAATGGCATCGGTTTGCGGCGCATCGCTGGCCATGATGGATGGCGGCGTGCCGATTAAAACTCCGGCGGCCGGAATTGCCATGGGGCTGATGTTTGACGACAAAGGTGAGGAGTACAAAATTCTGACCGATATTCAGGGACCGGAAGACCATCATGGCGATATGGATTTGAAAGTTGCCGGAACCAAAGATGGAGTTACGGCAATGCAAATGGATGTTAAAGTTGAGGGCATCAGTAACGAGATCGTTGAAAAAACCCTTGAACAAGCCAAACAAGCGCGCCTTGAAATATTAAGCAAAATAACTGAAGCGATAGCTACTCCGCGCAAAGAGCTGTCGCCGTTTGCTCCGAGGATTAAAACCATCAAAATAAATCCGGAAAAGATTGGAGCGGTTATCGGTCCGCAAGGCAAGATGATAAACGAGATAATTGAGAAAACCGGAGTCACGATTGATATTGATGATGACGGCTCGGTGTTCATA
Source organism: Candidatus Yanofskybacteria bacterium RIFCSPLOWO2_02_FULL_45_18 (assembly GCA_001795795.1). Classification (GTDB taxonomy): domain Bacteria; phylum Patescibacteriota; class Minisyncoccia; order 2-02-FULL-40-12; family GWA2-44-9; genus 2-02-FULL-46-19. The sequence continues at coordinate 21,766 of MGKV01000021.1, forward strand.
ACTTCCGATAGCGACGAAAATATGAATAAGGCCATTAGCTGGATTCAGGCGATTGCTTACGAACCCAAACCGGGAGACGAATTTGATGGCAAGGTTACAAAATTGCTTGATTTCGGAGCTTTTGTGGAGTTTATGCCGGGTAAAGAAGGGATGGTCCATGTTTCGGAAATCTCTCAAGAGCGTATCCGCAAACCCTCGGATGTTCTTAAGGTTGGCCAAACTGTGCACATCAAAGTGATAAAGATTGATGATTATGGTAGAATAAACTTGACGATGAAAATTAACCATTAGAAATTAGAAATTAGAAATTAGTTCGCCATTGGCGAATTCTAAGTTCTAGTCGCTAGGTTCTAAGTTCTATCAGTGGTTGACGACCAAAAGACCAGTACGATTGACGACTTGCTTAAGGAACTGACTGAACCAGCCAGCTCGGTTAAGCCTTCTACCGCACCCGTATCCTCACCCGCATTTTCACCTCGGCCATTGCCCCCACCCCCACTTCCATCCGTAACACCACCACCCCTACCTCCGCAAATTCCAAGAACCCCCCCGGTTCCGCCAGTAGTTCCTCCGGCAATCCCCCCGAGGCTAGTGGTTAAACCTATCCAATCACCAACTCCTTTAACTTCGGCAATTCCCCCAAGACCGGGACCGGAAATTAAACCTTCCCAACCACTACCTCCCGTAACTTCTACAGTGCCCAAAACATACCAATCCTCAATCCGCTCAATGGCGGAGGATTTGGCTCGTTTGCGCGAAGGTCAACCTACCGGTGGCGTTACCGTTGAAAAGAATATCCCCACTGCTCCGGTTCCGGTTACGCCGCGTTCGGAAATAAAACCGATTTTGCCACTCCCTCAACCACCCAAGATAACCGCTCCGCCCGTATTCTCGCCCACGCCTTCGCCTAAGATGGGGCCGGTTTTACCGCCAAAGCCAGAAATTATTACTCCCCCCTCACTCGGAGGCATTAATGTTCCCGGCGGTGGTTATTTAAGTCCCAGATTATTCTTGATCGGGGCGCTGATAGTGTTATTGGCCGGATTTTCAACTTGGTACTTTGTGATAAGACAGCCAGCGGAAATTACCGTTTCCCCCACTCCCTCCGAACCGACTGTAACGGAAATTACGTTGGAAGACATATTTCCAGTTTCCACCACCGTTATCAACTTTAGCGACTACGCTGATGTAGGTTCTCCAGCACAAAAATTTGCCAGCCAACTGGGATTATCTGTTAACCAAGGTGAATTTGAAAGATTAAGTGGAGCAAAAAACGGTCTCGCCGAAACAAGAGCCAACGGTTTTATGGATAGTTTGCTGGTTCGGTACCCATTTGAGATGAAGACAGCCTTTTCTGACGATTCCGGAACATTCATCTATGGCCAGAAAGAAGCTTTTGATATTAGCGGCCAGATGGTGACTGGTGTTCCGGCATCCAGCCATATTGTAATGATCTCTGAAATTAAAGCCGGTCTTGGTATAAATCAAACTTTAAATTCGTGGGAGGCCAGCATGATCGGCGATTTAAGCAATCTTTTTGGCCTTGAAAAGAATAAAGCATCTAGCGGAATCTTTTCGGACAATAACTATCGGTCTACGCCAATAAGATTTAGGAATTTCCCATTTGCCGATAGCACCATTGATTATGGTATTGTTTCTGCCGGCGGCAAAAGATATTTTATTTTAACAAGTTCTCGTGAAGCTATGTTCGCAACCATTGATCAGATATTAGATTTTTCTCCCAGCCAATAGCGGTACCAACCCTGTGTTAATTTAAGTTCAAAAGAGGCGCTTGGCGCCTCTTTTGCTGTTACCAATAGTGACATGGTGACAGCATGGTGACATCACCATGTCACCTGGTGCCAGACACCATGTCACCTGGTGCCAAAATGGTGACACCAATGGTGACATGGTGCCAACTAGGTGACATCACCATGTCACCTAGTGCCAAATTGTCTGTCACCATGACACCAGACACACATTGCTGGGTTATTTAATAATCTAGGTATTGCTTTGTATTTGAGGGGCAAAGTGAACATGGTGACATGGTGACACCAATGGTGACATGGTGACCATGTCACCTGGTGCCAAGGTGTCTGTCACCAAGTGCCAGAGTTATCCACAGTGACACCTCTTGTATGTCACCATGTCATCTGTTATCATTTGGTTAGTACCTTTTTGCTGGTGACGAGACACCACGTGCGCCACTGGCCATTTCCTTTTTTGAGGCACCACCCACATAATACCATTTTGGTTTAGGGGTCGCGTGCCTCTTTTTTTTGTTTTGATTTGACGATGGATGTTTGTTTAATTAATTTGAATAATAAATTTTACTGTGCTATGCTGTATATCCTAAGTTTGAAAATATATAATCTAATTTGGAGGGACATTCAATTTTATGGATAAAAATGAATTGAAAAAATTAAGAGAGGACTTGGTTAAAGAAAAAGCAACGGTTGAAGAAGCGTTAATGTCCACTGCTATAAAAAATCCGATTGTTAAAGATTACTACGAACAACCGCGGGTTGAGGATATCGGCAGTTCGCCTGATGATACAGCCCTTGAAGCTGTGGATTTTGACCGCATGATGGCCTTAAAAAATACGCAGGAACAGAGATTGCACGAGATTAATGAAACATTAGCCCAAATTGACAGCGGTGAATATGGCATATGTGTTAATTGTGCTTCCGGCATTGGGGCGGCTAGGTTGAAAGTTATACCTGCGGCTACTTTGTGCATTAGTTGTGCCCAGAAAACAGGAAGATAACTCCTTGGAGGGAGGATTTTCTTTTGTCTATCCGTATTTTTTCGGCATCTATAAATGGTATTGATGCTCAAGCCATTGAAGTGGAAGTGGATTCTTCTCCCGGAATCCATTCTTTTAATATTGTTGGCTTGCCCGATAAAGCTGTTCAGGAATCCAAGGACCGTCTGGCTTCGGCAATAAAAAATAGCGGATTTTTGCCGCCTAACTCCAAAAACAAGAAGATTACTATCAATCTTGCGCCGGCTGACATCAAAAAGGAGGGGCCGGCATACGATTTGCCCATAGCTATCGGCTATCTTCTTGAAACCGGCCAGATCAGGTTTGATGCTTCTAACCGCCTTTTCTTGGGCGAGTTATCTCTAGATGGTTCTTTGCGCCATGCCAATGGCGTGCTGGCCAGCGCTATTTTAGCAAAAAGAATGGGTTTTAATGAAATAATAATTCCGGCAGAGAATGCTGGAGAAGCGGCTGTAGTTGAAGAAATCGGGGCTATCGGCGCCAGAAGTATCGGCGAGGTTATCAGCCACCTTGACGGCACAAGAAGGATTGCTCCATTAAAAGCTGAATTTTTAGGAAAGATTCCTAATGTTCACGACAACTCCCTTTTGTTCATAAAAGGCCAGGAAACCGCCAAAAGAGCTTTGGTGATTGCCGCCGCTGGAGGCCACAATCTGCTTATGGGTGGCGCTCCCGGTACCGGCAAGACTCTTTTGGCTCGCGCCTTAAGCGAGATCTTGCCTCCCCTGTCTTTCGAAGAAGCTATTGAAGTTGCCAAAATTTATAGCGCCAGCGGTTTAACCAAAGATTCTTCATTGTCTTTCAGGCGGCCATTTAGAAATCCGCATCACACAACCTCGGCTGTGGCTATGGTTGGCGGAGGAACTTGGCCAAAACCGGGAGAAATAAGTTTGGCTCATCGGGGCGTGTTGTTTTTGGATGAATTTCCGGAATTTCCCAGAAATGTGCTGGAGAGTTTGCGTCAACCGCTTGAAGACGGACAAGTTACCATTTCGCGGGCTTCCGGTTCCGTCTCTTTGCCGGCTAAATTTATGCTTGTGGCGGCGATGAACCCTTGTCCTTGCGGAAACTATGGCGATTCGGTTAATGCTTGCATTTGCCCGATGACTGCGGTTATGAATTACCGCAAGAAGATCTCCGGCCCGCTAATTGATAGAATAGATATTCAGGTTATGGTTCCGAGAGAAACGGTTTCTTCCGAAGAAAATGGCACTCTGCCTGAAAAAGTTGAGGAAATTAAGAAAAACATAACGTTAGCCAGACAAATTCAGGCGGAAAGATTTAAAAATTTGCCAATTTTTTGCAATGCGGAAATAAACCACAAGAATATAGACAAGTGTTGCAAATTAGAGAAAAGTGCGGAGAGCCTCCTAAGACACGCTATAAACGCGAAAGGCCTCTCTCTGCGGTCTTACCATAAAATTAAGAAAATCTCTCGCACAATCGCAGATTTAGAGCAATCAGAGCCAATTCAACAGCACCATGTCGCCGAAGCCCTCTCTTTGCGCATCAATGAAAAAATAACGGAGTTGTTTTGAACAAAAGCATATAATTTAGTCAAGGGTAAGCGGAGCGAATCTGCGGCTGACCCGAAGCGCATGTTTGTTAGTGGGATTGCCGAAAGGTGCTAGGCGAGCGACTGTTCCATGCGAAACTGAAAAACCCCAACTGGATTTTTTAATGTTTTGCAAGAGGATTGTGGGCGCCGTGGACTTCAAAATGAAGGTGGCATCCGGTAGAGCGTCCGGTGGTTCCCATGAGCATGATTAACTGTCCCCTGGTAACACTTTGACCGACAGAAACTAGAAGTTTGCTTGAGTGAGAGTAAAGAGTTTCCGTGCCGTTTGAATGGGCAATTTTGATAAATTTACCGAATCCCCCATTCCAACCGCTAGCGTCTGCTGTGGTAACTTGTCCATCGGCGGCGGCATAAATTGGCGTTCCGCAGGAGTTGGCTATATCCACACCGTTTCTGCCGTGTATTCTTCCCCAATTATATCCGATGGCGGGAAGCATGAATAAATCGTCCAAGTTTGGCAGATAAGAAAAGCGTTTATTGCTTGACAAGGCGCTTGTGGCAATAGAACCGGAGCGTGGAGTGGAAATACTTATTTTGCCATCAGGAACGATAATTTCGTCATCAACCTGAAGCTGGCCGCTTTGCGGTAGGCTGTTAAAAGCGATTATTTTGGCTTCTTCAACTCCATATTTCTTGGCAATTGTCGGCAAAGTATCTCCCTTTTTGATTTTGTGGATGACTCCCGATACCGGCGGGATGCGTAGAACTTGGCCGGGATTAATGTTGCCTACTCCTTTCAAATTATTAGCCCAAATCAAGGAATTTACGCTAACGCCGTAATCCGAAGCGATAAAAGAAAGAGTATCTCCGGGCTGAACGGTGTAATCAACGACTTGATTGCGCCGGACACCAATATCATCCAGATAATCAGCGTTTGGCGGGTTGTAAGAAACAAAAGAGTTGTCATTGACGCTGGTTGGATTTATTTCCGCCTCCGGTCCCCCTTGCCCCTGATTTTGCGACTCTACTTCGGCTAGCGTAAGACTGCTCGCATTTGCCAATTGGCTCTGCGACCCCTCCAGAGAAAGAAATGAATCGGCGGTTTCTTCAATATAATTCTTGACGACATTGTTGAAAAAACTGGCCTGCCCTTCGCCGGAGGAACCGCGAAACACTAACACCGAAATTGACAAAAAGATCATAAGATAAAAACTAAAACGCTCGCCTCTGACGAGTTTGTTTATTTTTGAGCCAATCGAACTATCACATCCCCTCTTCCAAAAAGAAGAAATTTTTATGTTGAAGATGGTGCTAATAGGATTTGATTAAAGACTTGCGAGCTGATTTTAGGCCATATAAATAGCCCAGCTTCTCCCAAAAAGGCAAAAATCCTCTTAAAGAGAATTCAGGTAGAATTCTAGCACTTTCGTGGAAAAGACGCAACCATTTGTATCCACAGGGACTTGATGCTAGATTAAGCACTAAGGAATTCCTAATTTCTAAATAAAGATGAATCGTTCCGATCTTGGCTACTTTGCCGAACACTATGTCGCACAATATCTGGAGGCGAAGGGATATGAAATCATGGACCTAAATTTCCGGAAACCGTGGGGAGAGATTGATATTGTGGCTCAAAAAGAGGGGATTTTGGTTTTTGTGGAAGTGAAAGCCAGCAAACAAGCGACAGTCGGCTTTGAGCCGGAGTTGAGGGCGGGGAGCGATAAAATGCGCAAAGTTGTCCGCACCGCCCGCACCTATCTTGCTTACCGTAAATATCCGCCGGACAAGGAGTGGCAGGTTGATATTGTCTCACTGACGTTTGATAAAGATAGGGGAGTGGCCCAAATCAAGCATTTCAAGAATGTGGAAGTGTGATTTTTGGGCTGTTTTGCGGGGTTTTTGGGACTATTGACTGGGGGCTTGTTTCTTGGTATAATAACAGATAACAATAGGCATTCGCTTTGGGCGCCTGTTGAGTACTCAACAATTGAATTTTTTGGGTCCAGTCGACGGGCTGGGCTTGAGGAGGATCCCATGTTTGAAAAGACAAGGACCGCGGTCCTCCTCGTTCTTGCCGTGCTGGTTTTTTCAGCACCCGCAGGGGCGGGGATGTTGGACATTGCGTCCAACAACCACCATGACCGGTACGGTGGTTATCGGCAGTACCGGCAACCCTACGGCTATGGCCAGCCGAGTATTTTAGACGAATGCTCGGCGGCTTTGGCTGATATTCCCTCAAAAGGGGAAAGGATAGCCAAAGCGGGAGTTGACGGCTTATCCGTCGGGTTCCTGACCAAAGGCCTGACGAAATCGGGCCGATGGGCGGCAGTTGCCGGCGGTTCTACCGCTCTCGTGGAAAGCATCATTATGCTGAAACGGGACGGAAACCGTCGCAAAGAGTTGCAAGCGGCATGCCTGCAACTCATGCGCGAGCAAGTCGCTCGCGAGCAACAAACCGAACCGGAACCGGACCGCCGCGAGGCGGACCGAGAACGGGAAACCGAAAGGGAGTACCGTGAAGCCGAACCGGAATCAGAAATGATTTCGGTGAGGTTTCGAAACCGATTCGTGAAGAAGGAAGTTACCGTCGTTATTCTTGGCGGGAACGCTCCTTCTCCGGTGACCTTGTCACCGGGCGAGTCAATAATCATCAGTGTGCCTCAAGGGAGTGGAGTAGAGGCACACTATGTCATGACGATAGGTCATGACAAAAACGGAACATCCATTGATGTTCCGACAGTTTTGAAACCGGGTTTCGGAATATACTGGGTCAATGACCAGTATGAAATCCGCAATCCGTATACGGAAGGAGGCAAAAATGACGATAAGAATTAGTCCGGTCGTTCTATTTTTGGTGGCGCTTGTCGCCGCCATTGTTCTAGATGTCTTATTTGTGCCGGCTCGGCTGGCGGCAGCTCTTTTGTGGGTGGTAATCCCAGCGTTTACGCTGGGTCTGCTCATCCACCTATGGATGAGGCCAGCGCCGACCTTGGCGCCGGGAACAACGGTAAGCTCCGCGGTTACCGTTCCGTATGTAAGCGGAGCGGTAACGCACAAGGTCCCGATACCCGGGACCAATCAAGAATTTTTGTTCCGGCCGCCAACGAACGACCGTTGGCATCTGGGACGAAACATGGGCTACGGAATTTTAGTAGCCCTGACTGTTCTGTCCCTGGTGGGGGGTATGGTGCATCTTGTTGATGTTTACTATGCTACTCCCGCCACCACGGCCACGGGGGAGCAACCGGCTCCCTTGCCACAACCCCAGCCAGCGGTTGCCGCAGGCCAGCATGATGGTGACACCGTCACCATCAACCAGCTGAAGCAGGATATTCAAATCCTGCAACAGCGGGTAAACCGTCCGTCCTCGGCGCCACCACATCCTCTAGTCGCAATTAATGTGACGGGGGGAACGGTGAAGGTGGCTCCGTCGACCCAGCTAGCGGTCAAGCCGGCCGAGACCAAGCCGGTTACCGCTAACCCGTGGTTGCTCCCCGAAAACCAGTAGGGGAGCAACCACAACCACCCTGTCCTATACAATTGGCATATGCCAATTGTATAGGACACACTTTCGGAGCCAAGGAGGATAAAAATGTGGCTCCACGCACGCTTAAATAAAGCGTGCTTTCTTTTTCCAGCATTAACTTTAAATCTGCTATGCCTAAAATTGTCGTTAAAATAGATAACACAACCATACTTCCGTGAAATATAAATCGTAGCAAAGGATTATGGCATAGCTTTAAGACAATTTGTATTCAAAGTTAGTGCTGGATTTTGCCCAAATTTTGTTTCCCATTTGCTTTAAGCGCCATCCTTGATTTATTGTAGCAGCACCTGTCCCCCACTTTCAGCAATTGCTGAAAGTGGGGGACAGGTGCTATTATGTTATTAATGTGCTAAATATTTGTTAAATAACGGTTTCGCTTATGTCACGATCTAATATAAAAAATTCGTTTTCTTACAAATTATTAAAAGCTATAGCTGTTGGCGGAATGGTGATGGTGGCCGCTGGCAATCCATATTTCGGTTTGGGCGCTTTTAAGGCCATAAGAAAAGAGCTTAAACGAAAAAAGTGGCGACAATTTTATAAAGAACTTTGGAAATTAAAGCATCTTAAGAGGGTTAATGTTTCTTCAAGCCCGGACGGAACTTACGCGGTAGAAATTGCCCAAATGGGCAAGAGTACACTTATAAAGTATGACCTAGATAATTTATCCATAAAGCCCATGCATAATTGGGACGGTTATTGGAGGCTTTTCTTTTTTGATATACCAGCTGATAAAAAAGGGAGACATTCGCTGTTGGCTAAGTTAAGGGAATTGGGTTTTGTTAAAGTGCAGAAAAGCTTATGGGCACATCCGTTTGAGTGTAGGGAAGAGCTTGCCGTAATATCAAAAGCATTTGAGGTAGAACCCTATGTGAAACATTGTTTAGCGTACGACTTTGACACTGATTGGAAACTTATAAAAGATTTTGAGAGAATAAATGGAATAAAACTTAAAGATCGAAATTAGTTTGCGAGGTGTCCCCTACTTTCAGCAATTGCTGAAAGTAGGGGACAGAGATATTAACTAATAAAAACAGAGATAATAACTAATAAAAGTTGGTTAAGGAGGATCGCTGGAAATAGTGAATTATGCTTATGAAAATTTTATCTAAAAGTCCGAGCCAAACCGAAGAAATCGGGGCAAAATTAGCTCTTCAGCGGACTCAAGGCAAATTTCAACAAAAACAAGCCATTATAATCGCTTTGGAAGGAGAGCTGGGGGCGGGCAAGACGGTATTTGTAAAGGGTTTCGCGGCGGCGCTGGGCGTCAAAAAGGGGATTCGTAGCCCCACTTTTAATCTGATGAAACGCTACCCCATCAAAGCCATAGGCCATAGGCCATTAGCCATAAGCTATTTGTATCATCTTGATTGTTACCGATTGAATAGCGGAAAAGAGTTGGAAGCGCTAGGATTTAAAGAAATTGTATCTGACCCGCGCAACATTATTCTGATAGAATGGGCGGAGAGGGTAAAGGATGCCTTACCGAGAAAATATGTCAAAGTACACATTGACCATGTTGACGAAACAACAAGAAAGCTGCAAATTTTTAATTTTCAATTTTAAATTTTCAATCAATTTTCAATTATTTAATTTTCAAATCTTGTTTGGAAATTGGAAATTGGAACTTGGAAATTCAAAATGAGAAAGCTCATTTTGGTCGATTCCAACGCCTTGGTGCATCGGGCTTTTCACGCTCTGCCGCCGATGAATTCACCCAAGGGCCTGCCGACCAACGCCGTCTATGGTTTTACTGCGGTATTTTTGAAGATGCTCAAGGATATAAAGCCGGATTATATCGCGGCGACTTTTGATTTGGCGGCGCCGACTTTCCGCCACGAAGAATTTGAAGAATACAAGGCCCATCGCATGAAAGCGCCCGACGAGCTTTATATTCAAGTCCAGCCGATTAAAGAACTGCTAATGGCCTTTGGCGTGCCGATTTACGAAAGGGCGGGTTATGAGGCGGACGACCTCATCGGTTCTCTGGCGGAAAAAGCTAAAAAATCCGAAGACCTGCAGGTTATAATTGTAACCGGCGATCTGGACACCCTGCAGTTGGTTGATGGCGATAAGGTGGTGGTTTTTACTTTGCGCAAGGGCATTACCGATACGATTACCTATGACGAAAAAGAGGTTAAAAAGCGCTATGGATTTTTGCCGGAGCGGGTAACGGATTATAAGGGCCTCAGGGGCGATCCGTCGGATAATATCCCGGGGGTAAAAGGCGTAGGGGAAACGACGGCGACAACACTGATAAAAAAATATGGCACGATTGAAAAGCTGTACGAAGAAATAGAGCGAAAAGCGAAAAGCGAAAAGCGAAAAGCGACAGTTAAAAAACCAAAAGAAATAAATATACTGCCGGAAAAACTCGTAGAAAAATTGCTGGCCGACAAAGATATGGCATTTTTCTCTAAGAAACTGGCGACAATCGTGCGGACAGTTGAGGTTGACTTTGATTTGGACAAAACCGATTGGCGTAAAAACCTTAACCGCGAAGCGCTGGAGAAAATTCTGCGCGACTTGGGTTTTTATTCACTGGTGAAGCGTCTGGATGAGTCATTGGGCCAGAATCCGTCTAAACCCGAACAGCTTTCGGTTTTTGCGGATGAAGCAATAAAACCGGCGGTGGAGATGGTTGAAATCGCCGACCCTGGCAAATTGCCCCCCGCCGGCGAGCTTGCCATTTGTCTTGGCGATGATTTTGCCAGCTTTGCTTCCAACCCCGACAGGGTTTACAAAATTAGATTACAGGGACGGAAAATAAGCGACACAATTCTAACCAAAACCCGTCTTATCGGCCATGATCTTAAATATCTTAATCGCCGGGCATTTCAAGAAAATTTTGAAATTAAAAACGAGGTTTTTGACACCAAAATTGCCGCTTATCTGATTAACCCCGATGGGCGCGACTATGATTTTTACAAGGTATTTTACGCCGAACTGGGTTATTCGGCCGATGAAAATCCAGTTTTACGGCCCGCCTACGCCTTGCGGCTTCGGCAGGTACAATGGGAAAAACTCAAATCCAACAATCTGATAAAGGTCTTTGAAGATATTGAGATGCCATTGATAAAAGTGTTGGCGTGGATGGAACTTAACGGCATCAAAGTGGATGTTCGTGTGCTTAATGACTTGCAGAAACTTTGCGCTAAAGAGCTGGCCCAGCTGAAAAAACAAATCCATATTCTGGCCGGCGATGAGTTCAATATTAACTCCCCTCAACAGCTGGGCGAGATATTGTTCACGAAACTGGCTTTGAAAGGACGGGTGCGCAAGACGGGCAAAGGGGTGCCCTCAACCGCCGCTCCGGAACTGGAAAAGATTCGTGACGAACACCCGATCATCCCACTTGTTCTTGACTATCGCGAGCTTCAAAAGCTCAAGACCGCATACATTGAACCCTTCCCCGAGTTGATAAGTAAGAAAGACGGGCGTATTCATACGACTTACAATCAAACCGGCACCGGCACGGGGCGCCTTGCTTCGCAAGATCCCAATTTGCAGAATATTCCCACCCGCACCGAGCTAGGGCAGGAGTTTCGCAAGGCGTTCGTTGCCGGAAAAGGCAATCAACTACTCTCTTTTGACTATTCGCAAATTGAACTGCGCATTGTCGCGCATTTGGCGCATGACGAGAAAATGATCGCTGCTTTCAAGCGCGGCGAGGACATCCACACCCGCACCGCTTCGGAGGTCTTTGGGGTTTTGCCGGAAAAAGTAACCAAAGAAATGCGCCGCCAGGCCAAGGTTTTGAATTTCGGCATTATCTACGGCATGGGTGTTTTGGGTTTCGCGCGCTCGGCGGGAGTAGATCGCAACCGGGCGCGCGAATTCATTGACCGCTATTTTCGCGAGTTTGAAGGCGTGGCGCGCTATATGGCCGAAACCAAAAAACTGGCCGACCGGAATGAATATGTTCAGACGCTTTTCGGCCGGAGACGGCTTCTGCCGGAAATTCACTCGCAAATGCCCCAGCTTCGCGCCCAAGCCGAACGCATGGCCGTCAATCATCCGGTGCAGGGAACGGCGGCTGACTTGATTAAAATGGCCATGATTACCGTGGATAAATATCTTCAGGGTTCGACATTGAAGAAAGAAAAGATTAAAATGTTACTGCAAGTTCATGACGAGCTTGTTTTTGAAGTGAATTCCGGTTTTGTCGCCCAAGTCGCCCCCAAGATAAAAGAAATCATGGGGGGAGTTTATAAACTTGATATCCCGCTTGTAATTGATGTAAAAGTGGGGGAGAATTGGGCAGAGATGAAGAAATTGTGAGAGCGGGACGGAGCTGTTATGAAGACGACATTGGCTGGCTTTTTAACAACGAAACTGTATTTAAGGAAGCAAGAATCCAAGAGCCCCCTTATTGCGGTTACGGATAAATTGCGGCTTGGACTTGAAATTAAGAATATCAACGAGATTTTGGAAAAATTTTTGAAACTCTTTGACGATACCAGCGGCCGGGATTTTACGTCCGAGGAACAAAAAACCGCCAACAAACTGCGCGAAGAACTCAATGAGATCGGCCTGCAGATGGTTGATGCAAAAGTTTTCCATACCAAAGAAGGCAACCGTGAAATGGAAATTATTTTTTACGATTATCTGGGCTTGCCCAACTAACAGGAGTGAATGATGTCACATGGACGGACGGTTGATGATTTGACCGAAGAGGAGAAGGAACGCGCCAAACTTTCGGCAGTTCGTTTTAAAGAATTGTTGGAGATCGCATTTAATGTGGATGCGCGCCACAACAAAGCCGAGATGGCTACGGCGCTAAGCGTTCGTAAGGAACTGGAAGAAATGGGTTTTACAATAACGTGGAGCGCCAACATGCCTATGGGTTACCATGGAGATTACAGAATCGAAATTGACATTGTGCTATGGTTGCCCAAAATGGTGCAGTAACCGGCCAATTGACGAAATGGCCGGTTTTTTAAATAATTGCCAACATGCCAGAGCTTCCTGAAGTACAAACTACCGTCAACTTTCTTCGCAATAAAATAATCGGCCTGAAAATCGTGGATTTTTGGGCGGATAAAGAAAAACCGATTCGCCAAGCCGGTGGGGCCGCTAAGTTTAAAAAAATGGTGGTTGGCGCAAAGATTAAAAGTGTCTGGCGCCGCGCCAAGTATATCGTCGTTGATTTGGAGGGGCCGTATACAATCTTTATCCACCAGAAGATATCGGGTCATTTGCTGTATGGAAAATGGCAACAATTGACAGTTGACAACAAACATTTGACAGACAGATACGGTCAAAGGTCTGACGAAGAATGGATAAGCAAAGAAGGGGGGCCATTAAAAAATGATAGGAAAAACCAGTATATCCGCTTAATTTTCTTTCTTTCAAACGGCTACCAGCTGGCGCTGTCGGATTTGAGGCGGTTTGGGCGGGTAATTTTAGTAAAAGACGATAAACTTACTGATGTCAAAGAGCTGAAGGGTTTGGGGCCGGAGCCGTTTGACCTGTCCCTGCTTCAATTTAAAAAACTTTTCAGAAAATCCTTCGGCGGAGCTCGGGACAAACGGGGCAAGTTGAAGCCGGTGCTTATGGACCAGACATTCGTCGCGGGTATCGGCAACATATACGCCGATGAGATATTATGGGAAGCGGGACTGCATCCGTTGTCCCGCGTGGAGCATCTTTTGACTTACGAGATTGAAAAAATATACAGGGCGATGATTAAAATTTTGAAAAAAGCGGTTGAATTGCGGGGTTCAAGCATGGACGACTACCGTTTGCCGTCAGGTGAAATGGGCAGAGCCCAGCTTTACCATAGGGCCTACCAGAAAACTGGCGACAAGTGCGCCAAGCATGACGGCGGCGTAATTGAACGAATCAAAATCGGGCAAAGATCAGCGCACTTTTGTCCAAAACATCAAGTATTGAAGTAACTAGTTCGTATTGTTATTGACCTTTATTTTTCGGGGTGATACATTAGAACTATGGCAGAAATTACTAAAGAATATTTTGATAAGTCGCTTAAAAACCTTGCTACCAAGGGTGATTTGGATAATCTTGCCACCAAGGATGACTTAGTTCAGCTTGAGCAAAATTTAAAGAATCATGTTGAAAAAGAAATTTTTAATCTTGCGGAGGTAAATGCCAAGAGCTTTGAGCGTATTGAGAGAAAACTTGAACAGCGGGAAGAACGGGTTGATCGTCTAGAACATGATGTCAAAATGATTAATCAAGTCCTCTCCACCTTCAAATTCATTCCATAAGAGAAAAGCCGCCCCACGGTGGCTGAAGCCACTCGCCTACGGCGAGGGCGTTCTCTAATGGGATTCATGAGATAGAATGAGTGCTAGTTTCACCAAAACGGCTCATTGTATGAGCCGTTTTGGTTCAAAGTAAATATATTTTGTTCAGTTTTGACACTGCACGATGCTTGGCGGAACCAATCATAAACGCCCGATAAGTGTGCGATTGACAGCGATTTTTAATTGCGGGATAATCCTCGCATTAGTTAGGTTCCAGCAACTTAACAATTTACCAGTTATAGGAGAAGGATATGAAGAGGTTATTTTTGGTTGCCGTATGCTTTTTTGTATTTTTGGCCGCTAATGCGGCTATGGCCGACGACTATCTGATTACGGGAGTCATCGCCACGGAACAGAATGGAGAGCAAACCATTATTCCCCGCGCAGTTACTATGAGCGAACAAGAAATGTTTCGGCAGATGATGGCCGATCCGCTTGGGTTGATATTGCCCCAACAACAGGCATATCTGGACAGTTTGCCATCCGAATATGTGATAATTCCCAAAGAGGGGTATTCTTTTGAAGAAGTTGCTGGGTTTCTTGCGGCGCTTGGCGTAAAAGATGTTGTTCCGGCTTCAATCGGCGATATTCCCATGTTCAGCGGAGCAATCTTGGTGAAAACTGACAACGTTATCGCCGACAGAATCAACCGAGAGCCGTGGATTAAAAACTTTTACAGGAACAATCTGGTTTTTCTTGACGGGGACATGGCCGGTTTTACGGAAAAATATGCCGGTCCCGATAATCCCGATACCTTGACCGCGCGGGGAAACCGAAAAGTTGTCGTAGGGGTAGTTGATACCGGCGTGTCCAAAAAAATGCGCGGCGCCAATTACGCTCCCGGCCCGGAATCAACCCGTTTTGCGACATTCATCCAGCCCGACCGCGTCAAGCATAACTTTAAATTCAAACTGCGGGCGGGGGAGCGGTATATCAACTACACCGTTTTCTGGCCGGGTGTGTTCGGTTCATTTCCCCAGTCGGATGTGGATATTGACCTTTATTTAAAGGACTCCCACGACCGGATCGTCATCAGAGCAAAAAACCGCGGCAGCGTGCCGCCTTCGGAAAGAATTGAATATGATGCCGGATTGTCCGACAAGGACAGGACATTCACGGCTGAAATGAGAATCGTCTCTTGGGGCAATTCGCCGGTTTTCAACTATCCCGCATTTGGCGTGCCCATGTGGGCGAACAAGATAACCATGCGGACGGAAGTGGCCAGCCATCCCCGCAACATTGAAGTAATGCTCGGAGATGAGATTCACCAGCAACCGCCCGACGGCTTTCCGTCTTGGAACAACACTTGGAAGGTCGGATACTTTACTCTTCGAGGCAAGCGTTATCAAGTGACAGCTAGCGATATGTATGACCGGACGCAATGCGCCGGACCGCCGGAGTATGACCAATACAAGCAGTACATTTTCGTCGGAGTTGGAGACGGATTTTCAATCAGAGACATGGATACAAATACCGAGGTTACCAAGGGTGTCGGCGAGTGCGTTGATACACCCTATGGAAAAATGTATCAACCGCCGCAATTTAATCTTGGCGGAGCAACCTATCAGCTAAACTATCTTTTTAACGTTTCTTACGAACTCTACCTGCGTTTCGGTTCCATAATTACGCCCCAGCAAACGCTGCTGGGAAATGATGTCATTTCTTTCACCAAAGTTTCATGGAATTCCGGTGTTTTCGGACCGGCCGATACTACTTACGACTTTCTTGGTCACGGCACCGGTGTGGCAGGTATTGTTGTCGATAAAAGTTACGGCTCGGCAAAGATATATAACGCCAAGGCGTTCGGAAGCAGTTATTTGGTCTATGGCGTGTGTTCAAGCAACAGTGTCTGGACTTATTGCGTGCAGGGCGTTGCCGCTTCCACGGTTGATATTATCAACGCCCTTCACGGTGCCGTTGACCACGGAGCAAAAGTCATTAACGCAAGTTTCAGCGCCCATTACTCTCTGCCGATAAGATGTTCAGACCTTTTAATGAGCCAGTATATCCAATCATTGGTTGATAGCGGGGTGGTAGTGGTTGCTTCCGCGGGAAATTATGGGACTTCCAGTCCAATGGGAGCTCCCGCCTGTATACCCGATGTGATTACCGTGGGCGCGGTTGCTACTAGCGACCTTAACCATGTGACGGATTACTCGCAAAGAGGGTCGACGCTTGAAGGCGTCATGAAACCAGATGTGGTTGCCGAAGGAGGGGATGACCCCGCCGTTACATTGGTATGGGAGCACATCGCCAATTTGAGCGCCAACGGGAAACTGGTTTGTCGGTCAAAGCAGGAATGGTCTCGGTTTGGCGTGACAGACCTTGTTTCGCCCAAGCTACACAAAATGTCGGGGACAAGCTTCTCCGCTCCCGAGGTTTCGGCGCTGGTCGCGCGGATGCTCGCCAAAAACCGGCATCTTACTCCGGCGCAGATTAAAGAGATTATCATGTCCACAACCGATGACTTGGGTTACCCGCTTGAGGTCCAAGGCGCCGGCCGAATCAATCCCGATGCCGCTCTTGCGGCCACTCCCGATCCATAATAGCCCCTAACAGTTATTTCGTCTTTTTCGTGACTAGCTTGTCCCCGTACTCATGCGTGAGTATGAGGCAAGCTGGCCGCTTTTTTGTTACTTACATCAGGCGTGATATAATAAACAGTATGAATAATGCCAAATTTCAACACGGCATCGCACCGATTATAATAGTACTGATTTTAACTGCCGCGGGGGCGGTACTTTGGCTTTATCAAAATAGTGGCATGGACGGCTGGAGTAAAATCGCGGGCGGGGGGAGGATTTTGTCATTTGCCGTTGAACCATCGCGCAAAGAGGGCGGGTGGACGCTATACACTTACGGGGCGAAGGCAATTTTCAAAGGCGAGAAACTGTTGAGCGTGGAACTACGCTACTCTCCGACTGGCGCAGGAGCAGGAAATGGGCAACCCGATGGCTATAAGCTAGGCAATATGGCGCGGCTTGAGCGATGCGCGGCAGGACAGGAGTGTTCGCCAGATATGCCGGACATGTGGTTTTATAACATGCCTAAAAATTTAACAGCCACCAACTTTTGGGCCGTTGCCAAAGACGCCCAAGGCAATACGCTAAAAAGCAATGACTTAGGGAATGTGGGATATGAGGAGTAACCTACAACCCACAATATAGAACATAAATCCAGTATTGCGACTGGTTTTTTGTTCTCTTTTGTGATTATCTGGGATAGATGTACCGGCTGAATCTCAACAAAATTTTAGTCATTTTGGGCGTGATAGCGGTAATTATGGTTGCCGTTTTTTTAACTTGGTTTTATAAGCGGGATATTACGATAAGCAACAAACAGGAAGCAAAGAAAAGCGTAATCACGGGTTTAGAATGCGAGAATGCCACCCGACGGCCGGTGGCGGTGATGCTGGCGGGGGACAAAGAGGCGCGGCCGCTTTCGGCTATATCGCAGGCGGACTTGGTCGTAGAAATGCTCGCGGCGCCCAATGGCATCACCCGTTTCATGGCTGTTTATCAGTGTGAAGAACCAAAGGAGATTGGCTCGGTGCGTTCGGCGCGAGACGGTTTTACCGACCTTGCCGGCAGTTTTGACGCAATTTTTGCTCATTGGGGCGGAGAGCGCGGCGCTTTGGAGCGACTTGACGGTCAGGTAATTGATAATATTGATGCCATGAAATATGAGGGCGCGACATACTATCGTAAAAAAGGCATCAGGCAACCGCATAACGGTTTTACCTCTTTTGAACTTTTGTGGGGCAAGGCCAAGGAACTTAAATACCGGTTAGACAATAAATTTGCCGGTTATCCCCACAAGGAAGGCGCCGGCGCCAAGAATCTGGCCAACTTGGTTGATAATATAAAAATAAATTATCCCGACCCGTTCGGTTCGGAGTGGAAATATGACACTAAAACAAACGACTACGCGCGTTACCGCGACGGCAAAAAAGAAACCGATGCCAGTGGCGGGGAGGTTCGCGCCGGCGTGGTTATAGTCATGAAAACAATTTCCGCGCCCCTTCGCGACCAGTATGTTGACGTGGAGGTTTACGGCGAGGGCGAAGCGCAGATATACCAAAACGAAATATCTATAAGTGGCAAATGGAAAAAAGACCGGACGAGTATTTCAAGCAAGCTGTATTTTTACGACTTCAGCGGCAAAGAGATAGAATTCGCCCCAGGCAAGATTTGGATTGAGATTGTAGCAATGTAAATTTCGCTTCCACCACCCCCCTGTCTCACCGGTGCGGATTACAGTAGGGCAAAATCTGCCTCGGCAGCTACGATTTTGGGTAAAAATGCAGGTGTCCCGTCATTAGCATTCTGACCCATTTTTACCACCCATCCGAAATCGCTTAACGCTGGATTCGCCAAGTAATTCTCAAAAGCCGTCGCAGGGCGGCCTTTGATTTTATAAACTATAAACTATAAACTAGAAACTAGAAACTTTTATTCATGCTCATCTTTCTCTACGGCCCTGACAAATACCGCTTGCGCGAGGGGTTGGGCCAAATTATCGTTAGTTACAAGAAAAAGCACTCCAGCGGAGTGAATATTTTTGACTTTGACTTCTCTGGGCGCGAGATGACGGCGGAAAAGCTAGCCGATACGGTTAAAAGCGTTGCCTTTTTTAACGAGGTCAAACTTGTTATCGCGAGGGATGTTTTCTCTGCGGGCGCGGCGCAACAAGTTGAGGAACTTATAAAAGAACAAAAACTGGGCGAATTAAGAGATGTCGTTTTGTTGGTTTGCGAAAACCAAGACGCCAAAGCGCTAGGGGCCAAAAACAAAAGTTTATTTAAATTATTGAGCGACAAAGCCAAGCCCGTTAAAGAGTACCTCTTCCTTTCCGGCGTTAAACTGGAACAATGGGTGAAAAGCCAATTTGCGGCGCGGGGTTGTTCCGCCGATACCGGCGCGGTGCGGCAACTTGTTAATTTGGCTGGCGAGGACAGCTGGGCTTTGACAAACGAAACAGACAAGCTAAGCAATTTCCGGCAAAACATCACCACTGCGGATGTCGCGCGGTTGGTTTCGGGCAAAGCAGAACAGAATATATTTGAATTTACCGATGCTTTGGCAAACAAACAAAAGGCAAAATCTTTTGAGATTCTTTTTAAAGAATTGTCCGGCGGCCGCGAGCCGCATTATATTTTTTCCATGATTGTTTACCAG
Organism: Candidatus Yanofskybacteria bacterium RIFCSPLOWO2_02_FULL_45_18; assembly: GCA_001795795.1. Lineage (GTDB taxonomy): Bacteria > Patescibacteriota > Minisyncoccia > 2-02-FULL-40-12 > GWA2-44-9 > 2-02-FULL-46-19. Next base: position 41,063 of record MGKV01000021.1, read on the forward strand.
TTCCGTAACCTGCTGGCGGTTAAAGATCTGGCCGAACGGGGGCTTAACTTATCGGCAATCCAGCAGAAACTAAAATTGCATCCGTTCGTGGCGCGAAAACTTGTCGCGGCATCCCAAAAGTTTTCGTTGCCTGACCTTAAAGCAAAATATCAAATGCTCTGCGGCTTGGACATCGCATTCAAAGAGGGGAGAGTCGACCTCACCGACTCCCTCTATAATTTTGTGCTGGCTTAATAAAAAGCTCCTGATGGGGTATCAGGAGTTGGTGTTTAGCACAATGTGGTCTTTTCCGTTAAAGGTGAAAAGTTTGCCTTTGTCGCCGAGGCGGGTTTCAAGATGGACCGAGCGTTTCCAGATCTTTTGGATATTCTCAATCGTGTCTTTGGCATATTCAATATCCATATCTACGCCTTCATGCTGGTGCAAAAGATAAAGCTCGCCACGGTTCTTGTAGTTGGAGTTTACAATGCGGATGATCGGCTGGCCGAAGTTTGTCAGCAAGAAAAGCAATTTTTGCTTGACGGCCTGAAAGTCGCGGTCGGAGATCTCGTACATGCCGGTTATCTCATTGAGTTTATGGGTAAAAAGCTTATGTTTTTCGCAGAATTCTTTGGTCAGGAAATTATCAATGAAAGTAATGTCGTTAGCGACGCGGCGGACATGAAAGATCTTTTGCCGCCCGATGCCCAAATGCAAATCCCAGTCTTTACGCTTTTGCATATCGTCGCATTCATTGTATTCCTTGCCAAAACGCCCCTTGTTCCAGCGTTCCTCAACATCACGGTAAAGCTCAACTCCAAGCTTATAGGGGTTGATGGTGCCCGGCATGGAGCCAAGCGTCCCCGAATGATGATCGGCATAATCAACCAGTTCGGAGTCACGCATGGCCTTTTCGGTCATAATGGTAGAGTGCCAATAGACGGCCCAGCCCTCGTTCATGATTTTGGTGGCCCGCTGGGGCGCGAAGTAGTAGGCCTCGTCTCGGATGATTGAAAGAATAACCTTCTGCCAGTTTCCAATAGGCGCGTTATCAATCAGGAACATCAGAATATCCTTTTCCGGATTGAGCGGGAACTTGTATTTCTTCTGCTCCTCTTCTTTCTTAAGCCGCGCCTCTTCTTCCTTCAGCGCCTCTTCTTTGTTAACAAAGCCACTCATATAATCCTTGGCCGGAAACCGGGTCGGTTGGATTTTCTCTTTTTCGCTCTCCTCATCCTCTTCCTTTTTATGTATGTCCGCAGTTTTGGAAACAGTTTGCGGCCGCTTGATAAAACAGGAATGAAAGTCAACGAGGTCGTCAATGGAAAGGCAGATATCCAGGAACTTCTCCACCTCTTCAAAACCGTACTTGTCAATGTATTGCCGGATGAGGGTGGCATGGTTGGCCATGCCGTCCATCATTTTTCTTGGAGTGGCGGAAAACCAATAATTATTCCTGAAAAAGTCAGTATGCCCGTAGACATGGGCGATCACGATTTTCTGGTCAACTAAAGCGTTATTCTTGAGCAGGTAGGCGTAGGAAGGGTCGTTGTTAATGACCATTTCGTATATCTTGTGCAGACCGTAAGCATAGGACTTTTTGAGGTGGTCATATTCCATGCCGAAGGTCCAATGCGGGTAGCGGGTGGGGAAGCCGCCAAAACTGGCGACTTCATTCATCTGCTCAAAATCCAAAACCTCAAAGATCGTTTCAAACGGGTCTAGGCCATATTCAATGGCGTAACCCTTTATTTCATCGCGGACTTGTTCCAGTTCAGGTGTCAGGTTCATTTTCCTTTCCCCAAAAATGTCTTGATGGAGTCCAAAATTTCATCTGTGCTGTTGATTTTGGAAATGGCCACATTCGGCTCTTTGCCGATTTCTGCTTCCATTTCCCCCATAAAATCTCCGCTGCCGTAAGCGCTTTTGACCTGTCCATAACAAAAAAGGTTTGCCACGGGCAGAAGTTCCGTTTCAATAATTACCAGCGAGTTAATGGTGTCATCATTGTCCCGATTATCTCCATCGGAGAAATGAAAAAGGTAAATGTTCCAGTCGTTGACGGGAAACTGTTCCTTGATCATTTGGCTGCAGAGCTTATAGGCCGAGGAGATCTTGGTCCCACCGCCCTCGCGGATATAAAAGAAAGTATCATGATCAACCTCTTTTGCCACGGCGTCATGGACAATGTATCGCAGTTCTATGTGGGCATATTGCGAGCGTAACCAGGTATCAATCCAGAAGGCTTCAAGACGCACAATCTCTTTTTGCTCCGTCCCCATTGAGCCGGAGATGTCCATCATATAGATAATAACGGCGTTGCTTTCAGGTACTTCAACAAGTTTCCATGTTCGGTAACGCTCGTCTTCCCGCACTGGAACAATGACCGGGTTCTCAAAATTATAGGTGCCCGAGGCAATCTGCCGCTTCAGGGCTTCTTTGTAGGTGCGCTTAAAATAGCGCAATGACTTTGGTCCGCTACGGGCGATGCTGGTATATTTTCCTTTTTCGCTGGAAATATTCTTTTTGCCGCGTGGCTGGATATTGGGCAATTCCAGTTCTTCACCCATCATTTGGGCCAGTTCTTCAAGAGAGATTTCAACTTCAAGGATGTGAGCGCCGGGCTGGTCGCCGGCTTTGCCGCTGCCTTGGGGACCGGCCGGGCCGAGCACCGTGCCGATATCGCCGTCACCTTGACCGACACCGCCGGTTTGGTTGGGGTCAAAACGAAAACGCGGCAGGTCAATGCGGGGAACGGGGATAGAAATTATTTGCTTGCCTTTCTTGCCGATGAGCTCGCTGTTAGTTATGTATTTCTTGAGCTCTTTTTTGATCTTGCCGTGAACGATCTGACGAAAACGCTGATGGTTTTTCTCAATGTTTAGAACCATATTTTATCCTGTTTTTAAAGTACAATTTCAAGCTTACTCAACAAAAATAGCGGTTTTCACCGCTAAATGCAAGTATGTTATTTTTTCTTATTGCTTTGCTGCCCCCGTTTGACATCACCACGGGCAAAGATGCTGGCGACAAAGTTGAGCACATCAGTGGCGCAGACATCGCAGTAGCCGTAGTTGGAAACCATTCGCTTTTTGACAATGTCTATCTTTTCCTGGGTTTCCTTGTCAACGACGCTGGAAACAAGACTGGAGAGCTTGATGGAGTCCTTCTGGTCTTCAAAAAGTTTCATTTCCAGAGCGCGATGCAGCCGCTCGTTGGACTTATAGTCAAAGATCTTGCCACTAACGGCCAGAGCGCCGATGTAGTTCATAACCTCGCGTCGGAAATCATCTTTGCGGTTATCAGGAACGTCAATTTTCTCTTCAATTGACCGCATTAGGCGTTCGCTCGGCTCTTCGTCACGGCCGGTATATTTGTTTTTTACCTTTTCGCCCTGGGTGTATGCTTTGATATTATCGATGTAGTTGCCACACAGGCGCTTGATCGCTTCTTCATCTACGGCAATGGCCCGCTGCACCTCGTTTTTCACTATTTCCTCATACTCCTCCTTAACCATGGCCAGCAGTTCCTTGTAACGCTTTCTCACTTCGTCAGTAGTAATGAGACTGTGATGTTTGAGGCCTTCTTCGACCTCATTCATAACCATGAACGGGTTGACGCAAACTTCGTTGATGTCACTGACCAGGGCATTGGATATCTTATCTTGAACATAGCGTGGGGAAATGCCAAACATACCCTCTTTTTTGGCTTCATTCTTGAGCTCTTTGATATTGTCGGCTGTAAATCCGGAAAGAGTTTTGCCGTTGTAAAGCTTCAGTTTTTGCATCAGTGTCAGCTGGTCGGTTTTGGGTTCTTCCAATCGTGTCAGCACTGCCCACATAGAGGTCACTTCCAGAGTATGCGGGGCAATGTGCTTGCCGCGGATCCTCTCAGGGTTATAGTCTTTCCTATAGATCTTGACTTCATCGTCTAATTGAGTGACATAGGGGATATCCACCTTCAATGTGCGGTCGCGCATGGCTTCCATGTATTCGTTGGACTGGAGTTTATTGTACTCCGGCCCGTTGGTGTGGGCAATGATGACCTCATCAATATCAGTCTGTGCAAATTTCTTGGGCTTGATGCTGTGTTCCTGCGAAGCGCCCAGAAGATCATAAAGAAATGCCACATCCAATTTGAGAACTTCAATGAACTCAATTATGCCGCGATTGGCAACATTGAATTCGCCGTCAAAGTTAAATGCCCGTGGATCGGAATCAGAACCATATTCGGCAATCTTGCGATAGTTGATGTCGCCGGTCAGTTCGGTGGAATCCTGATTTTTTTCATCCTTGGGCTGGAATGTGCCGATGCCAATACGGTCTTTTTCCGAAAGGATAAGGCGGCGAATCCTCGTATGCTCCATAACTTTCTGCCAGTCACCTTGATAGCGTTTCATCAGTTCCCGATAGATATAGCGGCATGACGGACAAAGGTCGCCTTCAATGTAAACGCATTCTTCTGATATGTGGTCTTTGTTGAAGTTTGTCAGCCACGTTTCGCGCAATTCTTCCGGAACAAGATGCAGGGGCTCCTCGTTCATGGGGCACCACTTGATATTAGGAATTTCGTTGTCCTTCGTTAGCTCCGTTATCCAGCCGAAATAATAAAGCGCGCCTTCATCGGTGCGGGAATATTCTTCCAGCCCGCGCTTTAACAGCCGGACAATAGTGCTTTTGGAACTGCCTACGGGGCCGTGCAGAAGAAGGATCCGCCTTTCAGGGCCATAGCGCTGGGCGGCAGACTTAAAGATATTGACCAGATTCATCAGCGGTCGCTCAAGGCCATAAACAGCGTCGTTTTTTGAGAATTCGGGACTGGAAAAAAAGTTATAGCGGATGAGTTTCTCTTTGCCATCACAAATCTCTTCGTAGCCGTGAGACATGATCATGTCATAAATGCGCCGGAATGCCGTTCGCGCCAGACGCGTATCCCCGGATAGTAAAGCTAGATATTCCGCAAAAGAACCTTCCCAATGGAGTTTTTGAAACCGTTTTGCATCCATTAGGCCGGTAAAATCAGACAGTTTGATTAAATTATCCATTAGTTCACCTTCCTTGATTTGATTGGTAAGGGGCGGTTAATTTACCACAGACTATATTAAAAACAGATAAGTGTCAAACTATTTTAAGTTGCTCAAATATAATTTTCGTGGTATAGCTTGGTAACTATATGTTTGACGATCTTCATATTGGCCGGGCCGGCGACCTGGCGGCAAAAGGAAAGCGGCGTGTATATCGGTTTCTGGAAATGGTGCCGGCCGTTTTGGCTTGGGCCACGCTGGCGGCGGTGGTATTTTTGTCTTTTACCGTGCCGGTGGCGATGGCCGTTTTTATAATTGTTTTTGATGTTTACTGGCTAGTGAAGACGATCTATCTTTCTTTGCATCTGCGTTCGGCCTATAGCCGTTTGCGCCGCAATCTAAAAATTAACTGGCTCGAGAAACTTAATCAGCTACAAGCTACCAGCTACAAGCTGCAAGTCGTTAAGTCTTGGCAGGACATTTACCACATTGTCTTTCTCCCGCTTTATAATGAAAGTTATGAAGTGGCGGCGTCGACAATAGAAGCGTTATTGCGAGCCAACTATCCCAAGACGCGGATGGTGGTGGCTCTATGCTGGGAAGAAAGAGGGGGAGATGCAACGCGCCAGATCGTCTCGGACATAGAAAAAGAATACGCGCGTCATTTTTTCAAATTTTTGTCTGTGATGCATCCGGCCAGCATCCTCGGCGAATTGGCCGGCAAAGGGGCGAATACCGCTTACGGCGGCCGGGCCGTGAAAGACAGGATCGTTGACCCGCTTAAGATTCCCTACGATCATATACTCGTTTCAAACTTTGACATTGACACGATTGCCCAACCGGAATATTTCGGCATTTTGACTTACGCTTTTCTGACGGCGCCGAATCCGCTTCATTCTTCCTATCAGCCGATCCCGCTATACGTTAATAACATCTGGGAGGCGCCTTCGTTTGCGCGGATCGTAGCTTTCTCGGCTACTTTCTGGCATTCATTAAATCAAGAGCGCCCGGAACGGCTGGCTACATTTTCATCGCATTCTATGCCGTGGCAGGCATTGGTTGATGTCGGTTTTTGGCAAAAAAATATGGTCTCGGAGGACTCGCGCATTTTCTGGCAGTGCTTTTTGCGCTACAACGGGAACTATCGCGTTACGCCTCTTTATTATCCGGTTTCAATGGACGCCAATGTCGCGCCGACCTTTTGGCGGACGATGAAGAATATCTATAAACAGCAAAGGCGCTGGGGATACGGAGTTGAGAATGTGCCGTATTTTCTGTTCGGATTTTTGAAAAACCGGCAGATCCCGCGCGCCAAAAAATGGCGTTTGGGTTTTATAACCGTGGAAGGATTCCATTCTTGGGCAACCAACGCAATAATACTTTTCATGCTTGGCTGGCTACCGGTAATTGTGGGAGGGCCGGCTTTTAATCAGACGGTGTTGTCGTTCAATCTGCCGCATATTACGCGGCTGGTTATGACATTTGCCATGTTCGGCTTGATTTCATCAGCCGTGCTATCAATTATGCTTTTACCGCCGCGGCCGCTTAAGTTCGGCAAACTCAAATATGTTTGGATGGCGCTGGAATGGATTTTGTTCCCTGTTTCCACGATATTTCTGGGGGCTTTGCCGGGACTGGAGGCGCAGACACGCTTAATGCTGGGTCGCTACATGGGCTTCTGGGCTACTCCGAAGAACAGAAGCACGGAATAAGAAGCACGAAGTAAAAATTACGAATTGACAGAAAAGAGTTAACAGACAGATTTTATGTTATAATTAGCTAAACTAAAAAATAATTGCATGACCACACCCGAAAGGATATCTCAAAAGTCAAAAATCGGAAACGAGATTCCTTTGACAGACAGGAATTTAATTCAGTCCGAGTTGATTAAGGAATTTTGCCGCATCATGGAAATCTCCGATCCGCAGGAAATGCAGGTCTGCGCTATAGATTGGATCGGTAAGTATGCTGACAATATTGACCAACTGGACACCCATTTAACCAAGGAGTATCTTCGGCTCGTTGAATCCGGCGCCAGTCAGGAGCTTCGCCTTAATGCCCTCAAAAAGATCCAGAACCAGCTTGCGGAGCTAGATAAGTTATATGGGTAAAACAGTCGTCTATCAAAAAACCGTCACAGTGGCGGTTTAGAACAAGTCCTCTTGTTTCTCTTTTGCATCCATCATCTGGATGTAGGTGTCAACAATTTTTCTTGAAATCGGAACCATGCGCTTTTCGGCTTCTTCTAGCGTTATGAGACCTTGATGTCTATCCAAAAGAACCCTACACACCTCCGGCTGATACAAGACCGAGGCCTTTTTGTAAGTGGCTTTGTCAAAAACAACTTTTTCCGGATCCTTGGGTTTTTCCTCCAGCGGCTCAAATCCGATAGATTCGGCCAATTTGTTGATTTTAGATTCCATACCGTAGCTCCTAACGGACTTAAATTATTATACCATATATTGATAAAAAGTAAACTCTTTGTCGGAATTAGCCCATTTTGCGTTTAACAACCTTTTGCCCCTCTGGCACAATCGGCTGGACCACTCTTATTCTTCCTCGCATAACCGCGTAAACTGATTTGATTTCCTTAACTGGCGCAAAGTAAGCTCGGTGCTTGTACAATTCATGCTTAAAGTCAGTTAGCCTTTGCTCAATCATTTTTATTTCATCTTTGGTTAACGCCGCCAGAGATTTAAAACTAGCGATTACATCTTCAAGGTGAGATTCTAAGATATATGCGCCCTGTTCCGCGGTTTTATTTTTTAATTCCAGTATCTGATAATAATCGGGGTTTTTCTCGAGCAGTTTAACTGCTTTTCGCAGAGCGACTTCGGAGTCGTTACATAGCCGTTCCCTATAAAATTCGGGCTTTTCTTCCTTGCGTAAAATGGTTTCTCCGGTCTCCTGGTCGGTTATCAGATAGTTAGCCAGCCAATCCTGATGGTTCGCGAGAATGATTTGCGGAGAATCATGTTCTCGGCCGGAAGATGTTTTAACCTGAATCAAGTCCAGATTCTCAATAATCGGCTGGTTTTCGGGGCCGCTGGCAGTCATTTCCAGAAGATCAATTTTCCATTTGGCATCCAAGTAGTCGTTCAGGAAAAAGAGGCGTCTTTGCCCCTCCTCCAACTTGATGTCGTGTCTTTCTTTAATATATTGAATCACGCTTTTGATGCCTTCGGCGGTGGGCAGATACTGGTCGGGATGTTCTTTGTTTTCAGATTCAAAACGGGCGACCATTTCGATAAATTTCCGCTCATGGCGGGAGTGTTCCCTGAAGTTGCGGTTAAAGTTATTAACGGCAGAGTCAACATCAGAATCCTTGAGGTCCAGACATGTTCTTAGTATTTCGTTTTCTATTTTGGCTAGTCCTGCCGACGAGCCGCTGTTGAACTTTTCGTAGATAAAGTCCAATACCCTGTTCATTTTAAATTCCCGTATTCGTTCTTGGGCGGCTTTCAGTTTTTCGTTATATTCTTGGCTAGAAAGATTCTCCTCGGTTTTCGGGAGGGGAGTTAGGGGCAGTCGCTCAAATCTCTCCTTGCCTTGGGGTGGCGGTTTTCTTTGTATTATCTCAAAAGATTTGGAACGCATAATCCCATTATGCCAATACGACTGATTTTTACAAATTTTTATTATTCAAAGTGAGTAATTTTTTGCATTTGAGCCAACTCATCTTTCAGAAGAGGATATTTTGAAAGCGACGGATTTTCTTTGAGCAACAGCCGCGCTTCAAGGCGCGCCTTCTTGATTAAATCAACATCGGCCAGCGAGGCCATGGCGAGATCGGGAAGGCCCGACTGCTTGACGCCGAAAAATTCTCCCGGGCCGCGAAAGAGCATGTCTTTTTCCGCCAGCTCAAACCCATCGTCGCATTCCGCCAGCGCCTCAAGGCGGCGGCTATGCTGTCCGTCTGACGCGAAAAGAAGGCAATGTGACTGATATTTATCGCGCCCGACGCGTCCGCGGAATTGGTGCAACTGGGCGAGGCCAAATCTTTCGGCTGATTCAATCACCATCACGCTGGCGTTGGGCACATCCACGCCGACTTCAATGACCGAAGTTGAGACAAGAATATCAATATAATCGGCCTCGTCCTTCGAAGCATTGGCGAAGGAGGACATAATTTGATTTTTTTCTTTTGCCTTCATACGGCCGTGGAGCATCGCCACGCGTAAATCAGGGAAAATTTCCTTTGAAAGTTTTTTATATTCTTCCTCCACCGCTTTGACTTCGGCCCATAATGCATCCATCTTCAGTTGTTTAACTGGTGACTTACGACTTACAACTGACAACTTTTGATTATTATTGGCTGTTGGCTGTTGGTTGTTGGCATTTTCAATCCTTGGACAAACAACAAAAATTTGGCGGCCTTTATTAACTTCACCGCGGATAAATTCATACGCTTTAGCAACTTCTTTCGGCGCGACAACTTTTGTTATAATTTTCTGCCGGTTTTTGGGCTTCTCTTTAATAATTGAAATATCCAAATCACCGTAGATAGTCAGGGCTAGCGTGCGAGGGATGGGGGTGGCAGTCATGCTTAAGAGATGAGGTACGCTCATCTCTTGCACGGACTCGCGCTGACTTTTTTCTGCGTTGGTCGACGTATCGTCTGCGTTTTGTCCGCGAACCAGCGCTTTGCGCTGGTTAACTCCGAACCGATGCTGTTCGTCCACCACGACCAGCGCCAGTTTGTTGAAAGCGACATCTTTCTGCAAAATGGCGTGTGTTCCGATGATTATATTAACTTCTCCGGCAGCAATTTTTTTCTTGAGCTGTGGTTTTTTAATTTCTTCGCCATTTAATTTTGCGGCTGATGCGGTCAGTAGAGCAATATTTATTTGTGATTTTTGATTTGATATTTGATTGGAAATCGGAAACCCGAAAAGTCCCGTTGGGGACCTCGGGTCGCCTTTACGGGATTGGAAATTGGGAATTAACGATGTAATCGTTTGATAATGCTGTTGAGCCAGCACCTCCGTCGGCGCCAGAAAAACCGTCTGGCATCCGGCCAGAGCGGCCTGATACGCCGCAATCAGCGCCACGACGGTCTTGCCGCTGCCGACATCTCCCTCCATCAGGCGGTTCATCGGATAGGAACGTTGGATGTCTTTTAAAATTTCCCAAGCGGCAATCTTTTGGTCTTTGGTCAATTCAAAGGGCAAAGAATTTATGAATTGCTTAACTGCTTCTTGCTGGAATGGAACAGATATTGATTTAAGCTGATTCATTTTGCGCCGTTCAAGTAACGACTTGAGCTGAAGCAATAGCAGGTCGTTGAACGCCAGACGCTTTCTGGCCACCTCGGCTTGACCGGGCTTGGCCGGATAATGAATGGTTTGAAGGGCGGTGTTCAGTTCTGCCAGCCCGTATCTGGCTCTCATATCTTCCGGCAAGGGATCAATTAGTTTTATGCTTTGCAATAAGGGCTTTATCAAAAAACGCAGATATTTTGAGGTAACGCCTTCCGTTTCAGGATAAATGGGCACAAGGCCGGAGGTGTGTTTGAGAGGTTGTGGGTCGTAGGTTGTCCCGACTCTGTCGTGGATCCTTGATCTTTCGATCGGGACAGGTTGTAGGTCCGAAGACCTGGTCTTCTCGTAGATGGGGCTGGCAAGGTGCAGGCCGATTTTACCTAATTTAGCGGTGCCGGCCAAGCTGACGAAAGTCCCTTCGGCAAGATTATTTTCAAGATATGGCTGGTTGAACCAGACGCATTTAATTGCTCCGGATTCGTCGCCGACGATAGCGGTGGTGACGGTTAACCGGCGGGGGAAGATGCGGCGAGTTGAGATTTTGATGACTTGTCCTTGGATATTTACTTTCTGGCCGGTTTCAACTTCGGCGATGGTCAGGTGTTCGGTGTAGTCTTCGTAACGGCTAGGGAGGTGCCAAAGCAAATCCTTGACGGTCTTGATACCCAAACGGTTAAGCCGCGATTTATTTCTCGGCCCGACGTGGGGAAGTTTTTCTATCGGCAAATTTAGTTCCACCATAGAAGGGCTATATTATACCACGGAAATTGCGTATATACCATGTTGGGCGAAAGCGCTGTGGCTTTTGCGTCGGTAAGCCATTTAAGATAAAATAAGAGTATGACCATATTTTCAATAAGTGAGGCGTTGAGGTTTGGGTGGCGGATTACCAAGAAAAATTTTGCCGTTATTGCCAAGATTATAATTGTTTCAGCATTGGTTTTTGTTGTGCCGTCGCTTCTGATGCAGATATTCAAATACTTTCCGTTTTTAAGCTTTCTTATTTCGGTAGTATCTTTATATCTGCAGTTGAGAATATCCATAGCTCTGCTACGGATTGCTATCCGTTTCGTTGACGGCCAGCCGGTCGCGTTGGATGATTTGTGGTTTGCGCCGTCATTCCGGCTCTTGAGCCGTTATGTCGTCGGCGCGGTCTTATTTTCCTTGATTGTTTTTGCTGGCAGTATTCTTCTGGTAATCCCGGGCATTATTTGGACGGTTAAATACCAATTCTTCGGCTATTTGATCGTGGACAAAGGCATGACGGCTTCGGACGCTCTCAAGAAAAGCGGACAAATGACCGCCGGGCTCAAGTGGCAATTGTTTTTGCTGGGTGTTATAATGTGGGTAGTTAACTTTTTGGGCGCCATGATCTTGGGCATCGGCCTTGTGGTCACGATTCCCGCGACCATGATCGCCCACGCTTATGTGTATAAAAAATTAGCGGAACATAATTAAATGAATATGCGTAACAACAATATTTATTATCTTATTGTGGCGGCAGTTATCGGACTGGTTGCCATTTTTTGGATTAAGATTCCGGCAGGGGAGAGAGTGGCGACGCCTACGCCTATTCCAACGGCGCCGGAAAATTTACTGGGCCGGCCCCTTTTGATAAAAGCCGGCAAGACTGTTGCCGTTGATTCGGGCAAGCTGGCAATTACTTTTGCCAATGTTCTTCAGGATAATCGTTGCCCGATAGATATTCGCTGCCTTGTAATTGGGCAAGCGACAATACAAATTAAGGCCTCGCAAAACGGCCGCGATCTCGGTTCGGTCAATCTGATAAGCGGTCCCGACAAAACATTAGCCAGCCGTAAAATCGGCGGTTATGCCATTACTCTTATAAAAGTTGACCCCCAGCCGGTCAGCACCAAAAAGCTGGAGTTCAAGGACTACACGATTACGGTGGTGGTGACGAAGTAGGCGCTAGGCATTAGGAAATTAGCATAAATAGGCCGAAAAACGGCCTATTTACTTTTGGTAGAAAATGTGGTATAATGGTAGGTAACTGGAGGTGAAAGAAACATGAAAAAGTTTTTCCACCCCGAAGTTGAGGTTTTGCGCCTCACTTTGAGGGTAGGGAATCAAGAGGTTATTTTAATTGAGGGGGCGGACGGCAGGCCGAAAATTACGGCTAGAGGAGGCGAAGCCGTGCCAGCGCTCCTAAAAGCGGCCATCCGCACTGCCGCGATCATTTTCCGGATGTGCAATCATCCGATGAAGAAAGATTCGCGGCAGGAGGAACTTTTTTGAGGGCCTTGTGCCCTCTTTTGTTTTTCCAGCGCTAACTTTGAATAAAATAAAAGCCCGTGAGGGCTTCATGTGAAATATGGCTTGAGGCGCTCTCCGAGTTTGGTTCGGTCGCAGAAAACACAATTATTGTCCCTCATTTTCAAATATCCCCGACAGATTAGCTGTTTAAATATTTAATGTCAACAAAATACCCCCCAGTAAGGGGGTATTTTGTATTGGTGTCCCCACGTGGAATCGAACCACGATCAGAAGATCCGCAATCTTCCGTTTTATCCATTAAACTATGGGGACATTTTTATATTTTCCGGGCTAAATGGTCAATCAAAGAGATATCATGTTCTTCCTCGGGGAGGAATTGTAGCATTAAATTGCGGACTTGGCGAGGGTCTTGATCGCCCAAAGGGAGTTTGACATAAGGGTGATACCATTTGGCTGTTCTGACGCTTAGCTCTTTGGAATCATCGGCATGGTGGTGAATATGGAAAGAATGCAAGTCCTTAAATCTGTGGTGATAATCATCCATGAAAATGCCGGCCTGATTGACGGTTATTTGGGCAGTGGTCGGTTTGCGGCTGGCATTAAGAAGCATTGTGCCGGCGGAAAGGGCGAATAAAATCGGCAAAAGGATGTCGCCTTGAACAAAGAAGAGCAAAATTGCGATGCCGAAAAGGGCGGCGATAAAAATAGTGAAATGCTTTTTGGGAGAATTACGGTAGACTACTGGCGCTTGCCAAGTTAAAGTAGCGGGCAGATTGTTTCGCGTTTCAAGGAGATACTGAATCAGAGGATTTGGAGCCGGTTTAACCGGCTCGGCGGGGGATGGCGGCGCTGGCGGCTGAACGGGAGCGGGTTGCGGCGCAGACTCTTCTTTTTTCCTTAGGTTGATAACCTTATTCATTACTCAAATCTTACCAAATCTTAAATGAGCCTACAATGCTAGACGCTTTTTGCTTTTTTGCTAGTATTCTATCAGCTATCTAATTTCTAATGGCTATGGATTATTTGCGCGATTCAATTTTGGCCACACTGGCCTACTATGATATTTTTGATTTTCCGCTTACGCTTTTGGAGTTGCATAAATATCTTATCAACCCGGGCCGAGTGGCGAAGCTAACTATGGAAGGCGTTGGTGAAATAAAACTTGCGGATATCCAAAGCGAACTGGAATATTTGGCTGAAAGCGGGCGGGTTCAAACCAAAAACGGATTTTATTTCTTGCTATCGGGGAGAGCTCTTTTTGGCACGCGAATCATTCGGGAGAAAATATTCGCCCAAAAGCGGTCAATGCTTGTTAATCTGTGCAGATATTTTGCGTTTGTGCCTTATATCAGAGGTATTTGGGTAAGCGGGTCAATGGCCACGGCCAATACGACTGCGGATAGCGACTTTGACCTGATGGTGGTCGCGCGGGCCGGCCGGCTTTATACGGCGCGAATGCTCCTTTCGTTGACGGCTTCGGTTTTAAGGTCGCGCCGCAAGCGATACGAAGAATCGGCGCCGGACAAATTTTGTTTCAATCACTATCTTGCCGATAACGCGCTTGAGATAAGGCACCGCAGTCTCTATACCGCCCAAGCTTACATTAATCTCAAGCCGTTGATTAATCGGGAAAACCTGTCGGATAAGTTTTTTAGCGCTAACTCTTGGCTTTATAAATTTGTTATACACGGCGCGGCGGGAGACATTCTGACCCGGGGATTGAAGCCAAGCCACCTTGCCGAGCTTATTGCAAAAACGGGAGAGCGTGTCTTGGGTGGTTTCTTGGGTGACATGCTGGAACATGTTTTTAAGAAATACCAGCAGAAAAGAATAAAAGAAAACCCCATGACTTATGAAACGGGCGGAAGGGTGGTTTTCAGCGATAATGAGCTGGAATTCCACCCACGCTCTTTTGAGGCAGTTGTGATACAAAGATACAATCACAGACTTGAAATGTTGGGCATTTTGGCGCCAGCCAGAGAGGCAGATTCGGGCCTCTTGACTTAATAAACAGTTCGGCTATTATGTGCTATAAATTGGCACTCAAGCAATAAGACTGCCGACAAGAGGCTTTAGGCATTGGGCATTGGGTCCTAGCTCAGCTAGCGCCTAGCGTCTAAATCCCTAGGGCCTGATATTTATGTTAAGACCCCTGTCAGACCATGTAGTCATTGAACCCATGCGGGAGGAGAAGAAAAAGGGTGGCATTATCCTGCCCGAAACGGTGGATAAGGAAAGGCCGGAAAAGGGCAAAGTTATCGCCGTCGGTCCGGGCAAAATAGGTGAGGACGGCAAGCGCCGGCCACTGGAAGTTAAAAAAGGCGATGTGGTGTTATTTACCAAATACGGCCCCAATGAAATCAAGGTTGACGGCAAGGAATATCTTATTGCGAAGGAAGACGACATTCTAGCCATTATTTCATAATTGCAATCTCTAAATTACTAATTTCTAAACAAATCCAAAATTCAAAATTCTGAATTTTCAAATTATTTAGGATTTAGGATTTTTACTTAATATGCCCAAACAAATACTATACGACGAGCAGGCCCGCGAAGCGTTAAAGCGCGGTGTTGATAAGATTGCTAATGCAGTCAAAGTAACCCTCGGCCCCAAGGGGCGCAATGTCGTGCTGGACAAGGGTTTTGGCGCGCCGACAATTACCAAAGACGGCGTAACGGTGGCTAAAGAAATTGAGCTGAAAGACAAGTTTGAGAATATTGGCGCGGAACTTATCAAAGAAGTCGCCTCCAAAACCGGCGATATTGCCGGTGATGGCACAACTACCGCCACGGTGCTTGCCCAGGCAATAGTGGCCGAGGGATTCAGCGCGGTAAATTCAGGCGCCAATCCAATGGTTTTAAGGCGCGGCATTGATAAGGCCGTAAGCTGGGTCGTGAAGTTTCTCAACCAACATAAAAAGAGCGTCACCGGTTACGAAAAAATAAAGGAAGTTGCTTCTATATCAGCCAACGATCTGGCTATCGGCGAGATGATAGCGGATGTTTTTAAAGAAGTAGGAAAGGACGGCGTGGTAACGGTTGAAGAATCGCAAACCTCTGAAATGTCAAAAGAGATCGTGGAAGGCATGCAATTTGACCATGGCTTCATTTCGCACTATATGGTTACTAATACTGAAAGCATGGAAGCCAAGTACGACGACCCACATATCTTAATTACCGACAAAAAGATATCTTCCATTCACGATATCGTCGGACTTTTGGAGAAGCTGGCTAAGGGGGGAAAGCGTGACTTGGTAATTGTTGCCGAAGATGTTGACGGCGATGCTTTGGCGACGCTGGTGGTCAACAAACTGCGGGGCAATTTTAACGCTTTGGCCATTAAGTCCCCGGGTTTCGGCGACCGCAAGAAGGAAATGCTTGAAGACATCGCCGTTGTTACCGGCGGTGCCGTAATCACCGAAGAAAAAGGAATGAAACTTGAGAATGTTGAATTGGATATGCTTGGCCGCGCCCGTAAAGTTGTAGCCAACAAAGATAACACCGTAATTGTCGGCGGCAAGGGCAAGAAGGCCGATATTGACAAGAGGATTGCCCAGATTAAAAGTCAGATTGCCAAAAGCACCTCTGAATTTGACAAAGAAAAATTACAGGAGCGTCTTGCTAAATTGGCCGGTGGCGTGGCCGTGATAAAAGTCGGAGCGGTTACCGAATCCGAACTAAAAGAAAAGAAATTCAGAATTGACGACGCGGTAGCGGCGACCCGCGCGGCGCTGGAAGAGGGAATTGTGTCCGGAGGGGGGATTGCCCTTTTTGAGGCAGCTAAAGAGCTGACCAACAAGGCGGCTGGCGCGGCAGAATTCGGTGATGAAGCCAAGGGCGTCCAGATAATCAAAAGCATATTGGAAAAACCCTTGCGGGTTATTGCTGAAAACTCGGGCAAAGATTCCAACGAGGTTATCCAAAAGGTTATGGGTTTGGAGTCGGGTATGGGTTTTGATGCCAACACCGGCGAATATGCGGACATGGTCAAGGAGGGCATTATTGATCCGCTCAAAGTTGTGAAAATTGCGCTAATGAATGCCGCATCAGTGGCTTCACTTATCCTTACTACCGAAGCGGTGGTAACCGACATCCCGGAAGAAAAAGAAAAGGGCCCTGTTGGTGGCATGCCACCGATGGGCGACTACTAACCGACCACGCTTGGCGAAGTCCCGAGCTTGCGAGGGGCGGGAAGGGGGAATATTAATATAATTCAAAAAGCCCCATAAGGGCTTTTTGAATTATAAAAACCGCCTATTGAGATGGGCGGGTTATTTTATGGTTTTCAGTAATTCTTCAAGAAATGTTTTCCACACAATCCTTTCTTCCTTAAACTTAAATTCTTGGTTTTGGGCGTATCGGCGGTATGCTCCGCCCAGAATCAAAATAATCAGAAATAAAATAAAGACGAGATAATTCGGCAGGTAGTGTTTAATTCCGAGATAAAATATGATGCTTGAGGCGGCGATACAGATAATGACGGCGTATTCCAATCGTTTTTTCCAAAACCTTATTTTGTGATTGGCAACCGCAACCCGCTTGCGCAGTTTCGCGACTTTAGTCAAAAAGTTTTCTGCGTGGTTCTCGTTCACAGACCGGCCCCTTTGATTTTTTGATGTTGTTAACGATCTCTTCGGGTTTGTGGGACATATTGTCTCCCTGATGTGGGTATTGTTTCACGCAATTTGAAAGTGGTCAAATCAAAATTTTAAATTTACACTCCGCTTAATATTTATGATAGTATTTTATAAATAAACAAAATCGTAGATACTATGAAAAAACTTGAGACAAAACCAGCGATAGAACAAAAACCAGACCATGAAAAGAAAGAGCGGGTAAAGTTTATTCTGGGAGATTTAGGGTTAAAATGGGATGATTTGCGCGGCAAGAGAGTTCTTGATATTGGGTCCGGTCTTGCCCAACTGGCGCGTGTTGCTAATCGCGAAGGGATTAGCATAATATCCAGCGACCCCTATCTTTGGGGACATGAAAAAGAGGTAAGCAAGGAAGGGTTGAAAAAGTTAACGGAGGGCGTTCCTTTTGTTAAGGCAAGCGCGGATTTGCTGCCGTTTCCGTCAGAAACATTTGATGTCGCAACTTCGCATGCCGCTCCGCCCTTGGTTGGCGTGAATACGGAAGCGGATGTAGGGTTGGTTATTGACGAGGTTTACCGTGTGCTTAAAAATGGCGGCGAATTTCGCTTCGGCCCCGGCTATCTTCCGACTTATGTTTTCGACAAAGAAATTTTTACTTCCGAAGAAGGGGATACTTTCACGGCTGAACAACGCAAGGTAAGGATTGCTGACAAAACGCTGGAGCTTTTCAAAAACATTAGCCCGCACATTACAAGACACAAAATTGAGAGTGAGATAGATAGGAACTTTGGTCGTTTGTATTATTATATTTTACACAAACCCTATGATAATAAATAAAAAACCTCGTTTTGTTTTTGTGGTGGGCGGGGTGATGTCGGGAATAGGCAAGGGTATCACCACGGCCTCCACGGCGCGAATATTCAAGGATTACGGTTTTCGTGTCACCGCCGTCAAAATCGATCCGTATCTGAATATAGATGCGGGCACCATGAACCCCACCGAACACGGTGAGGTTTTTGTAACAGATGACGGCATGGAATGCGACCAGGATGTCGGCAATTACGAGCGTTTTTTGGGAGAAGATATTCCCAAGGTCAACTATATGACCGCCGGTCTGGTCTATCAGAGTGTTATTGAAAAAGAGCGTAATCTTGCTTATGGCGGCAAATGCGTGGAGGTTATTCCGCACATCACGGATGAGGTGGAACGTCGGCTGATGAAAGCCGCGCAACTGGCCAAGGCCGATTCGACAGGCTCACGGCAAGCCGATTTTGTGCTGGTGGAGATAGGCGGCACGGTTGGGGAATATCAGAACCTGATATTTCTTGAAACGGCCAGAATAATGAAGCTTAAAATGCCTGACCGGGTTTTGTTTATGCTGGTCAGTTATTTTCCGATACCTAAAATGATCGGCGAGATGAAGACCAAGCCGACCCAGCACGCTGTCAGGGCTCTGAACTCTGCCGGTATCCAGCCGGATATAATTATTGCCCGTTCGGCGGTGCCGCTGGATGAGTCGCGCAAGCTAAAAGTTTCGGTGTTTTGCAACATGCAACCGCAGGATATTATCTCGGCACCCGATATCGCCAGTATTTATGAAGTGCCGGTGAATTTTGAAGAGGACAACCTTGGCCGAAGAATTCTGGCTAAGTTTGGCTTAAAGACCAAAGCCAAAGGGCTGAAACAATGGAAAGATTTGGTGGATCGAATAAGAAAATCCCAAAAACCCGCGCGAATAGGTATTGTGGGGAAATACTTTGGCACCGGGGACTTTATATTATCCGACTCTTATCTCTCGGTGATAGAAGCCGTCAAACAAGCGGCGTTTTCGCTGAACCGTAAAGCGGAAGTTGCCTGGCTGGATGCCGAAAGTTATGAGAGGGATGCCAAATCGGCGGGGGAGCTTAAAAAGTTTGACGGTATTATCGTGCCCGGCGGATTCGGCGCGCGGGGCGTGGAGGGCAAGATAAAGGCGATTGAGTACGTGCGCAAAAATAATATCCCGTTTTTGGGGCTTTGCTACGGTTTGCAGTTGGCGACGGTTGAATTTGCGCGCAATGTTTGTGGCCTTCGCGACGCCAACACGACTGAAGTTGACCCTCAAACACCTCATCCGATAATTCATACCATGGCCGAACAAGTGGAGAAGATAAAACAAAAAGATATGGGCGGTTCCATGCGCCTCGGCGCCTATGACTGTCAGCTTAACCCGCGGTCTATAAGCCATAAGCTATATGCCATAAGCCGCATCAGTGAGCGCCACCGCCACCGCTACGAAGTTAACGAAAAATACGTGCCGCTGTTAGAAAAGAAAGGCCTGCTGATCGCCGGCCGCAATCCCCAGCGCAACCTTGTGGAGGTCATTGAACTTCCAAAAAATAAATTCTTCATCGCTTCGCAATTCCACCCTGAATTCAAAGCCCGTCCCCTTAGTCCCCATCCGTTGTTCGTGGGATTTATAAAAGCGGCGACGGAATAATACTTTGCAAATCGTTATTTCAGCGGATTTGCGCGGGTGGTTTAATATGCTATTATTCCATCATCTGTTCTTTGAAAATTGAGGTGGTGATTGCGTGAAAAAAGAGTATTTCCTGAAATGTTGGGTGGGGCCGGGCATGTTTCCCGACGAGCGGAGCATTTGTTTCAAAGACAAGGACGGCAATGATATTTCCGGTTTTGTGTGGGCAGGAGCGGTTGATGAAGAAAACGGCCTTGTACGCGTTGACATATGCAATGAAACATTAGATGTTTTTCTCGTGACGAACGGCGGATGGGAGCTTTTTATGTCCAGGCGGGTATGGGTTCCCAAAGATGCGATTGTAATCAAAAACAAAGAAAAATGACGGTGCGAGATGACATCAATTGAATTCTTAGATGAGTTTTTGACCAAGTTTTTGGTTTATTTAATTTTTGAAAATAAGGTATCTTGCCGCCATTCCGAGGCGGGATATCATATCACGGCCGGCGGGAAAGAAATTGCCATGATAGAGTGGGAACCGCCGAAAGACAAAGAATACTCCAAAGAACCAGTTGTGTGGTTGGGGCGCGAGAAACTCATTGGTATGAGATATTTGATACTTGCTGAAGCCGCTCAAGTCATAATTCAGCAGAAGATTGATATGGAAAATGACGGATTAAAGAAGATAAACGAGTATATGCTGAACTGGCATCAAGAGGAACGAGAGATGCGCGCGGATGCCGCGCTTAGGGACATTAAAAAGAAATATTCCGAATTGATAAATTAAAAACCCTCGCCGTGGCGGGGGATTTTTTGTGGGGCGCAATCAGATTGCGCCCCACTTATTTTGAATCATTTTCTGCTGACTCTGGATGCGGAGCCACGAAGGGCTTGGCCGGATCGGTAATTTCGGGATAAAAATCTTTGGGCCGGTCTTTGTAGGCCTCTTCAAGAATTTTCATCAGGACCGGCAAAGCTCTTTTGCCGCCGCTTTCATTCTCGCCATTTTCGGCTTTAAGGGGCAGTTTGTCTTTTCGGCCTATCCAGACGACGCCGCACACAGAAGGTGTGCAGGCCTTTATCCAAAGGTCAGTTGCATCGCCGTCTTGGTTGGTGGCGGTGCCGGTCTTAGCTATCAGCCCCACCCCGAGCGATCTGGCTTTTTGAGCGGTGCCGTGGAGCAGTTCTACCGTAGACCGTAGTCCGCGGATGATCTGCGCTTGTAGATTGTCGGGGAATATTTGTTTTCCATTTTGTTGTTGCTGCCGGAAAACGATAGCTCCAGCCGCATCGCTGATTATCTTGACACTGTAGGGCTCAACATAGTTGCCGTTAAAGCCGGTCATCGCTCTAACCAGTTCAAAGGGCGAGGCCTCGATAGAACCGATGGCTACGGTTAAGCCCGGGTCAAGCGGCGGCTCCTTATCAAGGGCGTAGACGATGCGGGCAATCTTCAACTTAGTATCATCGGGGAGGTTCTTTTCCAGAACACCACCCCGGAAAAGAAGTTTGTTAAGTGTCCCGCTATCAAAGTTTTCCGGTATATGGCATTTACACTTATCTTCAACTCGCTTGACGATATCAATTCCCAGCCGCTGGGCCATTTCCAAAATTTCATATTTGGAAACACGCATGGCGACCCCGTTAATCACCATTTGAACACCGCTCATTGTCGCGCAATTGCGCGATTGGGTTAGGGCGACTACGGCATCTATGGTGCCCATATAACGAGGCAACCCCTGATAGGGGAAATTGACGAAAAATTTAAGCACCCCATTACCCATATGGGCTCCCACGCTGGGAGAATCGTTTAGCTGACAAGGTCCATTGCCTTCATCAGCACAACTTAGCCGCCCGCCGTCCTCAAGCCATTTGGCATAAAAGTATGGCTTAAAGGTTGAACCGGTTTGGCGCTGGAACTGGTTGAGCGGGTATTGGTTTTCGCGAAACTGCGGTTCCTGTGTCCAGACTCGGATGGCTCCGGTCTTGGCGTCAACAAGTATGGCGGCTCCCCAAAGATCTTGTTTAAGCATGGGGTTGGCTGTTTTCATTTTTTCCAATGTCTGATGCAGAGCTTCGTAAGCAACCGACTGTAGGCGGCTATTAATGGTAGTATGAACTCTAATGCCGGTGTCAACTACCCTAAACTTATCGCGTAGTCCCAAAAAGACATACTGTGAAAAATGCTGGTTGATTTTGTCTTTTTGACTCCTCTCGGGAATCGGCCGCTTTCCGTATTCTATTTTCTGTTTGTAAGTTATCCCGCCGTCTTCGTAGAGCTGTTTCAAAGCGCGGTTTCTTAACGCTTTGAACTCTTTTGGGTTGCGAAAAGGCGAATTGCCGGGCATTCTGGCTAGGCAGACGATGTCTACCGCACTGCCCTTATCCAGTTCCCAGACATTTTTACGGAAGTAAAACTTGGAAGCGGATTGGATGCCGTAACGCCCATAGTCAAAATAAACATTATTAAGCCAGATTTCCAATATTTTATTGCGTGGGAGGTGTGATTCTAAGTGCCAAGCATAGAAAACTTCTGCTATTTTTCTTTTGATGCCGTCGCTTAATTTTTTAGTTTCCCGCTCTTTCTTAAGATATTCCCGGGCGAAATAATTTTTGGCCACTTGTTGGCTGATAGTTGAACCGCCTTGGTTTTTAACTAAGCGCCCGTCTTTGACAGACGCCTTAACATCAGCGGTCAGAGCCCTGATTATCCCGATTATGTCAAAAGCAAAGGGGCGAGTGTCAAAGCGCCTATCTTCTAGCGCCTTAGCCACCTCCGGAAAGACGCCCATTTCATCCAAATTAAGGGATTCGCGGCAGTAAAGACACCGTTCGTCAATTACGCGGCCGTCATTGTCATAGAAGTAAGAACTCTCATATTTGTTGGTTTCAAGACGTGACCAGTCGGGTATGTAAGTGAAATAGAGGTTACCGAGGAAAAGCAGGACTGCTACGGTAACCAGCAGAGACACTTTAACTGTGCCTTGCCAATGCCTTGCCAGACAACGCAGGGTTTTCCACGGAGAATGAAGCGGCGATAATGCTAGCCAGACAAATTTCAGCATTTTGGCTAGGCCGCTTGTGGCCAGAAAGAACTCATCAAAAAGATTAACGCAACCGAACACTAGTGATCTGAAAATTAATTCAAGCCAATTGCCGATAGTTTCCCTTATGTCTTTTGCGGTTCTGGCCATGACAATTCCGAAGAGCCACAATAATCCGGGTATTAATCCGAAAACAAACCAGACAGCTCTAAAAAACCACATTTAACGCCTCAAATTGCTTAGATTATTTGTTATTTTGTCAAGAAACTTACCTGAAAGATATACCAAGCGGACTTCAAAGTCAAAATTTTGATTTATTCAAAAATGTGGTAAATTAAAGCAGTATTGAGGTTATCTCAAACATAAAGCGGTCTGTCGTGTTGCCGAAAAGCAATGATAGCCGCAAAATCATATGTGGTTATATATTATACTTGGATTGGTCGTTTTGTGGCTGGTCGGAATGTATAATTCGCTGGTTGTCTCCCGCAACCGCGTCAAGGAGGCGTGGTCGGACATTGATGTCCAGTTAAAGCGGCGCTACGACCTGATTCCCAATTTGGTGGAAACGGTTAAGGGTTACGCGGCGCACGAAAGCGGGGTGCTTGAAAAAGTGATTAGAGCGCGGGCGGAAGCGATGGGCGTCAAGTCGGTGGCCCAGCACGCCGAGGCGGAGAATATGCTTTCCGGCGCATTGAAAAATCTTTTTGCTCTGGCCGAGGCCTATCCCAACCTTAAAGCGTCCGACAACTTTGTGAAATTGCAGGACGAGGTCACCGATACTGAAGATAAGATACAGGCCGCCCGCAGGTTCTACAACTCCAATGTTATGACGCTGAATAATAAGGTTGAGGGTTTCCCGACAAACCTGATGGCTGGCCCGTTCGGATTTGCTAAGGCCGACTTCTTTCAGCTGGGCTTGGAAGCGGAGCGTGAGAATATAAAGATACTGTTTTAAATATGTCAGACAAATTTGAGAAGGAGAGAATAATTTTAGAAAAGGAAAGAGTTTTGACTTACTCGAAATTGAGTTGTCCGTTAGGATGCCGCTATTGTTTTGTCGGAGATTTGAATATCGAACAGCAAAAGGATGCGGTTTACTTGTCCGAAAAACAGACGGAATTGTTATTTCAATTGCCGTCAGAAATTAAATTAATAATGCTCGGCTGTGACACGGAATTCTTACAGGATAAAAAATCTGCATTGGAAATTCTTGGGAGGCTTATTAAAACTGGGCGGGATATTTCTATTATTACCAAGTTGTCCTTACCGCCCGAGTTTATAAAAAATTTGTCAGAAATTAATCGAAAATTAAATAAAAATGGAAATTTTTTGATATTTTCGATAAGTTTGACTTGTCTGGAATCGGCTAAAATTTGGGAACCGAAGGTTCCGGCACCTGCCAAAAGAATAGAAACGTTAAGAAGCGCCCACGAATCAGGAATTAAAACACTGCTGGCCCTGAGGCCATTATTGCCGACAATATCGGATTCAGAGCTTGAGAGCGTCATAAAGCTGACAGAGGGAATTTCATGTGGATTTTATTCTGGTCCGCTTTATCTTAAAAACTTAGACGAAGACCCGATTAGAGATATTAAGGATTTAATTATTGAAAAAGTTGAGCCTGACTGGATGCCAAAAGGCAATTCTTTTTATAAAGTTGAAAAGGCTGGCCAAATGGAAAATCTCAAAAATGTTATAGAAAAATATAATAAAAAGTTATTTGATGGTGTAGCAGAAGCCGTTAAGTATTTGAAAGAAAATGAAAAATATTGAATTCAAAGTGTCGCTTGGCGATAAAATAGTTTCTCCCGGCAAACTAAAAAATCTAGGAGCGGTCTACGAGGGAAGACTTACTCAAAGAGATATTTATTTTAACTGTAAAAAGGGAAGGATTAAATTGAGATTTTTAAATGGAAAGAAGGCGGAATTAATTTTTTACAAAAGAGCCGACAACAAAAAATCCAGAGTCTCTAACTATCAAATTTTAGAAATGGGCCTCGCTTATGCCAGACCAATTTTAAGCATATTAAATCAATCGTTAGGAAAGAGGGCAACTGTTGAAAAATCAAGAGAACTCTGGGTATATAAACACACTAGAATCCACCTTGATAGGGTTAAGAAACTTGGAAACTATCTTGAACTGGAGACGGCAATTGGCGGGATTAGTTGGAAAAACGGCATGGCCGAACATTTAAAGGTAAAAAGTGGGTTAGGATTAAATATTTTCAAATCCGTAAGCGAATCTTATGAGGACTTAATCAAATTCTTAAATAATTGAAAACCATTAATGCCTAATCTCTATACCCAAGCCGATTCCAACATCCGCAAGACGTGGTTATTGATAACCGTGTTTTTGGTTTTGATAATTGTGCTGGGATGGGTGTTCGCGCGAGCTTATCAGCGGCCGGACATATTGTATTTTGCCGTGGGCTTGAGTTTTTTGATGAACTTTCTGGCCTACTATAAGTCCGACTCCATCGCTTTGGCGATGTCGCACGCCCAGCCGGTCAAGCGGGAACAATACGTTGACCTTTTCCAAATCGTTGAGAATCTCTGCATAACCGCCGGACTGCCGATGCCGCGGATGTATATCATTCCCGAGCTGCAGATTAACGCTTTTGCCACCGGACGCAATGCCAAACATGCGGCGGTTGCCGTAACGCAGGGGGCTTTGCAAAAATTAAACGAAAACGAGCTTAAGGGCGTGCTGGCCCATGAATTGTCGCATGTCGGCAACCGTGATATTTTGATTTCGTCGGTGGTTGTGGTCTTAGCCGGACTTGTGGCGATATTGTCGGACTGGTTTTTAAGGGCCAGTTTTTTCCAAGGACGCGGTGACCGTGACCGTGACGGCGGGGGAGGGCTGATCATGCTGATTGGTTTGGCCCTTGCGATATTGGCGCCGCTGGCGGCGACATTGATTCGTTTGGCGGTGTCGCGCAAGCGCGAGTATCTGGCCGATGCCTCCGGCGCTTTGCTAACCCGCTACCCCGAAGGCCTTGCCTCGGCGCTGGAAAAGATAAAGAGTGACGGGAGCGCCATGCGTTTTGCAGCGCACAATGCCACCGCGCATTTATTTTTATCTAATCCGTTTAAAGGTCAGCATGGTCGAAGCTGGCTGACTAATTTGTTCATGACCCACCCGCCGCTGGAAGATAGAATTAAGACGCTAAGAAGTTTAAGATAACCTTAAATTTAACAGAACCAATGAACGAAAAAAATAAAATTGAAGAGCCGAAAAAGTTTGATTTTACCAAGATTGATACCGAGTTAATCCGGGACAATAGCGGCAAAGTTACCGGCAAAGTGGAAACGATTTCGGTGATTGATGAAGATACCGCGTTTGAACTGGAAGCGATGCTCGGCGGCGACAACCGCGATAAGTCGGGTATTCAGCGAAAGATTAACGAGTTAAGATGCTACTTTGAATTGGAAGACAGGCATATGGTTCTTAAGAAAGTGAAACTTCTGGATCCCAACGGGGAAGTTCTACAGTATCAGAACTTGGAAAAATTGCCGCCCTTGACCATGCGCCATATGGAAGAACTGTTTACCCGATTTCAGGGGAAGGTCATGCTTAATATCCGGGATGCCGACAAAGAAAAGAAGCGTCAGCTTGAGGCGAAGCGTTTTGAGATAAATTGATTTGATTAGCGCTTGGTATCATTACCAGCGAGTTCTTCGACAGGATGTTTTTTATTGTGGAGGCGTCGCATAGTGGTCTAGTGCGGTTGCTTGGAGAGCAACTGTATCCGAAAGGGTACCGCTGGTTCGAATCCAGCCGCCTCCGCCAATTTTCAGAATTCGGATTTTGGGCGATTGTTGCCTCGCCCCGCCAAAGGCAGGGCTCGGCTTCGGCAAGGATTTTGAAGGGATTTTTGAAATCCAAAAACAATTTCTGCCCGCTCAAACGGAAGTTCGAACCAATCTTTTTCAGAAAATCCCGACCCTGTTCGGGATTTTCTTGCAAAGCGATAATTTCGGCTTGTTTTACGGAGTTTATGAATTTGGCGGCGAGTTCGAACCGATTATTGCTTTTTTGCTCAAAAGCCGTCATTTTGTCTTTCAAAAGCTGTTTTTGATTGACGAGTTTGTTTTTGGCTTCCCGATATTCGGCGAGGTTCAAAGCGTTTTCAAGATAGGCGTTCATCAATTTTTCCAGTTTCTCGTCAATCGTTTTTATTTCGTCATCTGTTTTTTGAGCAAAAAAGCGTGATGATTGGGCTTTCTCATTTTTCTCGCTTTCCAATTCATTTATCATTTTGTCAGCCCAATCATCAGGCAAAGAAACTTTTTGTATAGCTTCGTTGATTTGAGATGAAATTTTTTCTTCTCTCGTAAAAACATTTTGCGAGCAAATATGGTTTGGATTTTTC
>MGKV01000021.1:68058-69333 GCA_001795795.1 Candidatus Yanofskybacteria bacterium RIFCSPLOWO2_02_FULL_45_18
TTTTCTTGGTGCAGTAGTAATAAGTGTATGATTTTCCGCTTAGCTTTATCTTTCTATCGGCGGTTATGGTAAAACCACATTCTCCGCAATGGAAAAATCCGCGATAAAGAAAAAATTTCATCGCATCTACTTTTTGCGGTTTTGATTTTCTTTTCATTACTTCTTGGCATTCGTCAAAAAGTTTCTTTGAAATAATCGGTTCTTGCTTTCCTTCAAAATATTCGCCGTTGTAGCGGATTAAGCCGTAGTAAAAAGGATTTTGAAGTAAATACTGAAAATTTGAAACGGAAAGCAAAGAATCTCGCCGCCCTTTCAAGCCGAGATCATTGATAATCTTTCGGATTTCTTTCAGGGTATATTTTCCACTTGCGTAGGCCTCAAATGCTTTTTTAATCAATGGCGATTTTTCTTTATCAACATAAATCTGTTTTGTTTCTTTGTTGTTGAGATAACCGAGAGGGGCCATTTGAGGCCAAAGTCCATTTTTTAATTTTTGGCGGTGTCCTCGCTTTATATTTTCCGAAAGATTATCAATGTAATATTTTGACTGCCCGAAAGCGATTGAAAGCATAAATTTGCCTTGCGGTGTCGGGTCAAACCAAAAAGTCGGGAATTTTAGCTCTTTGATAATTCCGGTATCAACAAGATAAATGATTTGTCCTCCGTCAACAGAATTTCTAGCTAATCTGTCGGGGTGCCACGCTAAAATTCCCGTTGCTTCGCCCGCTTCAATTCGCTTTAACATTTCAGCGAAGACAGGCCGGCCCGGCTTTTTCGCAGTTTGCTTTTCTACCAAAGTATCAACAACCTCAATGTTTTCTTTTTTGGCTAACTCTCGCAATTCTGCCAACTGGTCGGCAATACTGCGAATTTGCCTGTCTTCGCTGTCCGTTGACTTGCGGGCGTAGATGAAAAACTTTTTGGTTTGATTCTCGTTTGTCATATTATTTGGGCAGTCAAAATTAAATTATCGCTTTGCCTTTCGCCAAAGGCGAAAGAAAAAAAGATTGGTTTATAAAATTTCATTTTGCCAGAGCTTCGCTCTGCGAACTTCCGTTTAAGCGGGCAGAAATTGTTTTGCGACTTCAAAAATCCCTTCAAAATCCTCGCCGAATCCGAGCCCCGCCTCTGGCGGGGCGAGGCAACAATCGCCCAAAAGTCGCAATTTGAAAATTGGCGGTGTCTGTTTGAAAATATCCGAACGGAACTGGCTGGGCCCCGCCTGTGTTGAAACTTCGGCGGGCAGGTCGGCGGGCGGAATTCCCCCCAAACTCC
>MGKV01000021.1:69341-70829 GCA_001795795.1 Candidatus Yanofskybacteria bacterium RIFCSPLOWO2_02_FULL_45_18
TTTTTTTGGCGATTATTTTTTGAATTTATTTAATTCTTTATAATATCTATTAGAGTAGGATATAAAGCACATCTCATCAAATAAATCTTTAATCTTTTGATCAGAAAAAAATGAAAGGTGTGATTTTGCTTTTTTCACAAAATCTGAAACAATTTTTTTAGTATAATCTATAGCTCCGTTATTGACGACAATTTTAGTAATATCTAAAAGTTCGTCGGTGGTAGCTTGGTTTTTCAGTGCTCTAATTAATAATTTCCTTTCCTCATCTTTTCCCTTGATCAAAGTATAAATTATCGGCAATGTAAATTTTCCATGTCTAATATCACTATACGCATCTTCTGACAATTTTTCTTCGGTACCTAAATTATGCTCTGGCGGTACAAAATCTCCGATATCATTTATTATTTGTATAGCCATACCATAATTTTTCGCAAACTCAGAAAGCGCGCTAATTTGCTTTTTGGTTCCGTCGCCCAAAATACTGCCAATAATTGCGATTTTTTCAAAGTAAGAATTATTTACGCCGTAATTTCGCTTATAATAAAGCTCAAGCATTTTATCCCAATCAAGTTCTATGGTATCTGAATATACATTTTTCTCTATTTCAAAAAACTGACCGATATAAAAAGTTTTGTTTATTTCATCAAAAATATCGTTTATCTTAATAAATTTCTCATAGTCTAATTTTGAGCAACCGTGAGTTAATGCTTGAGACGCAAGATCGCGAGTAATCATCGCCGCTATAAACTGAATATTTGGCTTTTGTAGTATTTTCTTGCCACCTTTTTCGTCAAAAATTCTATTCGCGTAATACATTGAAGCGAGTTCTAGCTCAATTGCCGCACAGGCGTGTTTAATCTCATCTGTCCACTGTTTTCCAGAGCAGGCTTCGAAAGAAAATCTCATTAGATAAGCTCTGGTTTCAAAAGTACCAATCTTTTTTAATAAGAGTTCGGCGCAGATATTGTAGAGTTCAACGTCATCACTTTTTATAGGCTCCAGATATTTCAAAATCACATCTCCTATTTGAGTAGATGTCTCAGTCATTAATTTTTTATACAAATCTTTTAACATAGTTATTTAACTAAACTATCTAAAGAAACATTTAGTCCTTTAGCTACTTTCGTTATCGTTTGGAGCGAAGGGTTTTTGATAACATTAGATTCTAATTTTGCAAGAGTTGTATAGGGTACGTTCGCTTTTTTTGCTAAAGCGTCTTGTGTTAAACTTTTCTTTTTTCTCCAAGACTTTATTTTATCCCCAATTGATTTATTTTTCTTTTCTTCCATGGAATGGTAGTATATAGGTGTTAGTATAATTTAACCTTCAATAGCATGTTATCAGTATTTTTAAGTTATTTCAAGAAAAGCCCGCTTTTGGCTTTCATAAAGTTCGAGCCAACATTTTTGACAGGTTCTTTGGCAGTTTGCCTTTCCACTCCGGTTCAAAGCGAGGCGGGCGGAAGGGGAGTTTGGGGGGAATTCCGCC
>MGKV01000022.1 GCA_001795795.1 Candidatus Yanofskybacteria bacterium RIFCSPLOWO2_02_FULL_45_18
TAAAAAATATCCAGTAGTCCACATCTCACCTCGCTTTTTAAAAAACAATCTTCACACCATAACAAAAAGTGGCTCTTTGTCAAATGTGCAGTAAAAAGTTCTCTATCGCGAGGCGGGGGTTGAATTCAGATTTGGAGAGAATGTTTTGAAGTTTGAGCAGTCCGCGCAAAGCATGCGGAGCACTTTTGCCTTTTTTGTGCTGGGCATAGAGCCAGTTCAACAAATCAATAAAAATTTCCTGACGATTTTCATTTTCGCTTAATTTTTTGGCGTATTCCATTTTTTCGGGAATCCCCTGCCGCGCCACTTTTCTAAACTCCTCAATCGTTTTTTTTATCTCCGGCAAATTACCGTTTTCCAAAGTTCTAACCACCCAGCCCAATCGTCCGCCTGCCAGTTCCACTAGTAATGCCCTGTCCTCGCCGTTTATTCTTCGGTCGCCCAAGTATTCTAAAATTTCCGTATCACCTTGGGGCAGACACCGCACCGCTTCACAGCGCGACAAGATGGTGGGCAAAAGCATCTGCGGTTTTGAGGTTATCAGAAAGATTATTCCGAACTTGGGCGGTTCTTCCAGTACCTTCAAAAGAGCGTTAGAAGATTCTGTATTAAGTTTTTCGGCATCATCAATAACCGCGAACTTATAGGGCCCATAATATGGTCTCAATGAAAAGAAAGATTTAAGTTCGCGAATCGCGGAAATGGGAATTTCCGCATCCGGCGCAGAGATAAATTTTATATCAGGGTCGTTGGCTGAAAAACAGCGCCCGTTGACCTTGCCGCAAAGTTCCAAAACAAAACTTCTCTTGCCAGCCATCTCCGGACCGTGAAAAAGATAGGCATGCGACAAAGCGCCTCCGTCAAGGAGGGCTTTGAAGTATTTCTTTTGCTTATCAAAACCAACGATATTAGACATCTGACCATTGACGCATTATTGTTGCGGCATTTGGGAAGAGTCCCGATCTGGTTCTGTCGGAATTTCTTTATTGTTTAATTGTGTGCCCGAAACTATTGATCCTGTTTTTTGTGACCATGGCGGTAAATTTGCCTGTACTGGCAAATTAACATCTTCCGAAGAGGCGGGCATATTCTGTTCCATATGCGGCATCGCCGCCATTTCTTCCGGCTGTTTTCTGCCACGGCGCGTGAGCAACATAACTATTACTACCAAAACCACACCGGCTATTAAATAATACATTTAACAAATTTCCAATTACCAATTTCTAATTTCTAATTTTTTATTAGCAATCAGAAATTAGGATTTAGAATTTTAATAACTCTATTGCTATTCTATCAGCTGCATCAGGAACTGCAAACTGTTTTATCTTCTGCGACAGGGCGGCGTAATTATCGGGCTTTAAAATATTCTGAAGCTCATTGAGCAGAATGTGAGTCGTTAAGTTCTGCTCTTCTATTATTACCGCTCCATAGTTGGAAAACTCAACGGCATTTTGGCGCTGATGGTCGGAAGCGGAATCCTCAAGAGGTGTTATTATACTCGGTTTGCCTGTCATGGCCATTTCAAAAATAGAACCGCCCGCGCGAGATATGATTATGTCGGCGGCGGCATAAGCAAAGGCCATTTCGTTTGCATTTAAGAAGGCGAATAGCCGGTAGTTTTTCCGAATGGCTTCCCCTAAAGTATTGGCCTTTTCTTCGGTAAGCCGTTTTATCTCAACGTCCATGTCGCTGTAATTGCCCTCGCCGCATTGGTGAATGATTTGGTAATCAGCAGTCAAAGCAAGCAGAGAACTCATAATCAGGCCATTTAAAACTTTAGCTCCCTGACTGCCCCCAAACACAAAAATTGTTTTCTTGCTTGAATCAAGTTTAAAAAACTCTAAAGCGGCATTGCGGTTTCCCGAAGCAATTTCAGAACGGACCGGATTTCCGGTTACGACGGTTTTAACGGCATTGAAATATTTGGCCGAACTTGGAAAAGAAACAAAAATTTTATCGGCTAAACCGCCCAAAAATTTATTTACCTGTCCCGGAATAGAATCGGTCTCGTGGATATAGAGAGGAATTGCGAATATCTTGGCCGCGACAGCCGGCATCAGCGAAGCGTGGCCGCCTTTGGCAAAAACGGCATCCGGCATAAACCAATACAGATGCCAAAGCGATTGGACGAAGCTGACCGGCAATTTAAAAATATCCAGCAGGTTAAAAGCGCTGGCATAGCGTCTCATTTTGCCCGAAACAACCAGCTTAAATTTTAGGCCAGCTTCGGTGGCGGCTCTTTTTAAAAATTTTCCTTCACCCAAAGCCATCAGCTCAATAGACACTCCCGCTTGTTGGGCTTTTTTTTGCAAAGCGTTAGCAACCGCAACCAACGGATAGACATGCCCGCCCGAACCGCCACCCACAAGTAAAATTCGTTTCACGAATTTTACAGAATCAAGAATTAAGAATCAGGAATCAAGGAAAAGTCCTTGCTTCTTGCTTCATGCTTCATGCTTCAATTAAAACCCCCTCGCTTCTTAGTAATTTTACCTTTTTATTGGTGGCCAACGCAAATCCACACACGGTCAGATAGACCGGCGTACAACATTGACATATTATTATTTCAATGCTACCATATGCGAAGTGTTATTTTGACAATGAATTTGGAGGTAAAAATGCGCAAAACGAATTTCAGTATAAGCGGCCAGCTCCTCTACTGTCTTGAAGAAATTGCGGAGCACATGAATTTAGGCCGCGAAAATGCGCTGGCGCTTTGCATTAACATAACTTTAAGCAAAGTTCTTACGGCGGAAATCAGCAAGAAATCCTTTGAGTATCCGAGGGTGAGCATTCCAAATATTGACCCCGGGTCTTGCGATGCCGTTATCGAGGGAAACCTATTTACCTTTTTGGAATATATCTCCCTCTATCTGCGCAAAAGTCCTGATGGCGCGCTTTTGGTCTGTATCACCGAAGGTTACGCCAACATATGTCAAGCAAAAAATGATATCACGCCTACCCGCGTTGTTATCTTTGAACCCGTCTTCTGACGGGTTTTATTGTGTGCTTATTTGAGCATTTTCAGCATCTCCTGCCAGCTGTGGGCGTTGATAATATCCTTCTTCTCCGCCCAACCTCGGCGGGCCTGGGCAATGCCATATTCCAAAAACTGGAAATGGGCAGTTGAATGGGCATCGGAGTCAACCGACATTTTAACCCCCGCATCAATTGCCTTACGGATATATTCGTCCTTCAAATCTAATCGGTCGGGATAAGCGTTAATTTCAAGCACAGTTCCGGTCCGCTTGGCCACCGCAATCAATGCTTCCACATTTACTTTGTAGGCCTCGCGTTTTTGGATAATCCGGCCGGTGGGATGAAAAATAATATCCACATTGGGATTTTCCATCGCGCGGGCGATGCGTTCGGTCTGTTCTTCTTCCGGAAGATTAAAATGAGAATGGACCGAAGCGCCCACTACATCCAATTTGGCCAGCGTTTCGTCTTTCAAATCAAGCGATCCGTCTTTGAGAATATCCACCTCTGTCCCTTTCAAAATCCTAAATTTTTCATTTTGCGCTTTGAGTTTTGCATTAATTCTGTCTATCTCCTCCGCCTGTCTTAAAACCTTCCCGTCATCCAAACCGCCGGTCATTGCCAGACGCTTGGTGTGGTCGGTAATGCAAATATATTCAAGGCCTTGCTTCCGGGCCGCTTTAGCCATCTCTTCAATAGAATTTTCCCCGTCCGTCCAGTCGGTCTGCACTTGCAAGTCACCTTTTAAATCACCGTAGCCGACAAGGTGCGGCAGTTTTCCGGAAGCAGATGCTTCAAGCTCACCATAATTAGTTCTCAACTCCGGCGGCATCCACTCAAATCCAAGTTTTTTATATACTTCTTCTTCGGTTTTTCCGGCAACAAATTTCTCACCTTCATAAAGTCCGTATTCATTCAATTTATAACCTTGCCTAATCGCCGCTTCGCGCAGTTGGATATTATGGTATTTATCGCCGGTAAAGTACTGCAAAGCCGCGCCAAAAGACCTAGGCGGCACAACTTGTAAGTCGGCATCCATGCCGTTCTTTAACCGCACGAATGTTTTTACTTCGCCTTTGCCATAAACATGGGCCACCTCCGGCATTGAGACAAAAAAATCCATGACTTTCTCCGGATGCCTTGAGATTGCAAGTATGTCCAGATCGCCGACGGTCTCCTGCATCCGACGGATTGAACCGGCAAATTCCACCCTCTCTACCTCTTCAACCTTTATAAGTCTCTCAACAATATCTCGCACCGTTGGCATAGTAAAACCGAGAATAAACCGCCCGTGTGTCTGCTTTAAAAATTCAATGCCTTTTAAAACTTTCTGCTCGGTTTTTTCTCCCAACCCTT
The DNA here is from genome assembly GCA_001795795.1 of Candidatus Yanofskybacteria bacterium RIFCSPLOWO2_02_FULL_45_18. GTDB lineage: Bacteria > Patescibacteriota > Minisyncoccia > 2-02-FULL-40-12 > GWA2-44-9 > 2-02-FULL-46-19. Next base: position 4,336 of record MGKV01000022.1, read on the forward strand.
CAATATCCCGCAATTTGCCGGCTCGGGCGGCCCTTTCTAGCTGTTCGCGGTTTTTGATGCCCAGTTTTTCATATAAAAGCAGAATCGTTTTGGGACCAACACCCTCAATCGCCTTCAGACCCTCAACATCAACCGGAATTTGTTTTTTTAAACCGGAATAGTCCTTGATATGACGTGTTTTAATGTATTCCTCTATCCTTTCGGCGATGCCGGCGCCGACTCCCGGTATATCTTCCAGCGCCTTGATGCCGCCACGACTATAGATCTCACGGACATCTTCCTCCAATACCCCCAGAGAATGAGCCGCTTTTTCAAACGCGCGCGGCTTGAACTGGACACCCTTCATGTTCATTAAAACCGACATCTCAAAAAAGATTTTTGACAGTTCTGAATTCATCCCGTTAGAAGTCCGCCTCAGCGAGGGTTGCTGTTGGTTATTATGGATTTCTGTCCGGCAGTGGTTTCACTGCGCCTTGAGCCACTTTACCCTTAAGATCTTTGAAAATTTTAATTTGCAATAAAGTGCCGCAAATCGCAAGAATGCCGCCAAACAGAAAAACGCGGTGAAAACCAAATTTAGAAGCCAAAATTCCGCCAAGCGCCGCGGCGCTTGATGCGGCAATACCGATGGCGACAGAGTCCAAAGACCACTCAATACTCTCGTGGTGTTTATCAAGGTGTCTTGAAAATATTGCATACCACGGAGGAATAACAAAGGACAAACCTATGCCATAAACAGCCTGAATAATGTAAATATGGGAAACATTAGTAGCAAAAATATACAAGAACGGCACGCTGGCCACAACAATGCTTCCTGATATCAATGAATAAAAGTCGTCATATTCGCCATGGTTTTTGTCTAAATATCTGGCAATCGGAATCTGCAGTACGGATTTAAAAATTTGCACGATAGCCGCCGCGAAACCGACATGAGCCAAAGTGCCGCCCTCAATCTGTCCGGTAAAAAAAATGGCGAATATCGGCGCAAAGACGCTAAAGCCCGCATTAGTCAGGAAATCGCCGATGACCATAATTCGGATAACATTATTAATTCTCATCCCTTAATTTTATCACTAAACCAAAAAGCCCTTCAAGCCCCATCACTTACGAAGCATCTATTTCTCAAAGATGCAGGTAGTGACGAATTTGAAGAGATATTCTTCAACTAGGAATCTTACTAAACAACATGTTAGCACCCGAAATAGTCGGCATGTTATGCCTCATAAGTGCGGGGCAAGGGTTCTTGTGAGTCCACAACCAGTGGTTTCTGTTACAGTGTAGGCAATCCGAATCCTGATGCATTATCGTCGCCAACCGGCGAAAGATCGTGCGCCGCCTGATGCAAAAGACTGCGTATGTCAAACGACGAACTCGCAGGATGATCTGACCAAAACTTTGCGGTTAAACCGGCAACATGAGGAGAGGCCATAGATGTCCCTGACAGAGTCGCATATCCGCCATCTTTCCAAGTTGACAATATTCCAACTCCCGGAGCCGCGAGTTCAATATCTTTCTCTTCAACCTCATAAGGAGTGGTCAGCGTATTGCCGCCGCGGGAACTCCAATCGGGGATATTTTCACTGCTATTAAGAGCGCCGACAGCAACAACATCAACCAAAGCTCCCGGGTAATCAATGCTTTCTATGTAGGGACCGTCATTTCCGGCGGCCGCAACCACCAATACGCCATTCTGGACAGCATATGAAATTGCATCGCCAATCAACGAACTAAGAGAGTCGGAACCCAAACTAAGGTTAATTATATTGGCGCCATTATCGGTAGCCGCATAAATAGCCGCGGCAATATCGTCCGACCAGCATGAACCGTTAGCCGAACAAACTTTGTAAGCAAAGAGGTACGCTTCGGGCGCAACTCCATAAATGCCAAGATTGTCGCTGCCCCCATCAGCCAAAATTATGCCGGCCACATGAGTGCCATGGCCGTTCTTATCGTCACATTTGCCGTCTATTACCGGCTGTCTGGCATTGGTAAAATCTTTGCAACCGGCAACCCTGTTCGATAAGTCGGGGTGATTAGCGATACCGGTATCCAGCACTGCAACAGTTATCCCCAACCCTCCGGAAGTATTGGTAAGAGTATAGTCGTTATAAACCATCTTTATTCCCCAAGGAACTGCTTCGGATGGTGTTGGCCGTGGACCGGGATTGGGGCGGCTCTTTCCAGAAATTATTGAATCGGTCTGAACTTCCTCCGGTAAAATATTTAATTGCTTAACGGGAGAAAGCTCCAGACCGGCAATTTTGGCTAATTTGAGCTGAAAACCAGACAGGTCAGAGGTAAAACCGTCGGAAAATATATTGCGGACGCCAAGCGTATTCTTCCAAAAACTTTTGGTTGTATGGACAAAATAACGGGGGTTTCCTCCGTCTTCGGCTTTGGCAATAGGGGCTAGAATAATTACCAAGCCCACAAAAACCGCTAGAAATAAGGTTTTTTTAGTATTCATTCTTTATTCTTTTATACTATCACAAAAAAGGGTTCAAGCCAAGTCACCTGTGGATTACTTTTTTAATGATTCTGGCGATTCCTTGAATTCTTATCGGAAACAAACCGGTCCAAGCCGTCTTTAATTTTCTCACTGAAGTACTTTATCCGATCAGCCAAGAATAAAGATTTAACGAATGCCGACTTGAACAACCATTTTAAAATATAGAGCAAGGCAATGGCACTACCCAGAAAAACGATGAAATAAGTCACGCTTCTTAAAAAATTAACAAAAAATATCTTGAAGCTTTCGCCAAAGAAAAATCCTAAAAACAAGGTCGCCGCCACCCACCCGAGCGATCCCCAAAAATTATACCAAGTAAATTTTTTCAGGTTGTATTTTAGCGAGCCAGCCATTATCAACGTTGCTATCGTCAACGAAAAGGTGAATTTGGTAAGCACGATAGCGCGGCCGCTGTATTTCTCAAAATACCGTTCCACCCGCTCAATGACACGCCGCCCCTTCTCGTCTTTCCGTCCCCATTTGTCAATCGGCTTGGAGCCCCCGATATAGCCCACCAGATACCAAACATAACCGTTGATGACATAACCCAGAAGAAAGAGGGAAAAAACGGGCAGAAAGCGCACTGTTCCGGCCGATATTAAAAATCCTCCAAGCACCATAGTGTTCATCCCTTCAATAGTTGCTCCCAAAAAAAGAAAAAGATATCTATGATCGATAATGAACGGAAAACTAGATTGTAGAAATGCCAGAACGGATTCCATGCTTATTTAAATTGGCTTAATGCTTTAAAATCGTCTTTTAAAGCAGTTTTCATATTAGAATTATAAACTGCCACCGCCGGATGATAAAGCGGTGCTATTTTTATTTTCCCATACGAAGTTTCCGCTTCAAAGATTTTGCCGTGGATTTGGCTTATGGATTTAAGTTCATGGCCCAATCCGAATTTTTGCATTATATACGCCATTGAAAACCGGCCCAAAGTTGCTATAACCTGCGGCTGGATAATCTCAATCTGACGGTCTAAAAAAGGCGCATAGGCATTGATTTCTTCAGGATAGGGGTCGCGGTTGAACGGTGGCCGGTCTTTGACAATATTGGTAACATAAACATCCTGCCGCAGCACATTAATTGATGCCAAAAGCTCATCCAACACCTTGCCTGACGCTCCGCAAAACGGCCGTCCGGTGGCCGCTTCGGTGCGTCCAGGCGCCTCGCCCACGAACATTATCTTGGCATAGTGACTACCCTCGCCGATCACCGGAAATACCTTATTTTTGAGACGCTCTTGGCGCAGAGACAATCCTACGCCCCTAATCACCCCCTCTTTGATCTTGCGCAACCCTTCTGTACGGTTATATTCAGCCATAGAAAAAATTGTAATTCATTTGTAAGAATTAAAAAAGAGCGCGAAGCGCTCTTTAAAAAACTGGCAACTAATATTCGGATTCGGCTTGCTATTTTGACATAGTCGTATCTTCATTAACTACTTCAAAACCGAAATATTCTCCGCCAAGTTCAACGACATAACCGGTTGGTATAACAGGAAGTTCAAAGCGGAAAGACACATTTCCTTCGTTTTTGATAGTTATATTCCGCTCTTTTACGCCTCCTTTCATCAGATGCCAACCGTTTGTTTCGTCATCAACTTTGTCCGATACCACCGAATCCGAGGAATTTATCCGCCGGTCGTAAAGCCCGCTTTTTGCGTCAAGGGAAACTTTCAGAAAAACCCTATTGTCTTTAAACTGAAGTTTTTTGGAAAAAAGGGCGAGATATTCTTTGGAGTTAAGGAAATAGCTTGGGTTTTCAACCTGCGCTTCGTTGCCGGAAAGAGAACCGTAATATCCGCTTGCGCTGAAAAGGCTTAACGAACCGCCAACCCTTTTCTCCCCTTCTTTTTCCGTATCCTTGGTTGACCTTGAATAAACCGGCTTTTCCACCTGATCCCAGTCGATTTTTACGGTAAGCCGCTTTTCTATCGCCAGAGAATTATCCTCGCTGACAAAACGTATCTCAAGCACCGGATTCTGGCCATAAATTACTTTGGCCGGAAATTTATAAGCGGCAAGTTTCATATTTTGTTTTTTGCCGGGAATAAAATCGGCGACAAGATTAACGCCAAGGATCTTGAATTTATAATTACTGGCGATAATAAATCCGTAGACCCCGTACAGAAAATCCCGCAGAGCGACAGAATATGAGGAAACACTGACTATTTCGCCGCCAAAAGAAAAAGTAACCGGCGAATACAGCTCCTGAAAATTTATGGAATCAAAACCGGACAAAGCAACGGTTCCACCGAGATCGGTCATAACAACGGCTTGCCCAAGCGGAGCTCCGCTTAAAGAACCGACCACAGAAAGAGCGTACTCAAGGAATAAAACCCCATACGAAGTCTCCGCAACCCATATCTTATACGCCCCCGCACTAATTCCCTCCTTGCGGAATTCAACTGAAACCATGGGTAATTCTTCCAATACGCCGGAGGAACTAATCTGTCCATAAATTCCATAGCGGGAATCAAGGTCAATCAAGCCAAGAATATCTGAATCCCTTCCGCCTATTTTGAACGAGTCGTAATCACTGATGACCGTCCCGAGAATTTCACAAGTTCGAAAAATATATTTGACTTTGCCCGATCCGAAAAAAGGATGGCCGAAAGCGTAAATGCGCCCATTTTTATCTATGTGAGAGATCGTGCCAAGCGCGCCGATAGAAACTGTTTTGTTCTTTTCATCACGCCATTGAATAAGGTCCGCTTTAATAGGCATCCCCGCCTTAAGCATCGGGTTCCAGGTTTTTTCGGAACTGCCGGATTGGTCGCTGTCAACGACGGTAAAGTTAAACCTTAAACGGCTAATTGCGTCAATCGATTCTTTGCCGATATTGCCGCTGGCAGCCATTTGCTTCAGCATCGTTTCAGAGACCATTTCGCTTCCAAGCGATATTTCACTGAACGCCATTCCTTTATAAGTAAAGGACGCGGGTAATGCTGCAGAGTTTTGCGCCAGACCCGAAGCTGACTCGTTCAGCATATATTCAAGAGGCGTGCAAGCGCCCCACTTGGGCTCTCCGGGCGGGATAAAACCGCCAAATGAATAAGACAGCGCGCAGAACTTTCTATCGTTAATATAGACCGGACTTCCGCTCATTCCGGCAACGATATGGCAGTCAGTGGTAAAAGCAACAAATTCAAGCCCGCCAAAATTGACACGGCCTTCCAATCGCACTGCGTATCGGGACATCTCCTTACCGCGGGAAACAGTGTCAAAATATGCTTCTATCGGCTTGCCGGATACGGCAAGCAAAGATTCAAATTCGCTTACGCTCATAATTCCTTCGGAGTGAAGCAATTTGTCTGATTCTGCGTCAGCGGCAACTGAATCAGCACCCAATACAATTAGACAAAACAGAGCAGTCAAAATGACCAAAGAAAAAAGCATTTTTTGCACGACAACCTCCAAGTTGTTCAAGAACTCAAGAGCCGTATTAACAGATTGAAACTATAGTGTCAATCCGGCCAGAGAAAGCCACAGCATCAACCGCCCCTGCTGAAGAGTCCATGGAAAATGGTCAAAAAAACCAATGGTGAGAATGGATAAAACGATTGTCAAAATAAAAGCGCTTTCCAAAGAAATCGGCTTGCGCTTTGCCATAAAATTTTTTATCAATGCCAGCACAAATAAGACAAAGGCTCCGGCTCCCAAAATGCCCGTCTCCGAATAGAGCAGGAGATAAATGTTATGCACCGGCTGATACATATAGCGGGGTAGCTTATTGTCATATTTCATGAGCCAGTTCACAAAATTGCCTGTGCCAACGCCAAGCCAGTTAATATTTAATATGCCCGAGCCGCTGCGCAGAGCTTCTTTGTTGTAAAAAACCCTGAATTTTACCGCTTCATCTCCGCCGGAAATTTTAATTCTGGCCGATACCGCCGGCCAGAAAGCCGCGACAAAAATTACCGAGGTAACCGCGGTAGCAATAATTATTTTGAAAATGGCCGCTTTGTATTCCGCCCGCCATTTTCTTTTTACCAACATAACCAGCGCCAAAGCCGCTAAAAGCCAAATGAAAATGGTAATCCGTGAAAAGGTTGCAAAAAATCCAAATAAAACTAGTGAATAGCCGATAACCAATAGCCAATAGTATTTGATTTTCGCAAAAGATAAATAATAAAAACAAAAAATGGAAAGCAGCAGATAGGCGGCTAAAATATTGGGGTGCGGCGTTGTGCCATAGGCGCGCATCACTTTCTCGCCTACTGAATTATAAAATACCGCCACGCCTTCCATATCCGGCGCGATGACGCTCTCGCCCAGAAACCGTAAGCCGATAGCAGACTGTTTTAGAAATTGGGCGATGGCGATGAGGGATTGGAAGAGACCACCGGCAAGAATAGCCAATAGCCAATAGCCATTAGCCAATAGCCTGACAGCGTTAGATTTTATATAAAAATACAGAGCGGCAAATTCCATAAGACGCAAAAAGGAGAAGAGACTTAATTTAGTGTCTGTTGAATTTTTAATTGACAGCAACGCAACCCCCAAAAAAATTAATAAAAAGGTATCCGATTTCAGAAATTTTAAATTTTGAATTGTAATTTTAACTTTCCCTCGACCTGAGCTCGGGACGAAGGTTGACTTTCCCTCGACCTGAGCTCGGGACGAAGGTTGACTTTGTTTATCACCCATATCATTAACAGGGCGATAAACAAGATGTCCGTGAAATATACGCTAAACGACCTCCATTCATTAAATCCCCAGCCCGACTGAAATAAAATTTTCCGTGTTTGGAACGGAATGGCAAAAAGAAGCAAATAAAAAACAAGGATTTCCCCCTTTTGCCGGTTTATTTTCAGCAATTTAATTAAATGCGAGAGCATAGATGGCTCCTCCCAAAAAAATTAATATCAAAACGCGCATCAGCCATTTGGGTACGCTGACGGAATATTCCGGCACGCGGTCGCCTTGACCTTTCGCTTTGGCAAAAGTGGCGATAAGTATCAATGAAATCGGCGCGATCGCCGCGGCACCGGCAACATTAATGACGTCAACGAATGTCCGCAAACCGCTTAAGTATAAAATAAACGGCGGCAGAACCACCAAAAGCCAAGCCGGCATATTTTTTAACTTATAATCCAGACGAAAAACATCATAAATGGCCATACCCAAAGTAAGATAAGAAGTTGAAACGGCTAAAATCCCAAACAGGGCTATCAAAAAAACCATTCTGCCTCCGATAAACTCAAACAATCCCGAAACGGTATCCGGCGTGGCCTCGCCGACTATACCCACGATAGTGAAAGCAAAAAGTAAATACAATATCGCCACGATTCCGACCGCCAAAGTAATGGATTTTTTTAGGTTGTGCTCCTGCCCCTGCAAAATTTTTCGCTGCAAAGGTATTGCCGACATTCCGGCAAAAGCAAAAAGCAATACGCCATAAGGCAGAAACCACGCGCCCGGACTGAAAGTCATAAGATTGGGCAGCTGGACTTTGGGCAGCCCAAAAATAAAAGTTATCAATATCACCAAACTGTAGATGCCGACCAAGCCGATCTCCAGCCATGCGACAGCGCGAAAACCCAGATAGAGCAATATCGAAAAAATCGCAAAAAATAAAATGCTGTAAAAAGTTGGGGTCGCGTAATAGAAACCGGAAAAAATATAACTCAAGAAATCGCCGGCGATTATGATGTAGGCCAAAAGGCCGCCATAGATGCTCAAAGTGTCGGCAAAAAGCATAAACTTTTTCCACCAAGGGCCGAGATATTTGCCGGTATAGCCGACGAGCTGATGAAGCTGTTCCGTCCGCAAAACAACCTCGCCGTACATATAGTAAGTCAGGAGCATCGCCAAACCAATGGCAATCATAAAACCAAGGCCGACCAAAAAACCAGATTTAGAAAATGCCAAGGGAATTCCAAAAACCCCCACTCCCACCATGGTACCGATTAAAACTGAAGTGGCATATAAAAATTTTCTGTTCGCTTTCAACCAGGGCATATTGAAAGTATAGCAGATTCCCACGGTATTAAAAAAGCCGGCAAAATATGCCAGCTATCGTTCTTGTTCCTGAAGTATAACTCTTTCGCCCCTAGTCCAAACTAGGCGCCGGTAACCTGCCGCGATAAGCGCTGATTGCGCCGCAGACATTGTATTTCTGCTGAATATGTCAACAACTTTTCCGTTATATGTGACCGTTATTCTGTACCGGCCATTGGGCGTTGCCCCTTCCTCAATATTAAAAATCTTAATAACTTCCGCCACACCAACCTCCTGTTAAGAAATATTATATCCCATCTCTACGGCATTTGCAAGGATACCCAATTTCCGAAAGGTGCTAGGCGGAGCGAGTCAACGCAAGGCGACTTTCAGCACTTCGTCCATGGATTTCACAAACACAAACTTCATATCCTTTTTGACTTCTTTGGGGATATCTTCAAGGTCTTTTTTATTTTCCAGCGGGATAATGACGGTTTTTAATCCCGCGCGATGCGCGGCTAATATCTTTTCTTTGAGTCCCCCGATTTCCAGCACCTTGCCGCGGAGCGTTACTTCTCCAGTCATGCAGACTTCTTTGCGTACCGGTTTACTTAAAAACAGTGAAACCAATGCGGTTGTCATGGCAATGCCCGCCGAAGGGCCATCTTTACGAATTGCGCCGGCTGGCACA
>MGKV01000023.1 GCA_001795795.1 Candidatus Yanofskybacteria bacterium RIFCSPLOWO2_02_FULL_45_18
AAAACAGCATAATGGCATGGGCATCCATATTTTCTTTTGTTTCCGATTCGTGGCAATGGTGGGCTCTGCTTTTCCTGTTCGTTATTTTCTTGTGGTGGTTGGTAAGGCAAAAATAACGGCAGTAAATAAACCAGAGTCCGTATAGAATGGTCTATCTAACTGATTCCCCATGTTTAATAAATTCTTGGGATTTTTCTCAAAAGATATCGGCATAGATTTGGGTACGGCAAATACTTTGGTTTACGTCCGTGGCAAGGGCATTGTCATCAGCGAACCATCCATCGTGGCGATAAATCAAAAAACCGGCAAAATCTTAGCTGTGGGTTCATCGGCTCGTATAATGGCAGGCCGTACGCCCGGATATATTGTTGTTACACGGCCATTGGTTTCAGGAGTAGTTTCCGATTTTGAGGTCACGGAGCAAATGCTCCGTTACTTTATTGATAAGGTCCATCAGGAAAGTTTTGCTTTGATACCAAGGCCGCGAGTAGTAATAGGCGTGCCTTCGGGCATTACAGAAGTTGGAAAACGGGCAGTTGAAGACGCTACGCTTAATGCAGGCGCTCGCGAAGTTTATCTAATTGAAGAGCCGATGGCGGCGGCCATGGGAGCGCGTCTTCCGGTTCAGGACGCCATCGCAAATGTAATAGTTGACATCGGAGGCGGAACGACTGAGGTGGCCGTTATTTCCATGGGCGGAGTTATCGCCTCACGCTCACTGCGTATTGCCGGTGATAAGCTGAATGAAGATATCGTGAGATATCTAAGAGAAGAAAAGAATCTTTTGGTCGGTGAAACTACCGCTGAAAATCTTAAAATATCACTGGGTTCTGCCTATAAGTTGGAAGAGGAATTGGAAGGACGGGTTCGGGGCAGAGACTTGGTTACCGGTCTGCCCAAGGAGATAGGCATTAACTCCGAAGAGATACGGGAAGTAACGCAAAGATCCGTTAACAGCATTGCCGCCGCTGTTAAGGATACTATTGAAGAAACTCCTCCGGAACTGACCGCCGATTTAATCAATCGCCACATATTTCTTGCCGGCGGCGGAGCGCTACTGCGCGGTTTAGATAAGTTGATCGCTCGGGAAACAAAACTTTTTGTAAAAATAGTAGATGATCCTTTTACCGCGGTGGTCCGGGGCTGCGGTTTTGCTCTGGAGAGCATCGAACAGTTACGCTCTGTTTTTGTTAATGTCAACAAGGACAGTTTTATTTAATCAGCTCTCAATGAAGCGACCTTCTTTTAAATTAATCCTCTCACTGACGCTTGTGGCTGTTTTTTTTATTCTTGTCAACCGATATTTTTTACATGATGCCGTCAATGAATTGGCCGCTTCACTGATAAAAAAACCGGCAGTCGCGCTTTTCCGGCAATTTAACAAAGCGAGGTCATTTACCGATGCTTTAAAGAACTGGAAACAGCTGGCTAAAGACAACGAACAGATTAGAAGCAAAAATGCAGACCTGACTTATGAACTGCTGAAGCTTGAAGCGATAAAAGATGAGAACCTTTTTCTGAAAAAAGCTCTCAACTTGCCGACTCCCGCCAACGCGCAGTTAATTTACGGGGGTATTTATAGTTTTAACTTTGACCCTCCCGGCTATAGTCTTTTATTAAATCTCGGCAGCGCAAGCGGGGTGAATGTCGGCGATATCGTTGTAAATGGTGAGGGTGTTTTAGTGGGACAAATTAAAGAAGTTTTCAAGAATTACAGCAGAATAAACTTTGTTACCGACCCAATGTTTAGAGTGGCGGCAAAAGCGCGGGGTTCTAAAACCCAAGGCATAGCCAATGGCGCCAGCCAAGACGGTTTATATCTAAATTTGGTTACCAATGCCGAAGAGATAAAAGAAGGCGACATCATCGTAACGAACGGCAGTGACATATTCCCGGCGGCCTTGATAATCGGTACGGTAGAGCATATAGAAATCAATGAATCCCGGATTTTTAAGAAAATAAGAGTTAAACCGGCGGCTGACGGATATTCTTTGGGTAAGGTTATCGTTATAAAAAACAATGCGCATCAATAAAACAATGGCCGTGAGCTTGTCCGCCGCATTTTTGGCGGCAGACTTTTTTTTGCCGCCGTTATTGGGTTTTAAATACAATATCTTCATCTTTTTGTTTTTGAGCGTTTTGTTGGGTTTTTATACTGCATCATTTCAGGCGGCTATCTACGGTTTCGCCTATTCCGCAACGGCTGAACTCATTTTCGGCTACAGATTTGGTAGTATTGTTATTCCGTTCCTTGCCATTTTTATTTTAATTTTTTGGTTGAATCGTTTTTTTAGCCTTGGGCAGTTCTTTTCACATTTGGGATTGTCGGGTTCGTTATTTTATAAAGTATTTTCCCTCGTCGGCCTTTTCTATGCATTGATAATGCTTATCGCGCTGGAACGAAAGTTGGCTTACTTCTCGCAACTGCCTTGGGAAAACGAATTTTTGTTTTTGTGGGACCCGGGACTGCTGGCAACAATAGTAGCAGGCGCGTTTATTGCTTCTATTTTACTGTCCGGTAAATCTTGAGGTTAAGAATAATAATGCAAAAACACAAAGAATATAGAATATCGGTGGAAAGTGAGGATTGGGTTACTCCCGAAGAAACTCTGCTTGATTCTCAAAGCAGTTATTCCGATGTGGAACAGCCCATTAGCGGCGTTGTTTTCAAGCTGGCTTTTGTAACCGTCACCGCTGTTTTTGTTGTTATTTTGGGATATGTTTTTAAAATGACGGTTATTGATTTCGGACATTTCTCCCAATTGGCTTTACGCAACAGGTCTGTCGATTTTTTTATACCTCCGCCAAGAGGTATCATTTATGACAGGAATGGGGAGCCCTTAACCAAAAATGTTCCGGTTTTCAATTTAATCGCGCTTTCCCGTGAGATTAAAAACAATCCAAATAAAGCGGAGATCAATATTAAAAAGTTGGCCGGCATTCTGGGCATTAATGAAGTTGATTTTCAAAACAATATCAACGCAAACATATCCGCCAACTCGGTATTTATCGCCGCTTCGGATATTTCAAAAGACAAGGTTTTGGCAATTGAAACATTGGACCCAGGCGGTTTTTATACCGTTGCCAACACAAAAAGATACTATCCTTGGGGAACTTATTTTTCCCATCTTATCGGATATATCGGCAAGGTTGGCAAAGACGATCTGGCTGATGATTATTACCGGCCTACGGATACGATCGGGCGCTTGGGAGCAGAGGTCTTTTATGAGAAAGTTTTGCGAGGAGAGCATGGCCATATTTTGTTTGATAACAAAAATGCAAGGAACCAACTCAACGAACTTGAAACAATGCCCGGCCGGGATTTAGTGCTTAACATAGACGGCAAATTACAACAAACGGCAGTTAGGGAAATGGATAGCGTTCTGCGGGGAGCCGGCCTTAGTCGCGGCGCGATAGTTATTCAGAATCCACGCAATGGCGAAGTTCTGGCAATGGCCAGCTTCCCGTTGTTTGACAATAACACGTTCAGTTCGCCGATATCAGACAAGGAATTCAACAGTTTGTTTTTAAACAAACGGAAACCGTTATTCAACAGAGCTATCAGCGGTCTTTATAATCCCGGTTCTACAATTAAACCGCTGATAGGGCTTATGGCTTTGGAAGAAAAAATAATAAAGCCGCAAGATACGATACAAGACTGCGTCAGCATCAGCTTTCCGAATCCAAATAATCCTGAAGACCCGTATGTGTTTAAAAATTGGCGGACGGAATACGGTTTATTCAACTTGCGGCGGGCAATCGCGAATTCCTGCAATATTTTCTTTTTCATGGCAGGCGGCGGCTGGGGAGACAAGAAAGGACTGGGGATAGAGCGCATCGCCAAATATCTGAAACTAAGTTCAGCCGATAAAAAACTGGGGGTTGATCTGTACGGAGAAGGACGGGGATTTGTGCCCGCCGCCGACTGGAAATTAAGAGAAAAAAACGAGCAATGGTATACCGGTGATACTTACAATGTTTCTATCGGCCAAGGCGACCTGCTCGTAACGCCATTGTGGTTGAGCGCCTATGTTTCAGCGATTGCAAACGGCGGTACGATATATAAACCGCGGATTGCCGGCAAAATACTGGACGACAAAAAACATCCCGTCAAGCTGTTTGAGGAAGAGGTCCTAGGAGAGTTGCCTTTCAAAAAAGAATATATTGATGAAATGAGAAGAGATATGCTGGAAACTGTAATTTCCGGCACGGCTCGATCATTGCAGGACTTACCGGTCAAAGTAGCGGCCAAAACTGGAACCGCCGAAGTGCTCAAGGGCCGTTCAGTTAACTCCTTATTCATTTCTTTTGCGCCCTATGAAAATTCGCAGATAAGCGTTACGGTACTTATCGAGGGATCGGCTTCAAACGAAGGTTTGGCCACCAAAATAACCCACAATATCTATCATTGGTATTTTAACCAAAATACCGCAATTCCGACTCCCAATCCGGCGTTATCGCCCCACACTTAAAAGCTTTTAAGTGTGGGGTTTACAATCCCCATAAAAATGCTATTATGTTTCACTACGTTTGCTGTTAAGGAATGCTTCTGTCCGGCGCCAACTCAAGATACACGGATTTAAATTAGCGCTGGATTTACAGGATATCAGCAGGTGATATAATGTAGAACATACCGGCAAACAACAACAAAATGTCTAATCAATATTTCAGTCGTGAGGGCTTAGAAAAACTTAAAATGGAACTTGAGGAGAGGACCTCAATTATCAGGCCCGAATTAGCCCGTCGGATTCAAGATGCCAAAGAACTGGGCGATCTTTCAGAAAACGCCGAGTTTGACGCGGCCAAAAAAGAACAGGAATTCAATGAAGGCCGGATTGAGGATATAAGAAATATTCTTGATTCGGCGATTGTAATTTCGGGTAACACTAAAAGCGGAATAGTCAGCGTCGGTTCGTGCATTCAAGTTGATTCAAAAAACGGAAACCAGCATTTTACGATTGTCGGCAGTTCCGAGTCAAACCCCGCAGATGGCTTTATTTCCAATGAATCGCCGCTCGGCAAATCGTTTTTGGGACACAAAAAGGGCGACTTGATTGTGGTAACCACGCCGAGAGGCGATACCGAATATAAGATAATTGAGATTACTTAATGGCACTAGAAGAACTAAGAACAATACGGCTTGAAAAAATAAAACGGCTGATAAAAATGGGTGCTAATCCGTACCCGCCTAAATCTTGGCGCACCCATAATATCGGTCAGGTTATATCTGACTTTGACGGCCTTTCGGCCGACCGAAAGACAATCGTGCTGGCCGGACGGATTTTGGCCATCCGCGAACATGGCGGCTCCACTTTCGTTGATTTGGATGACGGCAGTGGAGCAATCCAGCTTTATTTTAAGAAAGATGCTTTGGGTGAAAAAGAATATCAGGTTTTCAGCGAAACGGTGGATATCGGCGATTTTATTGAAACTTCAGGATTGCTTTTTAAAACTAAAAAGAACGAGCGGACGCTGGAGGCGGAGAGGTACCGCCTCTTGACTAAGTCGCTTCTGCCTCTGCCGGAAAAATGGCACGGACTGCAGGATGTTGAGGAACGGTTCCGCAAGCGTTATCTGGATTTGATATTTAATCCGGATGTCCGCCAACGCTTTGTTTTGCGTTCCCGCATTATCATGGAACTTCGCAGTTTTTTGAACAGCCGTGATTTTATGGAAGTTCAGACGCCGACTTTACAGTCGCTTTACGGCGGAGCGACCGCGCGGCCGTTCAAGACCCATATGCACGCCCTTGATATGGATTTGTTTTTGCGTATCGCTCCGGAGTTGTATCTAAAGCGTCTGCTTGTCGGCGGTTTTGAAAAGGTTTTTGAATTTACCACCAATTTCCGGAACGAAGGCATGGATCGCGACCATAACCCTGAATTTTCGGCGCTTGAATGGTACGCGGCCTACAAAGACCTTGAGTGGGCGATGCCGTTTACCGAGGAGATGTTCTCAACGGTAGTCAAAGCGGTCTTCGGCAAAACGGCTGTCGTTGCCGGAGACAGAGAGATTGATTTCAGGGCGCCTTACCGGCGCGCGCGGTTCCAAGACCTTCTGAAGGAACATACCGGCCTAGATTACGACTATGCCGATGAAGATACTCTCCGGGCCAAGGCCGCTGAATTGGGCATAAGGGTTGAAAAGCATACCACCAAGGGCATCCTTGGCGATGAGATATTCAAAAAAGTGATCTGCCCGCGGTTAATTGAGCCCACATTTGTTACGGCCTGGCCGGCCGAGATACTGCCGTTGACCAAACGGCTTGAGAACAGTCCCGAATATGTTGACGCGTTCCAGTTTTTTGCCGGCGGAACGGAGCTGATAAAATCCTTTACCGAATTAAACGATCCGGTTGACCAGCGCGAGCGTTTTGCGGCGCAGGAAAAGAACCGCGCTAAAGGCGATGAGGGGGCGCAAAGAATGGATGAGGATTTCGTGGAAGCGTTAGAATACGGCATGCCGCCCGCCGCCGGCTGGGGTTTGGGACTTGACCGGTTTGTGATGCTTTTAACCGGTGCGCATTCGGTCCGAGAAATTATATTGTTTCCAACGATGAAACCCGTTCGAGAAAAGTCGTCCTGAACGACTGAAGTCGTCCGCTTCGCGGAGGACGTTCTCGAACGGGTTGAAACCCAAAGAATATTATCCCGCAATGCTGGACATTAAATTTATCCGACAAAACGCAGATTTAGTTAAAAAGAATAACGCTAGCCGGCGGGTTGAGATTGATATTGACCGGCTATTATCACTGGACGATGAGCGGCGGGAGATAATGCAAAAAGCCGAAGGACTGCGGGCGTTACGTAATCAAAAATCCAAAGGAAAACCGAGCGAAGAAGAAATATTAAAAATGCGCGGAGTGGGGAATGAGATTGTCAGAACAGAAGAAGAACTTAAAAATACCGAAGCCGAATACCGCCGACTCATGCTTAAAATTCCGAATCTGACCCACCCTGACGCGCCAATAGGCGGAGGGGATGATTTTAAGATTCTTGAGACAGTCGGTGAAGTGTCAAAATTTGATTTTAAGCCGAAAGATCATGAGGAACTGGCGTTAAAATTGGATTTATTGGATTTTGAACGCGGCGCGAAAGTCGCCGGCAATAAATTTTATTTTGTAAAGAATGATCTGGTTCGGCTCAATCAGGCATTAATCAACTACGGCATTGATGTTGTCACAAAACATGGCTTTAAATTGCTGGAGACACCCGATCTGGCCAAAGACGAAATTTTAGAGGGCATCGGCTTTAATCCGCGCGGGCCGGAGTCGCAGGTTTATTCTATTGAGAATACCGACTTGAGTTTGATCGGCACTGCTGAAATCACCGTGGGCGGTTATCATGCTAATGAGATTTTAGACCTATCCGCCGGTTCCAAAAAATATATCGCCCTGTCGCATTGTTTTCGCACCGAAGCCGGCGCCTATGGCCGTGAATCCAAAGGTCTTTATCGTGTCCATCAGTTCACCAAATTGGAGATGTTTGTTTTCTGCAAGCCCGAAGAAGGCGAGAAAATACACCAAGAGATTTTAGATATTGAAAAAGAGATCATTGACGGATTAGAACTGCCGTACCGCGTGATTGATATCGCTTCCGGCGACTTGGGCGGTTCGGCCTACCGCAAGTATGACATTGAAGCGTGGATGGTTATGCGAAATGGCTATGGCGAGGTTACCAGCACCTCTAACTGTACCGACTATCAATCCCGCCGACTTAATATCCGCTACCGCAAGGGAGATAATGAAACTGCGTTTGTCCACACGCTCAATGGCACCGCTCTCACCACCAGCCGCCTCCCCATCGCCATTTTGGAAAACTACCAAACCGAAAAGGGAACTATGAAAATCCCCAAAGCCCTTCAGAAATATATAGGCGGGCAAGGGGAAATAAAATAAATGTTCCACGGCTATCACTAAAAAGACCGGAAGTGCTAACATAAATATGGAACAACCCAAAACGCCAGCCAGCGAATTCGTTAGGGAACTTCAGCTTTCGAACAAAATACCGCCCAAGTTACAAGTAACTTTTGACGATGAAGTTGAAGCGGCGTTAAAAGCTCTTGACGAATTAGAATCTAAGGAAATATTGCCGGAAAAAAACAGCGCAACTTACGTAATGGCTAAAAGGAAAAGATCTTCATTCTGGCGTGTCCTAGGCTTGCTTAAAGACCACAAAAAGACGGTGGTTGTTTTGGTTTTTTTGGCGATTATCATTGCGGCGTTGAATATGGTTGTGCCGTTTATTATAAAATATCTAGTGGATATTTTTACCGGATTTTTTATCGGCAAAAGTACGGCTACCATGTCGGTATTGATATGGGCCGCTTCCGGCATACTGATCGCAACCGTATTGGGCCAAGTCTTTGAAAGTATTTACGACTATAAGGACTATAAGCTCGCGGTGATCATCCGCAATCATATCCACAATATGGCTTTTGAAAAATACTTGCGCCTACATGCCTTGTTTCATCACGAATCAGGCAGCGGTTCAATTATCGGTAAAATTGACCGTGGTGCCTCGTCCACTTACACCATCATTGAGGATTTTATGTTTCAGACCGTTCTACCTCAATCACTGACATATATTGCCGTGGTATCGCTGTTGTTGTGGAAGAATATAACTATTGGCTTTTTGACAATGGCGCCGTTGCCGATTTATTTGCTTGTTACACAGTTTTTAGCTTCAAAAGTATACAAGATACAGCGAGAATCGAATGATATCGCCGATACCCTATCCAAAGAAGCTTATGACGTGGCGAGCAATGTTTTTACCGTCAAAAAATATGGGCAGGAAAATGAGGAGATAAAAAATCAAATTAAGTTACAGAATCGCATTTTCCAAAAAGATCTGCAGCTGGACAGATACTGGCGCTGGATGCGCAGTTCGCAGGCGGTGATCTCCATGCTAGGCCGACTAGCGGTGATTATAGGGGCTGGTCTCCTTGTTTTTTATGGTAAAAATACGGTTGGCGATTTTGTGTTGTTCGTGACCCTTTATGGTATCGCCTACGGGCCAATGAGCCAGCTGTCCCTGGTGGTTCAGAGAGTTAGAAAATTTTTGGCTAATGTGGAGAAGATGTTTGATATTCTGGACGAGCCAATAAAGATAAAGGACAAGGACGGTGCGACGGCGTTAATGCCACTTGAGAGAGAGCTTGAGTTCCGCGAGGTTTCGTTTAAATATTCCGAAGATAAAAATTGGGCGCTCAAAAATCTTTCCATCAAAATACCAGCCGGGCAAATCGTCGCTTTGGTCGGTCGCAGTGGTAGCGGCAAAACGACTTTTGTAAATTTACTTTTACGCTCGTATGACCCCCAAAAGGGCTCAATTTTAGTTGATGGTCATGATCTTAGGGATATCAAACAGGCGAGTCTGCTGGGGCAGATTGCGGTAGTGCCGCAGGAAGTAGATCTCTTTTCGCGCACAATAAAAGAGAACATTGCCTATGGGAATCCCGATGCCAGCGAAGCCGATATTGTTAAGGCGGCTAAACTGGCCCTGTGCCACGATTTTACTATTAAATTACCTGAAAAATACGATACGGTCGTTGGCGAGCGTGGCATTAAGTTATCTGGCGGTGAGCGTCAGCGTGTGGGCATTGCCCGGGCCATTTTGCGTGATCCCAAAATATTAATATTAGATGAGGCGACTAGCCATTTGGACACGGAAAGTGAAAGATTGATTCAGGAAGCTACTGATGCGGTAATCAAAAATCGGACGTCTATTATTATTGCCCATCGTTTCTCCACAATCCTAAAAGCGGATATGATATTTGTATTTAGCAAGGGGGAGCTTGAAGCTGCCGGGACACGCGACGAACTATTGCACAAGAGCCCCACATTTAAACGGCTTTACTCATTGCAATTTAGTGAATAGCTAATAGAAATATCTATGCGGGCGGTTAATGTTCAAAATTTAAATCGGCATATTTTACCTAAAAAACATTCATGGGTACGCCGACTGCGGTTAATCTGGCATTTGGCGCTGACAGCCGCAATAACCGCCGGGATATTTTATTTTTTGTTTTTTGCAGACGCGCTGGCGGTTAAAACAGTAGCAATTGACGGCGTAAGCGACGGTTTGCGGGTAGCTATTTCAAGCGTGATTCATAGTACTATTGAGAACAAGCCGTGGCATTTAGCAATCCGAAAAAACATTTTATTCTTTCCGGCTAACCGGGTGCAAACGGAGCTGATCGAACGATTCCCGCAACTCAAAACCCTATCCATAGAAAAAAAATATCCGCACGAGCTGGCAGTAAACGGGCAGGAAAGACAGCCATTGGGCATCTGGTGTTTTGCGGCTGATAATTCCTGCCGCTATTTTGACGAAGACAAAGTATTCTGGGGAGATCCGCCTAAATCTTCCGGATTTTTGCTGACAACAATAGACGACCAAAGGGCCGATATTCAGACGGAAACCGTTGAAACCGTCCTGTTCACAGCTATCAGAAAAATGCTGAAAACCATCTCTACCGCCGGCGTAGTTTCAAGGGGGATAACTATTCCGGCGGAAAGCGTCAATGAATTTTTCGTTGACACCGATAAAGATTTTTATATTGTTTTTAATCTGGACACTGATATTGCCGGACAAATAGGTGTTCTGAAAATATTTCTTGACCAGAAATTCAAAGACCCAAACTTTCACCCCTCACGGATTGACTTAAGCATTGACGGGAGAGTGTACTATAAATAATTCAAAAATCAAAATTACAACTCAAATTTTATGGCCGGAGCTCCCAGACGAATATGGAATTGCCGACCCCGTTAGAAATTACCGCTCTTTCGAGCGGATTTCTAACGGGGTGAATGACCTATGGTTCAAGATACCACACAAAAATTGAGTTTCCAATTATGGTTATCGGT